>CALESR010000028.1 GCA_937907485.1 uncultured Paracoccaceae bacterium | reverse complement strand
GCACAGGGCTGCGAGGCCATTGCCGTAACTTTCTTGCATTCTTACGCCAACCCCGCGCATGAACGCCGCGCGGCGGAACTGATCCGCGCTGCCGCGCCCGGGGTTTCGGTTTCAATCTCGTCTGACGTGGTGGCCGAGATGGGCGAATACCAGCGCACGGTCACGACGTGCGCGAATGCTTATGTGCAGCCGCTGATGGGCAGGTATTTGCAGCGGCTAGAAACCGAGCTGAAGGCGCGCGGCTTCAACGGGTCGCTGCGGCTTATGCATTCAGCGGGCGGCCTGGTTTCGCTGGAAACGGCGCGCGAACTGCCGATCCGCCTGCTTGAAAGCGGCCCTGCGGGTGGCGGCTTGGCGACGGCCCTTTTCGGCGAATTGGCGGGCCGCGCCGATGTGATTTCGTTTGATATGGGCGGAACAACCGCCAAGGCCTGCATGATCGAGGATAACCGGGCCGAGATTGCCCCGATGATGGAAGCGGCGCGCGTCCACCGATTTACCAAGGGCTCTGGCTTGCCGATCAAGGCGCCAGTGATCGACATGATCGAGATCGGCGCGGGCGGTGGATCCATCGCGGCGCTTGACGAGGTTGGCTTGCTGAAAGTCGGTCCGCATTCCGCGGCGTCCGACCCCGGTCCTGCCTGCTATGGGCTGGGCGGCCTGCAGCCGACCGTGACCGATGCCAACCTGGTGCTGGGCTATTATGACCCAGGGTTCTTCCTGGGCGGGCGCATGACGCTGGATGTTGACGCCGCGCGACGCGCGGTTGCGACGGTGGCGACACCTCTGAACCTGTCCATCGAAGAAGCGGCTTTGGGGATTCACAAGGTCGTTGTTGAAAGCATGGCGGCCTCGGCCCGAGTCCATCTGGTCGAAAAGGGCAAGGACCCGCGGCAGTACGCGATGGTGGCTTTCGGAGGCGCGGGGCCGGCGCATGCCGTCAACGTCGCCCGCGCGATGGGGGTGGCCGAGGTCATCATTCCCCCCGCATCGGGCGCGGCCTCGGCGCTGGGTTTTCTTGTGGCGCCGCTCAGCTTCGAAGGCGTCCGCTCGCACCGGCTCGAATTGACGGACAGCTTTGACCCTGCTCCTTTGAATGCGCTGTTGCATGCGCTTGAGGTCGAAAGCCGTGGGCATCTGAACGCGGCGGGCGTCAAGGATGCCGACATCACCGTCGAAATCCAGGCCGATATGCGGCTTGTTGGACAGATGCACGAAATCTCGGTCACCTTGCCGAGCGTGCAGATCGACGCGGATAGTCTGCCCGCGATACGGGATGCCTTCGCCAAGGCCTACGAGGCACGCTATACAAAGGTCTTTGACGGGGCGCGGATCGAAGCAGTCAACTTCCGCCTGCGCTGCATCGGGCCGCGACCGGAAATTTCAGTCAAGGGCGCGACCGGCGGTGCATCGCTCGATGGCCGGGTCAAGGGGCAGCGGCGCGCGTGGTTTGCTGACGGCGCCTTTGAAGCCATGGTCTATGACCGCTACGCACTGATTCCGGGTGACCGGCTTGATGGCCCGGCGATCATCGAAGAGCGCGAGTCGACCACCATCATCGGTCCGCGCGACCGCGTGCGCGTGGATGAGGCGCTGAACCTGTGTATCGAGGTCGCGGCAACGCAAGAAGCCGAGACGCGCATCACGGCGGGCATGAGCCGCGCCGATGCGGTGCGCGTGATCCAGTCCGATCCGATCGGGCTGGAAATCATGTGGAGCCGGCTTGTGAACGTGGTCGAGGAAATGTGGCAGACCGTGTGCCGCACCGCGTTTTCACTGGTGATTTCAGAGGCGCAGGATTTTGCCTGCGAGCTTTTGGATCCCATGGGCGAGACACTGGCCCATAGCCCGCGCGCCATGCCGGTCTTTAACCTGACCCTGCCGCGCGCGGTCAAGGCGCTGCTAGAGCGGTATCCGGCCGAGACATTGAAACCGGGCGATGTGCTGCTTACGAATGACCCGTGGCTCTGCGCCGGACACCTGTTTGATATTGCGATCGTCACGCCGGCGTTCAGAAACGGCAGGTTGGTGGGGCTGATGGGCACGGTCGGCCATGTCTCTGACATTGGCGGCACCAAGGATTCGCTAAAAGCGCGCGAGATCTACGAGGAAGGCCTGCAGATCCCGCCAATGAAGCTGTATGACGCCGGGGTGCCGAACGAAACGCTGTTCCGCATGATCGCCCAGAACGTCCGCAACGGCGAGCAGGTCATCGGCGATATCCAGTCTTTCGTCACCGCGAACGTCATCGGTGCAGATCGGCTGGAAGCGTTCATGGCCGAATACGGCATGGACGATCTGGGCGCTTTGGCACAGGTGGTTCAGGACCTGTCTGAAAAGGCAATGCGCGACGCTGTGCGCGCCATTCCCGATGGCGTTTATACCAGCACCGTCACCAACAACCCTTTGGGCGAGGTGATGACCTATCCGGTGTCGATCCGCGTCCAAGGCGACGCGATGGAGATCGATTTTGACGGGGCACCGCCGCAACTGGCGCAAGGTGGTCTGAACTCGACGCTGAACTACACTTCGGCCCATGCAACCTATCCGCTGAAGTGCATGCTGACGCCCAAGGTGCGCGGCAACGCGGGCTGCTATCGTCCCTTCACCGTGAAGGCGCCCGAAGGCTCAATCCTGAACTGCACTTACCCGGTCTCAGTCAACCTCCGCACCCGTACCGGCTGGTATCTGGCGCCCAACATCTTTCAGGCGCTGGCGGGTGCCCGCCCTGGGGACGTCCAGGCCTTTACCGGGCTCGCGGTCGCCTCGACTATTTACGGTCAGGATGACCGGGGTGCATTCTACTCCGACATGCTGTTCTGCGGTGGCGGTCAGGGTGGGTCCGAACGTAGCGATGGGCATTCGGCGCTGCTATGGCCGACTTCGGCGGCGAATACCTCGATCGAATTGATGGAAAGCCGCGCACCGATCTTGGTGGAAGAAAAGGCCTTGGTCGCCGACACGGGCGGTGCTGGCCGCCACCGTGGCGGTCTGGGTCAGCGCGTTGTCTTCCGCAAGTTGATCAATGATGGCCGCACGACGCTGGCCTCGGTGTTCCCTGAGGGCGTGAACAACCCCATCCCGGGCCTGTTCGGTGGGCACGCAGGTGGCATGGCCAGCGGTAAAATGCTGGCTGCCGATGGCGTGCTGATCGAGGATTGTGGCACCGGCAAGCTTGTCGAGCTGCACAATGCCCATGCCCGCGTCGAAATCGTTCTGGCGGGCGGCGCAGGCTTTGGCGACCCGGCTTTGCGTGATCCTGCCCTTGTCGAGCGCGACTTGAGGCTGGGCTATGTGACCCAAGACTATGTGCGTCTCTTCCACCCATCGACCGTCAAGGCACCAAAAGAAGTCGCCGCGGCCGGATGATTTTCAATGCCAACAACGGGTGTGCTGCCCGTCAATCCCCAACAAGGAGTAGACCATGACCAACATCGACATCACAACACTCTCGCGCAGAAGCTTTATGGCGCTTAGCGGCGCCGGGCTCGCTGCCGCGACCTTCCCGCAAGAAATCTTCGCCCAGTCGCGCGGCAACATTCTGATCATCGCCTCGGGACAGGATATTCCCAACTTTGACCCGCACACCGCGACGGGCTATTCGGCCAGCTTCTTTTTGCGCAACACCTACGATCCGCTGGTGCGCGTCGCGGGCAATCCGCCCGAAGCGGTGCCTGCGCTCGCGCAATCTTGGGAAGCCAGCGCAGATGGCCTCACCTATACTTTCGCCTTGAATCCGGCTGCGGTGTTCCATGACGGCACACCCGTCACCGCGGCCGATGTTGTCTTTTCCTATCAACGCGCCTTGCGTTTGGCGCGCGGCAACAGCTGGATGATCCGCGGCATCGTCGATCCCGAAGGCATCACGGCGGTGGACGACCACACCGTGCGGTTCGATCTTGCCAGCCCGTTCGCGGCCTTCCTTCAGGTCATTCCGTGGATCTTCATTGTCTCCAAGGCACAGGCCGAGGCGAACGCTGGCGCAGACGACAGCGCTGCGTGGTTGCAGGCCAATGTCGCGGGCTCGGGCCCCTTCACGGTGCGCCGGGCCGAGGCTGGCGCCCTTTATCACTTGCAGCGCGCGGAAACCGCGTGGCAGGCAGGCGGCGGCAATCTGGATGGCGTGATCTGGCAGATCGTGCGCGAAACCTCGACCCAGCGCCTGATGCTGCAGCGCGGTGAAGTGCACATGGCGCTGGATATGACCAGCGAAGACATGGATTCGCTGGCGGACGCCGCAGGCGTCGTGCGCGTGATCGAACCGGAATACCGCACCTTCTCGATTAAAATGAACACCGCTCACGGGGCGATGGCCGACATCAACATGCGCAAGGCCGTGGCTTACGCCATGAACTATCAGGGCATGCTGGACGCATCGGGCTATGCGGATCTGATGGTCGGCCCATTGCCGACGGGTATTCTGGGCCACAATCCCGACATGGAGGTCTATCGCACCGATCTTGACCGCGCGCGGGAACATCTGGCGATGACCGCCACGCCCCAAGGCGGCATCACCCTGCGGATGGCGCATGTGAACGGGCTTGAGCAACAGCGCCGCTGGGCTCTGATCCTGCTCGACAGCCTGCAGGCGTTGAACATCACGCTGGAAATCATGCCGATGAACTGGCCCGACATGGTCGCAGCTTGCCAGTCGCCCGAAACCTTCCCTGATTTCTTCCCTGTCTACCAAACCGCGAACTACGGTGATCCGGACAACATCGCCTATGCGGCTTATCACAGCTCGCGCAATGGTGGCTGGCAGAACGCGGTCTATAACAACCCCGAGGCCGACCGCCTGATCGAAACCGGCCGGACCGAAACCGATCCGGCGCAGCGCATCGCGATCTATGGCCAATTGCAAGATCTGCTGATCTCGGATTGCCCGGACATCTTCGGCGTGCTGGAAAAGCGCAAGATCGGGCTGCGGGACTCGGTGCAGAACTACGGTTTCACACCCGTCGCGGCGAACGCGGTCGAGGCGTGGCCGCTGTCACTGTAGTCTATCTTTGCCGGGGGCGCGCCAAACCCGCGCCCCCGGCCCATCGCAGGACCGATCATGATCCGATTTATCGTCAAACGCGTGGTGCTGATCATTCCGATTCTGATCGGTCTCACGGTGATCATGTTCGTCATCTCGCGCATGCTGCCCGGCGACCCGGTTGGGCTGGCTGCCGGACCCAACGCGACAGCCGCAGAAATAGCGGCCTATGCGCGCGAATTTGGTCTGGATCGCCCGTTGTGGGTCCAATACTGGGACTATGCGACAGGCCTGCTGCGTGGCGATTTCGGGGTGTCGATCTTTACGCGCCGCGAAGTGGCGCAAGACCTTGCAACATATTTGCCGGCCACGCTTGAACTTGTCTTTGCAGCGCTGGCCCTTGCCATCGTGCTCGGCATCCCTGCTGGCCTGTTGGCGGCGGTCTATCGCAACCGCTGGCCCGACTACCTGTCCAGCGTCTCCGCGATCGCGGCGATCTCGATGCCACGGTTCTTTCTGGGCCTTTTGTTGCAACTCTTCTTCGCAATGTGGCTCATGTGGCTGCCGCTTGGCGGCCGCTTCCCGATCATCTGGGAGCCGCCGACAGGCATCACCGGGTTTTACACAATCGACGCCCTGCTCACCGGCGATTTCGAAGGGTTTGCGATGGCGTGCCGCCACCTCGCGCTGCCCGCGATTGCCATGTCGCTGTCGCCGCTCGCCACGATCATGCGGATGATGCGCGCCTCGACGCTGGAAGTGATGCAGCAAGACTATGTGACGACCGCGCGCGCGCTGGGTCTTTCGCAACGGCTGATCATCTTCAAATATGTCGCCCGAAACGCGATTTCGGCGACATTGACCGTTATCGGGCTGTATTTCGGCTGGATGCTGGGGGGGACGGTTCTGGTCGAAACGGTCTTTGATTGGCCCGGCCTTGGCCTTTATGCGACGCAGGCGATTGTGGCGCAGGATTTCATGCCGGTGGTCAGTGTGGCCTTTGTGATCGGCTTGCTGTTTGTCACTGCCAACATCGTCATCGACGTTCTCTATGGCGTCATCAATCCCAAGGTACGCTACGAATGACGGATATCGCCACCACTCCCGCCGTCGCGCGCACAGCACGGTCCGAAGCGATGCGTCGGGCTTTGTTTCGGTTTCGCCAGAGCAAACTGTCAATCGTCGGGGCGGTGATGGTCTTTCTGGTGCTGTTCTTTACCGCTTTTGGCGGGCTTCTCGCGCCCTATCCGGAACACGTTGCGGGGGGTGTCGATACGGCGAACCGGTTTCTCGCGCCGTCTGTGGGGCATCCTTTTGGCACCAACGAGCTTGGCCAGGACGTGCTGTCGCTTGTCATGGCGGGCACCACTGTGTCGGTCGCGGCAGGGTTTGCGGTTGTTCTGATTGGCACCTTGATCGGCACGACGGTTGGGGCGATCGCCGGGTTCAATGGCGGCTGGATCGACGAGGTGCTGATGCGCCTGTCTGACCTGATGCTCACCATTCCAGGTCTGATCCTTGCGATGGCAGTGGCGGCGGCGCTGGGGCCGGGCTTTGTGAACATGATACTCGCGATTTCGCTGTCATGGTGGCCTGGCTATGCGCGCTTGGTACGAGGTGAGGTGATTTCGGCGCGCGAAGAGGTCTATGTCAGCGCCGCCCGCGCCATCGGCGCCAGCCCGGCCCGCGTGCTGTTTCGCCATATCCTGCCCAACATCGTTTCGCCGGTGATCGTCAAGATGTCGCTGGACATGGGCTTTGCCATTCTGACCGTGGCCGCACTGGGGTTCATCGGCATCGGCGTGCGGCCTCCGACACCCGAATGGGGCACGCTGCTGTCGATTTCGCGATCCTACATGCCCGATTTCTGGTGGACCGCCATCTTCCCGGGCCTTGCAATGTTCCTTGCCGTGTTCGGTTTCAACCTTTTGGGCGACGGCTTGCGCGACGTTCTCGATCCCCGTGCGAGGCGTTGACATGACCAGTCCCCTGCTTGAAATCCGCAACCTCCACCTGTCCATGACCAGCTTCGAAGGCTCGGCGCATGTGCTGGCGGGCATCGATTTGACCGTCAATCGGCGCGAGATCTGGGGCCTTGTGGGCGAGACTGGCTGCGGCAAATCCCTGACCGGCCTGTCAGTGTCGCGTTTGGTGCCCTCGCCGCCTGCGCAATACCTCGACGGCGCGATCTGCCTTGATGGCACCGATGTGCTGGCGCTGTCAGATCGCGAGATGCAGGCGTTGCGCGGCAAGCGGATCGGCATGATCTTTCAAGATCCGACAACCAACCTTAACCCGGCCTTCAGGATTGGAACGCAACTGATCGACGTCGCCCTTGCTGCGGCCGTCCGCGATCCGGCCGTGCTTGATCTTGGCCCGAAGGCCGGACGGGGTGAGCGCCACCGCGCCGCGCGCGCGCTGGCTATCCGCATGTTGGAGGAAGTCGGTATCCCCAACGCTGCGGCCCGCGTGGACGATTATCCGCACCAGTTCTCGGGCGGGATGCGCCAGCGGGTATTGATTGCCATGGCGTTGATCGGGCGCCCAAACTTGCTGATCGCCGATGAGCCCACGACAGCGCTGGATGTCTCGGTGCAGGCGCAGATCCTGAAACTGCTGAAACAAATGGTGGTTGATCATGACATGGGGGTTGTCCTGATCACGCATAATCTGGGTGTGGTCGCTCAGACCTGCAGCCATGTTGCTGTGATGTATGCGGGCACCATTGTCGAATCCGGTCCCGTTCGTGCCGTCCTGGACCGCCCGACACACCCATACACAAAGGCACTGCTGGACGCCATTCCGGCGCGGAACGTGCAGCGCGGCGCCTTGCGTGGTTTGCCCGGATCCGTCCCCAATTTGATCACGCCACCGCCCGGGTGCCGTTTTGCGCAGCGGTGCCCGTTGGCGCAACCGAGTTGCACACAAAAGCCCCCGCACAAAGTCGCGGTCGAGGCCGGGCACATGGTTGCCTGCCCCGTGGCAACCCAAGCGTTGGAGAATGCCAATGCTTGAGATCCAAGGAGTCACCCGTGTGTTTCCGGCGCGCCGGGGCATGTTTGGACAGGGTGCCGAAGTGCGCGCCCTGACGGATGTCACCCTCAGCATCCGCGAAGGTGAAAGCTTTGGTCTGGTCGGTGAATCCGGCTCGGGCAAAACCACCCTTACAAGGCAGATCCTGCGACTGGATACGCCCACGAGCGGCATCATCCGGTTCGAGGGCAAGGACATGGCGACATTGTCACCCGCGGCCCTGCGGGCGTTGCGGGCGCAGATTCAGATCGTTTTTCAAGATCCTTATGCCTCGCTCAATCCACGCATGTCGGTGCATGACATTGTGACCGAACCGATGCTGATCCATCGCGACCTGCTGGGGTTGAACCGGCGTCAACGCACCGACCGGGCGACAGAGTTGCTCGACTTGGTAGGGTTGGGACCCCAACACCTTTACCGCTATCCGCACGAGTTTTCAGGCGGACAGCGTCAGCGCATCTGCATCGCCCGCGCCCTTGCACCGGGACCGCGCCTGATCCTGCTAGATGAGCCGACTTCGGCGCTTGATGTATCGGTGCAGGCACAGGTCTTGAACCTGCTGATCGACCTGCAGAAGCGCTTGAACCTGACCTATTTCTTCATCAGCCACGATCTGGGCGTGATCCGATATATATGTGACCGGGTCGCCCTGATTTATCGCGGCGAGATTGTCGAGAAAGGTGATACGAGATCCGTTTTCGACGCCCCGCAAAGTGACTACGCTCGCGAGCTATTGGCGGCGATGCCAGAAGTCCGGGTGCCTGACTGAAAGCGCTTCGGTGAACTGAAACATAAGTCGTTCAGGTCCACCGCTGACGATGCGTTGTTGCAGTACGGTCCGCCGTGCAGGATTTACATCGTGAATCCATGCGGTTAGATGGGCGGCATGAGCAAGGCAAGCCCACCCGCGACTGCACAACCAACTGGTCTGACGACAATGCTGCGCTCAGGAAGCGCGGGTCACAGTTGATCTGGCTGGACAGTGAAATGGCCTGGAACGCGCCGCATGACGGGCGCCCTCGACATGCCAGTCTTCTCCAATGCGGCGATCCAGTTCTGCCAGTCGATCAAGGTGCTGTTCAAGCTTCCGCTCACCCCCAGCCGGGAATGCGACAGCCCCGTCCTATCGGATCTGCTCGAGCAAGTCCCGCAAGACGGGGCCATCGGCAGCGGGACCGCGGACGGCGCCGACGATATCCGCCGCTGCCAAAGCGCCATCATCGCGCTTGGCGGCACAGCGGCCATCCCGATCCGCAAGAATGGTCGCCCGTGGAAAGAGGACTGCCCTGCCGCCCGGGTGCGCAACGACACCCTCCAAGCGACGCGTCATCATGGCCGCGCGTTCTTGAAGTGTGTGACCGGATACCACGAACGCATCCGCGCCGAGGCCAAGATGCGCTGCCTCAAGTTCTTCAGAGAGCACATCGCCGGGAGAGACACAGACCGCCAAACTGCCGAAATCCAAATCCGCGCCGCACTCATAAACCGCTTCAATGCCCTCGGCACCCCTGAGATCGCCTGAGTGTCTTGAGACTGATGGGGAAAGGGGAAGCCACGCCTCAGGCCCCTTTCTGCAACAACGCCGCTTCATGCCGCCGTTCCGAGATCGGCCATCACTTCCCGTGCCAGCCCGGTCAGTCAGTCCATCCGAAGGCGAACATTGATGCTGTCCCACGGCGTGGTGTAGCTGGCGCTGATCGTCACCGTGGTGTTCGGC
>CALESR010000027.1 GCA_937907485.1 uncultured Paracoccaceae bacterium | reverse complement strand
GCCGTATCCCCTGCGGCGCGAGTTGGGTGGCCTCGGCGCGCAGACCCATGTCTTTCAGGTCGCGCAGCACGCTGTCGCGGGTGGCCTTGATCGGGTTGACCCGCAGGTCGAGCGGCGGCGGCAGCAGGGTCGCCGCCATCTCGGGCCCGAACGCGGTGCCGAAGCGCTGGCGCAAGGGGGCCATCGCCCAGGGCGGGCATTCCATCCGCGTCTCGTCGGGCATGTCGGGATGGGTGATCTTGCCGCCGCGCAACCCGGTCAGCAGCGCCTGCTCGCCATCCGTCAGGGCCGCCGCGCCGCCGAACAGGCGGCGGATCTGGTCCGGCGAGCGGCCCTCGGCCAGCGCCAGCCAGGCCAGCAGCCGGTTGCGTGGGCTGTCGGCCTGCCGCAGTCGGGCCAACCACCAGCCCAGCCGGGCCCGATGCCGCAGCAGCGCATAGAGCAGGTCCAGGATCACCCCACGGTCCGCGTCGGGCATCGGACGGCGGGCGCGAAACCATGCAGAGGTGACCGCGTCGGCGGGACGCGGCGTGGCCTCGACGTCGGACAACAGGTCAAGGGTGGCTTGCAGGTGGTTCACGGGGGGCACGGTCAGACCGTCAGGTTGAAGGGGCGCTGAGACACAGGCACGATGGGCAGCCCCGGTTGCACGCGCGGCTGATCTGGCGCTGTCTATCGGGACTGCTGCCAGCTTGCAAACCAGCTTTTCCGGCAAGGCATCGAAACCCGGACGGGCAGGATGGCCGCGATCCGCCGATCGCCGGGGCGGTGGCGAGTGACCTAAGGTCACCTAGCGCGGCGAAATTGTCTTGCGTTTAATTTCCATACTGCTAGAAATATAGAATAAGGAGACTCGCCCATGGACATCGACCTTGCCGCTTCGCGTCTGTCGGCGCTTGGCAATGCCACGCGCCTGCGGGTGTATCGGCTGCTGGTGCGCGCCGGGGCTGCGGGCCTGTCGATGGGGCAGATTCAGGAAAAGCTGTGGATTCCGGGCTCGACCCTGTCGCACCATTGCCGGGTGCTGGTGCAGGTTGATCTGATCCAGCAGGAGCGCGTCGGAACCTCGCTGATCTGCCGGACGAATGACCCGGTGATGCGCGGATTGATCGACGATCTGGCCGCCGAATGCTGCGCCGATGACAGCGGCCTGCCGGGGTGAGGCGCGGCGCCTTATATTTCCATATTGCTAGAATAATGGGATATATGAATGACACTGACTGTGGCAATTCTGGGCGTGGGACTGGCGGGGCTGGCCTTGATGATCCTGGTGCACCGGGTGGTGCTTGGCCGGGACGCAGCTCTAGACCTGACTTAGCCGCCGCGCCGCCAGCCAGCTTGCCAGCGCCATCCCCCCTGCCGTGGCGAGGCACAGCGCCAGCCCCCCGGCCTGATAGCTGAGACCGGACAAAAGCGTGCCGATCAGCCGCCCGGCCGCATTGGCCATATAATAAAAGCCGACATCGCGGGTGATCCGTGCGGCCTCGCCGTAAGCGAGGATCAGGTAGGAATGCACCGAAGAGTTGACGGCAAAGACAAAGCCAAAGACCAGCAGGCCAAGGAGCAGCGTCGCGGTGAGCCAGGGCGCAGGGCCCTCGGCGGCCCAGGCCGCCAGCGCCAGCAGGAAGGGGATCGGCACCAAGAGCCCGGACCACAGGATGGCCTTGCGGGTGGTGTAGTCCTGCGTGCCGGGGCCGAGGATACGCGGCGCCGCCGCCTGCACCGCGCCGTAAGCGATGATCCACAGCGCCAGAAACCCGCCGATCACGAAGAAAGCGGCGCGCCGTCCCTCGGCGCTGCCATCCGAGAGGACGGACTGGAAATAGACCGGGATGCCGACAATGAACCAGACATCGCGCGCGCCGAACAAGAACATCCGCGCCAGACTGAGGCGGTTCACCTTTGGGTCGGTCGAGCGCCAGCCGCTCCAGCGTTCGGAGGATGACATCCGGCCGGGCAGCCCGGCGGGCAGGAAAACGATCACCGCCAGCAGGATCACCGCCAGCACCCCCGCCATGCCCCAGACCGCCGCCTGAAACCCCGCCAGCGCCAGCAAGGCGGCGCCCAGAAAGAAGCCCAGCCCCTTGACCGCGTTCTTTGATCCGGTCAGCGCCGCGACCCAGCGGAACAACCCGCCCTCGCCCTGCGGTGCCAGCAGTTTGACGGCGGATTTCGACGACATCTTGGCCAGATCCTTGGCCACGCCCGAGACCCCCTGCACCGCCGCCACAAAGGCCACCGAGGCCGCAATGCCCCAGCCCGGATCGAGCTGTGCCAGCGCCATCAGCGCGCCGATCTGCAATCCGAGTCCGCCATAAAGCGTGGCGGCGAGGCCAAAGCGTGCCGCCAGCCAGCCCGCCGCGAGGTTGGTGACGATGCCCGCGAATTCATAGAGCACGAAGAGCCAGGCCAGTTGCAGCGGCGAAAACCCCAGCGCGTTGAAATGCAGGAGCACCAGCATGCGCAGCGCGCCGTCCGACAGCATGAAGGCCCAATAGGCGGCGGTGACGGCGGCGTAGGCGCGGACCGGGTTCGGCGGCGGCGCTGACGGGCGTGTGGCGTCGGTCACAATGACCTCGCCACCATCCGGGTGATGTCGGCCAGTCGGCAGGCATAGCCCCATTCGTTGTCATACCAGGCGTAGATCTTGACCTGTGTGCCGTTGATGACCATCGTCGAAGGCCCATCGACGATGGCCGAACGCGGGTCATTGGTGAAATCGCTGGACACCAGCGGGCGCGGCTCGAAGCCAAGGATGCCCTGCAGTGGCCCCTCGGCGGCGGTCTTGAACAGGGCGTTGACCTCGGCAACGGTGGTTGGCCGCTCGACCTCGAACACACAATCGGTCAGCGAGGCGTTGAGCAGCGGCA
Organism: uncultured Paracoccaceae bacterium; assembly: GCA_937907485.1. Lineage (GTDB taxonomy): Bacteria > Pseudomonadota > Alphaproteobacteria > Rhodobacterales > Rhodobacteraceae > Pararhodobacter. Next base: position 22,581 of record CALESR010000027.1, on the reverse strand, counting down.
CGCGCACGGCGTGGCCATTCAGGCGGCCTTTCAGCTCGGGATAGATCAGGGTGATCGCGGTGGCCGATCCGGTGGAGGTGGGGATCAGGTTCAGCAGCGCCGAGCGCGCGCGGCGCATGTCCTTGGCCGGGCGGTCGACGATCGTCTGGGTGTTGGTCACATCATGGATTGTGGTGATCGAGCCGTGGCGGATGCCGAGCGATTCGTGGATCACCTTGACCACCGGGGCGAGGCAGTTGGTGGTGCAGGAGGCCGCCGTCACCAGACGCTGCGTTCCGTCATAGAGGTGGTGATTGACACCGTAGACGAGGTTGAGCGCGCCGCCGTCCTTGACCGGGGCCGAGACGACGACCTTTTGCACGCCAGCGGCGTAATAGGGCGCGATCTTTGCCGCTGTCTTGAAGACGCCGGTGCAGTCGATCACCAGATCGACGGCGAGGTCGGCGAGAGGCAGGGCCTCGATGGTTTTTTCATGCGTCAGGCGGAGGGTCTGGCCGTTCAGCACCAGCGCGCCGGGGGCGGCGGCAACCGGGGTGCGCCAGCGACCGTGGACCGAGTCGAACTCCATCAGCAGGGCGTGTTGATCGGCGTCACCGGCGGGGTCGTTGAGCAAGACGATCTGCCCGCCCGCGCCGCTGTCGATCAGGTCGCGCAGGACCAGTTTTCCAACGCGACCAAGGCCGTTGAGGGCGATACGGGGCATGGGTTCACTCCGGTTGCAAGGACAGGGCATCGACCTGCGCCTGGGCCGAGAGCCGGTCCAGCGTGGTCAGCGGCAGGTCGGCGAAGGCGGCGATTCTGGTGCGCAGGGCGCGATAGCTGCGCGCGAAGGCAGCGGCGGGGTCAGGGGAATCGACCGGATCGGGCAGGCCCCAATGGGCGCAGATCGGCGCGCCGGGCCAAGCGGCGCAGTCCTCGGCGGCGGCGGAATCGCAGACGGTAAAGACGAAATCCATCACCGGGGCGTCGGCGGTCTGAAACCGGCTCAACGGTTTGGGGCTGAGCCCCTCGGTGCTGTGGCCGTGGCGCGCCAGCAGGTGCAGCGTCAGCGGGTTGATCGCCCCGGCAGGCCGCGTCCCCGCCGAATACGCGACAAAGCGCCCGCCGCCCAGATCGCGCAGCAGGGCCTCGGCCATGACCGAGCGCGCCGAATTGGCCGAGCACAGGAAGAGCACCTGCAGGGGGTGCGGGGGGCGCGGCGCGGGCAGGACCGAACCGGGCCGCCCCCTGCCGACGTCAAGGGCGAGATAGGCGATCAGCCGTTCGGCGGCCTCGGGCTGGGCGGCATAGAACAGCGAGCGCCCCTGCCGTGTCACCTGCACCAGCCCGGCGGCGGTGAGGTCGGCCAGATGGTGCGACAGGGTGTTGGGTTTCAGCCCCAGCGCCTGCTGCATCTCGGTCGGGCGCACGCCGCGCGGGGCAAAGCGCATCAGCAGCCGGAACACCGCCAGACGCGCGGGGTGGCCGAGGGTGGCAAAGGTGAGGGCGGCGTGGTCAGATTCCATAATTCCCGAATAGTGGAAATGACGAGGTCGATCCAGTGACATTTGGGTAAAACCGGCGCCGAGCCGTGGCGGCCTTGACCCGGTTTGCGAACGGATGTATTTGCGCCTTGCCGCATATGCGCAGGAGAGAAAATGCCCGTCACCCTGCTTGCCGCCCTTGCCGAACCGACGCGCCTTGGTGCGATGCAGATCCTCGCCGATGGGCAGGAGCATTGTGTCTGTCAGTTGATGGCGCGCCTTGAGGCCACGCAAAGCCGGATGTCGCGCCACATGCAGGTGCTCAAGCAGGCGGGGCTGGTGGTGGACCGGCGCGATGCGCAATGGGTGCGTTATCGCATCAACCCTGCCTTGCCGCCTGCGGGGCGGGCAATTCTGCAGGCGGTGCTGGTCGCCGCCACCGCCGAAGCGCGGAGCGCCGGATGAGCATGCAGGGTTCCACGCCCGCGCCGCGCCCGGACTGGCTGTGGCATGTCGGGCTTGTCGGGTTTGTCGCGGTTTGGTGGCTGGTGTATCGCCAGTTGATCCCGGCCTCGGACTGGCTGACCGCGCTGGTCCCGGTGGACCGTCACAGCCATGCGGGCGAGGCCATCGCGTTCTTTTTCTATGACGTGCCAAAGGTGATGCTGCTGCTGACGCTGATCGTCTTTGGCATGGGTGTGGTGCGCAGTTTCTTCAGCCCCGAGCGCACCCGCGCCCTGCTGGCGGGCAAGCGCGAAGGGGTCGGCAATGTGCTGGCGGCCGGACTGGGGGTGCTGACGCCCTTTTGTTCGTGCTCGGCGGTGCCCTTGTTCATCGGGCTGGTCTCGGCCGGGGTGCCCTTGGGCGTGACGTTTTCCTTTCTGATCGCCGCGCCGATGGTGAACGAGGTGGCGCTGGCGCTGCTGTTCGGGCTGGTCGGCTGGCAGGTGGCGGTGACCTATTTTGCCTTTGGCCTTGGCGTGGCGATTGTCGCGGGCTGGGTGATCGGTCGGCTGCGTCTGGAGGGCTGGTTGCAGGATTGGGTGCGCGACATCCACGCGGGCGCGACGGCGCCGGGTGCTGTCGAGGATGCCGCGTTGAGCCTGGTCGATCGCTATCGCTTGGGGATTGACGCCGTGCGCGAGATCTTCGGCCGGGTCTGGATGTGGATCATCCTCGGCATCGGCATGGGCGCGCTGATCCACGGCTATGTGCCCGAGACGCTGATGGCGGCGGTGATGGGCGCCGAAGCGTGGTGGTCGGTGCCGGCGGCCGTGCTGATGGGCATTCCGATGTATACCAACGCCGCCGGAGTGATCCCGATTGTCGAGGCGCTGCTGGGCAAGGGGGCGGCGCTGGGAACGGTGCTGGCCTTCATGATGGCGGTGATCGCCCTGTCCCTGCCTGAAATGATCATCCTGAAACAGGTGCTGACCCTGCGGCTGATCGCAGTGTTCATCGGCGTGGTCGGCAGTGGAATCCTGGCGGTCGGCTATCTGTTCAACTTTTTGTTCTGAAAGGACAAACCATGGAGATCAAGGTTCTTGGCTCTGGTTGCGCCAAATGCAAGGCGACCGCCGACCTCATCACCCGTGTTGCCGGTGAGACGGGCAAGGCGGTGCAGATCGAAAAGATCGAGGACATGCGCCAGATCGTCGGTTACGGCGTGATGAGCACGCCTGCCGTGCTGGTGGGCGGCAAGGTCGTGCACAAGGGTTCGGTCCCGTCGCGCGAGCAGGTTTTGAGCTGGCTGCGCTGAGGGGATTTGCCATGCCTGACGCTGTCATGAGGGGCCTGGCCGAGGCGCGCGAGGGTTGCCCGACCACCGCGCGGCTCGTGCTGCACGAAGGGGCGCTGCTGGTCGATCTGCGCGATGCGCAGGCGACCTGTGAAGAGATGGGATGCGAGTGACGATGGACTATCGCCTGCACGCCCGCCGCATCGACAGCCATGGCTCGCTGGCCATCGCCAAGCAGGCCGAGGTTACGCTGGACACCGACCTTGCCGGGCGGCGCGATGCGATGAACCCGGTGGAATTGCTGCTGGCCGCGCTGGCCGCCTGCATGCTCAAGGGGATCGAGCGGGTGGTGCCGATGCTGCAGTTCCAACTCGACGGTGCCGAAGTGGCGCTGGAGGCCGTGCGGCAGGACGCGCCGCCAAAGCTGGTGCTGATCCGCTATGAGATCATCGTGGAGAGTGCCGAAAGTGAGCAGCGGCTGGACCTGCTGCACCGCAACGTGCTGAAATACGGCACGATTTCGAATACGCTGTCCGCGTCGGTGCCACTGGAGGGCAGCCTGCGCCGCAGATAGGCCGGATCAGGGGCAGCACGATCAACGCCGAAGGCGCGCCCGCAGGAGGGGCGTGGCCTGAGTGACGCGTTCATGTCAGGCGCGGCGATTGTGCCGCCAATCCGGCCTGCGGCACCGCCAGATTTCATCGGCCTGTCACCAAAGTTTCGCCCGGACGTCACGTCTGCCGGTCACAACGCAGCCTGACAACAAGGGGTGCGGCATGCTGGAAGTTCGGAATTTCTCGCGGGTGTTTGGCAACAAGCGGGCGGTTGACAAACTGTCGTTCGCCGTTGACGGGCCGCAATTCGTCGGGATTATCGGGCGTTCGGGGGCGGGAAAATCGACCTTCCTGCGGATGGTCAATCGCCTGACGGCGGCCACGTCCGGGCAAATCCTTTTTCAGGGCCGCGACATCACCGCGCTGAAAGGGGCCGACGTGCGCGCCTGGCAAAGCCAGTGCGCGATGATTTTTCAGCAGTTCAATCTGGTGCCGCGCATGGACGTCGTGTCCAACGTGATGCACGGCATCCTGAACCGCCGGTCCACCCTGGCGACGATGTTCAACCTGTGGTCGCGCGAGGATATCCTGCGCGCACTGGATATTCTGGACCGGCTGGGCATCGTCGAGCAGGCGCCCAAGCGCGCCGAGGCCCTGTCTGGTGGCCAGCAGCAGCGCGTGGCGATTGCCCGGGCACTGATGCAGGACCCGAAGATCATTCTGGCCGACGAACCCATCGCCAGCCTCGATCCGATGAACGCGCAGATCGTCATGGACACGCTCAAGCGGATCAATGTCGAGGATGGCCGCATGGTCATCGCCAACCTGCACACGCTGGACACCGCGCGGCGCTATTGCGACCGGGTGATCGGCATGCGCGACGGGGTCAAGGTGTTCGACGGCCCGGCCAGCGATCTGACCACCGAAGCGGCGCGCGAAATCTATGGCGCGGATGCCAGCTTCAACGAGGACGCCACCTCGACCGCCATTCCCGCCACGCCCCGCGCCCCGGCCGCCGCGCTGTTGCGCGTCGCCGCGCTCTGATCCCTTTTCCCCCGGCCCCGACGGGGCCATTCATCGCAACGGAGTCCCCGATGAAAACGCTTGCTGCCACGCTTGCCCTGACCACCGCCCTGTCGACCGCCCTGACCGGTTTTGCCGCCCAGGCCCAGGCGATCACCGAATTCAACATCGGCCTGCTGGGTGGCGAGAACGCCCAGGACCGGCTGGCCAACAACGAGTGCTTTCGTGTCTATGTCGAGGAAGCGCTGGGCGTCCCCACCCGCCTGTTCACCCCGGCCGATTATAACGGCGTGATTCAGGGTCTGGTCGGTGGCACGCTCGATTTCGCCTGGCTGGGTGCCTCGGCCTATGCCGCGGCCTATATGGCCGATCCGAACGCTGTCGAGCCGGTGCTGGTCAAGACCAACCTTGATGGCTCGTTCTCGTATCACTCGATCGGCTTTGCCCGCCGCGACAGCGGCATCACCTCGCTGGCTGACCTGCAGGGCCGCCGCTTTGGCTTTGGCGATCCGAATTCGACCTCGGGCTATCTGATCCCCTCGGTCGAAATCCCCGCGATCACCGGCGCGTCGATGGAGAGCGGTGCTTATTTTGGCGAGGTCGTGTTCACCGGCGGCCACGAACAGACCATCATCGCCGTGAATAACGGCGACGTGGACGGCGGCGTGACCTGGGCTGATGGTCTGGGCGAATGGGAAGACGGCTTCAACTCGGGCGCGCTGCGCCGCGCGGTGGATGCCGGTCTGGTCGACATGAACGACCTCGTGGAAATCTGGCGCTCGAACCCGATCCCGGAGGGCCCGGTCGTGCTGCGCAGCTCGCTGCCGCAGGAGGTCAAGGACACCATCGTCGAACTGCTGTCCAACCTGCACACCACGGACCCGGCCTGCGCCTATGGCGTCGCGGCGGGCGAGACGGCCGGCTTCTTCCCGATCGGCCACGACGCCTATGAATCGATCATCGCCGTGCGTCGCGCACAAGCGAACTGATCTGCCCCCCGGTCAGGCCCCGCGTCACTGCGGGGCCTGATGCTTTTGCGCAGGACAACGCCATGACCAGCACCCCCCAAAGCACCGGCCTGACGCGGTCCTTGCGTGACGACTATCTCGAACTGACCCGACGCCGCCGCCTGTATTCCGGCCTGTTGCTGGTGGTTTTCGGGATCGCCATGGCCGCCGGGTTCCGCGTGGCGGAATCGCGCAATGCCGGTGGTTTTCTGGACGGATTGCCGCAGATCGGCGATTTCCCGGCGACGATGATCGCCGAGGCCTGGGACAAGGCCGCCAACCTGCCCGGCCATATTGTCGACGCGTTGCCCGCGCTGGTGGAAACCGTCAACATCGCCGCTGTCTCGACGCTGCTGGGGGTCATTGTCGGCACGATGTTGTCGCTGGGCGCCACCCGGGGGCTGGCCGCGTGGCCGCGCCTGATTGGCGTGTTTCGCCGCAGCTCGGACATCTTGCGCGCGATCCCGGAGATTGTCGTCGCCCTGATGCTGATCTTTGTGCTGGGCGCCGGACCGGTGCCTGCCGTCATCGCCATCGCGCTGCACACGGCGGGCGCAATGGGCAAGCTGTTTTCCGAGGTCAACGAAAACGTCGATCTCAAACCCGTCGAGGGGCTGGCGAGTGTCGGTGCGCGTTGGGGGCAGCGGATGTGGCTGGGTGTCTTTCCGCAGGTGGCGCCCAACTACTTCAGCTATGCCCTGCTGCGGTTCGAGATCAACATCCGCGCCTCGGCCATTCTGGGCTTCGTGGGCGCCGGTGGCATCGGCTATGAGTTGAAGAACGCCATGACCTTTGGTCAGGGCAAGCTGGACGAGGCGGCGGCGATCTTTCTGGTGCTGTTCGCCACCATCGTCCTTGTCGATCAGCTGTCCAGTCTGGTCCGCAACCGCCTGACGCATGGAGCCTGACATGGCCATCGCCCCCCCGCTGCAAGCCGGGATGCTTGCACAATATTCCCGCAAACGACTGATATCCTTTGCCATTCCTGGCATGATCCTGCTGTATCTGACCTATACCTTTTTCGCCTTCGACGTGCCGGGACTGGCGCAGCGGGCGCGGCTGGACAATGCGGCGATCCTGCTGGCCGACACGTTTTCGCACAAGATCCACGTCACGCGCGACAACCGGCGCGGTGGGATCGAGGTGTCGATCGAGGGCTCGCGCCGGATGGTTTTTGCGCCGGATCAGCGCCCCGACTGGGTGCAGATTGACGGCGAGGATGCGCTGGTCGAGCTGCGTGCCGGTCACAGCGTCAGTTTTGACGGCCCGCGCGTGACCTATCACCACCCGCAGGTCGGCCCGATCACCGTCATCGTCGGTGACACGATCACGACCGAGGCGCCGGGCGGCACCCTGCCCGAGTTCGTCAACGCGTCGGAGTCGCGGGTGACGATCACCACGGCTGCCGGGCGCCTGACCGTCACCCGGTCGCGCACGGAAACCCTGCGCTATTTCGCCGGGTGGGAATTGTTCTTCTTTGACCTGCAAAGCCCGTTCTGGGGCCGCTCGTGGACCGAGATCGCGGGGCTCGTCACCACGGGCGAGCGTCTGGACCCCGAGCGCAGCAACCTGTCGCTAATGGTGTCGAGCATCTGGACAAATGGCATCTGGCAGCACAACGCGGTGGTCTGGGCGATTGGCGAGACGATCCTCATGGCCTTTCTGGGCACATTTGGCGCCGCGTTGATCGCATTGCCGCTGGCCTTTCTGGCGGCGGGCAACTTTGCCCCCTCCAGACTGGTGCGCTTCGCCATGCGGCGGCTCTTTGACTTTGTGCGTGGGGTGGATGCGCTGATCTTCACGATCATTCTGTCGCGCGCCTTTGGTCCCGGTCCGATGACCGGCGCGCTGGCGATTCTGGTCACCGACACTGGCAGCTTTGGCAAGATGTTCTCGGAGGTGCTGGAAAATGTCGATGACAAGCAGATCGAGGGCATCCGCTCGACCGGGGCCAATTCGGTGCAGCGCTATCGCTTTGGGGTGATCCCGCAGGTGATGCCGGTGCTGCTGAGCCAGGTGCTGTATCTGTTCGAGTCGAATACGCGCTCGGCGACGGTGATCGGGGCGATTGTCGGCGGTGGAATCGGGTTGTTGCTGACGCAGGCGATCCAGACCACCTCGGACTGGGAAAAGGTCAGCTATTACATCGTGCTGATCGTGGTGATGGTGATCGCCATGGACGCCGTGTCAGGCTGGCTGCGTCGGCGCCTCATCAAGGGAGAGTGACCATGAAACTGAGCGCCGAGGCGCCCTATCTGCATCCGGATTGCCAGATCACCAACAGCAGCTTTGGCCGCTGGTGCGAGGTGGGTCAGGGCACGCGGGTGATGAATTCCCACTTTGGCGACTATGCCTATTGTGACCGATACGCCGATATCGCCAATTGCACGGTCGGCAAATTCGCCAACATTGCCGCGATGACGCGGATCGGTCCGACCGACCACCCGCTGACAAGTGCGGCGCTGCATCACTTCACCTATCGCTCCAGCTATTATTGGGACGATGCCGAGGATGACGCGGCGTTCTTTGCCCACCGCGCCAGCCGCCGCACCGACCTGGGTGCCGATTGCTGGATCGGGCACGGCGCGATCATCAAGCCTGACGTCACGGTTGGCATCGGCGCCGTTGTCGCCTCGGGCGCGGTGGTGACGCGGGATGTCGCGCCGTTCCTGATCGTCGCCGGCGTGCCGGCCAAGCCGGTGCGCGAGCGGTTTTCGCCCGCGGTGATCGAGCGGCTGCTGGCGCTGGCGTGGTGGGACTGGCCACACGACCGCCTGAGGGGCGCGCTGGAGGATTTCCGGACCCTGCCCGTCGAAGCCTTTCTGGACAAGCATCAGGGCTGAGACGTTGCTGTTGGGGTGGGGGTCAAGCCCACCCTGCCCGCTGCATCCCCCCGGCCGTCACGCCGCCAGTCGCACCAGCCGCCGCGCTGCCTCGCCCTGGGCATGGGCCAGCCGCCCCCCGGCGATGGTGGCCTCGACAGCATGGGTCTGCGGGTTCACCACCACCAGATCGGCCCGCTGTCCGGGCAGCAGCCGTCCGCGATCCGTCAGACCCATCAGCCGCGCCGGTTGGGTCGAGATCAGCGCCCACGCCTGCGCAAAGGGCAGTGTGCCGCGTTCCGCCAATGCCCAGGCGGCCTGTGACAGCGCGGGGTAATAATAGTCCGACACCAGCGCGTCGCACAGACCGGCGGTGACCAGATCCTCGGCGGCGATATTGCCCGACTGGCTGCCGCCGCGCACCATATTGGGGGCGCCCATCAGCACCGGCTCACCGCCGTCGCGGGCGGTCTGGGCTGCGGCGACGCTGGTCGGAAACTCGCAGACCGGCGCGCCGATCGAGCGATAGAAGCCCCGGGTCGCCGCGTCGCCATCGTCATGCGAGCCCAGCCGGACACCGCGGGCGCCCAGGTCCCCGGCCAGCATGGCCAGCGCCTGCGGCACGGCAGGGGCGAGGCGGCTGGCCTCCTCGACGATGGTCAGCAGCCACTGCGGGCTGCGGCCGTGCTGCGCGGCCCATGCGGCAAAGCGTTGCGGCTGGCGCTGCGCCATGTCCAGCGCCTCGGGCAAGTGGTTGTTGAACACGATGTAATCGACGCCGAACCGCGCGACCAAATCCAGCACGCGGGCATGGTCGCCGGGTAGATGGGTCTCCAGCCGGATCTGCACGCGCACATCGGGCAAGAGGGCGCCGCGGGCCTGATGCAGGGCCGCCAGCAGCGCCTCGGTCGCCTCGGCGCTGCGAAAGCCGCCCTCCCAACTCCAGCTTTGCGCCAGCCAGGCGGTGGTGATGCCATTCGCCGCCAGTTCCGCCGCAACCGAGCGCAGGGCGCGGGTTTTTTCGAAGGGCGCGGTCGGGCGGGGCGACAGGTGGCGCTCGAAGCCGTCGCCGTGCAGGTCGACGATACCGGGCAGCAGCAGGAAACCGGATAGATCGACCTCGCGCCCAGGACCCTCGCCGATGTGCCCGTGGTCCAGTGTCACCGGGGCATCGCGCAGGGCGCCGTCCAGCAGGGTCTGCGCGCCGGTCAGGCGCAGGGTGGGCAACAGGGGCATCGCGGTCTCCGGTTTTTGCCTCTGCTAGCCGCGCGATGTGACCAGCGGGTGACAGTCAGTCCGGCGCCACCGTCAACGTCACGCGCGTGCCCGCGAAATGCGTGACGCCGTATTCCAGCGGCGCGCCGTCCGGCCCGATGTTCAGCGACACCGCGCGCATCACCGCCTCGCCCCGCCGCAGGTGCAGATGGCCGGCCAGCAGGCCATCGGCACTGACGGCGGTCAGGCGGGTCCAGGCGCGGGTGTAGTCAGCAATGCCACAGGCGGCCAAGGCGCGGGTGACGCCCTCGCCCGCCGCCAGCGCCGCCGCCAGCCCCGGCAGGGCGGCAAAGGCCGAGCGGAAATGCCCGATCACCACGCCATCGGCCAGCGTCAGCCCCTCGGCGCGGATCACCGGCGCGCCGGGCGGCAGGCCCAGCACCTCGGCCTCGACCGCATCGGCGGGCGCGGTCTGCACGCTGAGCACCCGGCGCCCCGGCACCCGCCCGGTGGCGGACATGGCCGCGTTGAACCGGGTGCGGCGGCTAAGCGGATAGTCTGTCGGCCGCGCCGTCACCTGCACCCCGACGCCGCGGCGGGCATGGACCAGCCCGGCCTCGGCCAGATCGGCCAGCGCCCGGCGCACCGTATGGCGGTTGACACCAAAGCGTGCGGCCAGTTGTGCCTCGGTCGGCAGCCGGTCACCGGGGGTGGCGGCCTGGACCTCGTCGGTCAGGGTGCGGGCGATCTGCTGCCACAGGGGTTCGGGCCGTGTCATGGAAAATTCACGTGCATCGGATGGGATGGGTTGGTATCAGATGTCTAGTTGTATAGTTATCTAGACAAAGTGGCAAGATGTCCAGTCTCTCTGATCCTGTCCGGCAAAAGGCCCTCGGCCTGCTGGCCCGCGCGATGCCCGAACGGCTGGCGGCGCTGTTCCCCGATCTGCCGGACCATGCCCTGCTGCGCGGGCCCGAGGTTGGCGCCGTGATGGTGCGTGGCCGACAGGGTGGCACCGGCGCGCCCTTCAATCTGGGCGAAATGACGGTGGCGCGCTGCTCGGTCCGGCTGGCGTGCGGGACGGTGGGCCACGCCTGGGTGCAGGGCCGCGACAGGGGCCACGCCCGCCGCGCCGCCGTGCTGGATGCGCTGCTGCAGACCGACCGCCGCGCGGTGCTGGAAGGCGCCGTGCTGGCGACGCTGGAGACCGAGGAAACCGCCCGCCGCGATGGGCGCGCCCGCAAGGCGGCAGCGACCAAGGTCGAATTCTTCACGCTGGTCCGCGGAGAGGACGCATGAACGCCCAAGCCCTGACCGGCGGTTTCACCGAGGCGCCCCTTCAGGCGGCCATCGGGTTTCGCGCCCTGCTGACCGCGCTGTCACGTCCCGGCACGGTGATGACGCTGACGGGTGCGCAGCCCGTCGCGCCGCTGTCGGTGGCCGCCGGGGTGGCGGCGCTGGTGCTCCTGGACCAGACGACGCCGCTGCATCTGGCCGGGGCGCATGACTGCCCGGCGCTGCGCGACTGGATCACCTTTCACACTGGCGCGCCGTTGGTTGCAGCCGAGGCCGCAATGGTTGCCATCGGCACATGGGATGCGTTGATGCCCGTCAGCCGCTTTGCCATCGGCACGGCGGAATACCCCGACCGCGCGGCGACGCTGATCGTCGAAATGCCGGGTCTGGCAACCGAGGGCGCGATGCTGCGAGGCCCCGGCATCGACGGCACCGCGCGCCTCAGCCTGCCGGAGATCGCCACCTTCCGCGCCAACCGGGCGCTGTTCCCGCTGGGGTTCGACGCCTTTTTTACCCACGGTGACCGGTTGGCCGGGCTGCCGCGCTCCACCAGTGTCGAGGGCTGAAGCATGTATGTCGCCGTCAAGGGTGGCGAGCGCGCCATCGACAACGCCCATGCCTTTCTGGCCGAGGAACGCCGCGGCGATCCGGCGGTGCCCGAGCTGTCGGTTGCGCAAATCCGTCAGCAGATGGCGCTGGCGGTCAACCGGGTGATGGCGGAAGGGTCGCTGTATGACCCCGATCTGGCCGCACTGGCGATCAAGCAGGCGCGCGGCGATCTGATCGAGGCGATTTTCCTGATCCGCGCCTATCGCACCACCCTGCCCCGCTTTGGCGCCTCGAACCCCATCGACACCGGGCGCATGGCGGCAGTGCGGCGGGTGTCGGCCACCTACAAGGACTTGCCCGGCGGGCAGGTGCTGGGGCCGACGTTCGATTATACCCACCGGCTGATCGATTTTGCGCTGGCCGCCGAGGGGCTGACCCCGCCCGCGCCCGAGGCTGCGCCGCTGGGTCCGGTGCCGCGCGTGACCGGGTTTCTGGACCGCGAGGGCCTGATCGAGGCCGAGCCTGCCAGCGACACCACCCCGCCCGACCTGACGCGCGAGCCGATGGAACTGCCCGCCAACCGCGCCCTGCGCCTGCAGGCGCTGACGCGGGGGGACGAGGGCTTCATCCTGTCACTCGCCTATTCCAGCCAGCGTGGCTATGGCCGCACGCATCCCTTTGTGGGCGAGCTGCGCATCGGTGAGGTCGCGGTCGAGGTGGATATCCCCGAACTGGGCTTTGCCGTCGAAATCGGCGAGATCACCGTCACCGAATGCGAGACGGTCAACCAGTTCCATGGCTCGAAAACCCAGCCGCCGCAGTTCACGCGCGGCTATGGGCTGGTGTTTGGCCAGACCGAGCGCAAGGCGATTTCGATGTCGCTGGTGGACCGCGCGCTGCGGTGGGAGGAGCTGGGCGAGGACAACACCGGCGCCCCGGTGCAGGACCCGGAGTTCGTGCTGATGCACGCCGACAACATCCAGGCCACCGGGTTTCTGGAGCATATCAAGCTGCCGCATTACGTCGATTTCCAGTCCGAACTGGAGCTGGTCCGGGCCTTGCGGGTGAACTCGGAGGCATCGGAATGAGCGGCTTCAACTTTGCCTATCTGGACGAACAGACCAAGCGCATGATCCGCCGCGCGATCCTGAAAGGCGTCGCCGTGCCGGGCTATCAGGTGCCCTTTGCCAGCCGCGAGATGCCGATGCCTTACGGCTGGGGCACCGGCGGGGTGCAGGTGACGGCGGCCTGCCTGACGCCGGACGACACGCTGAAGGTGATCGATCAAGGCGCCGACGACACCACCAACGCGGTCAGCATCCGCAAGTTCTTTCAGCGCACGGCGGGGGTGGCGGTGACGGAACGCACGGCGGAGGCGACGATCATCCAGACCCGCCACCGCATCCCGGAGGCCGCGCTGACGGCGGATCAGATCCTCGTCTATCAGGTGCCGATCCCGGAACCGCTGCGCTTTCTGGAGCCGCGCGAGACCGAGACGCGGCGCATGCATGCGCTGCAGGATTACGGGCTGATGCATGTGAAGCTCTATGAGGACATCGCCCGCAACGGGGCGATAGCCACGGCCTATGCCTATCCGGTCAAGGTGGAGGGGCGCTATGTGATGGACCCCTCGCCGATCCCGAAGTTCGACAATCCGAAACTGTCGAACTCGCCCGCGTTGCAACTCTTTGGCGCCGGGCGCGAGCAGCGGATCTATGCGGTGCCGCCGTTTACGCAGGTGGTCAGTCTGGATTTCGACGATTACCCGTTCGAGGCGTCGAAGGCCCCCCATGCCTGCGACCTGTGCGGCGATCCGGGCAGCTATCTGGACGAGGTCATCACCGACGATCAGGGCGGGCGGATGTTTGTCTGTTCCGACACCGACCATTGCGCCACGCGGCAAGCGGCGGGGCACCGGGGGCGGCTGAGCCCGATGGAGGCCGCGCAATGAGTGACACCCCACTTTTGTCCGTGCAGGACATCACCAAGACGTATGGCGCACGCATCGGCTGCACCGGGGTCAGTTTCGATCTGTGGCCCGGCGAGGTCATGGGGATCGTCGGCGAAAGCGGTTCGGGCAAGTCCACGCTGCTGGGCTGCATGGCCGGGCATCTGGCGCCGGACAGCGGCCGGGTGGTGTTCGACACCCGCGACGCAGGCCCGCGCGACGTGCTGGCGATGCGCGAGCCCGAGCGCCGGATGCTGGGCCGCACCGATTGGGCCTTTGTCCACCAGAACCCGCGCGACGGGCTGCGCATGGGCGTCAGCGCGGGTGGCAATGTGGGCGAGCGGCTGATGGCGGTGGGCGCGCGGCATTATGGCCAGATCCGCGAGGCGGCGACCGACTGGTTGCAGCGCGTCGAGATCGACGCTGGCCGCATCGACGACAAGCCCCGGCAGTTTTCCGGCGGCATGCAGCAACGCTTGCAGATCGCGCGCAATCTGGTGACCGGGCCTCGGCTGGTGTTCATGGATGAACCGACCGGGGGGCTGGATGTCAGCGTGCAGGCGCGGTTGCTGGACCTGTTGCGCGGGCTGGTGCGTCAGATGGGGCTGTCGGCGGTCATCGTGACGCATGATCTTGCGGTGGTGCGGCTGCTGGCCGACCGGCTGATGGTGATGAAGGACGGCCGGGTGATCGAACAGGGGCTGACCGATCAGGTGCTGGACGATCCGCAGCACGCCTATACGCAACTGCTGGTCAGTTCGGTGCTGCAGGTCTGAGGGCGGCATGCGGTTTTGGGACATAAGGAAAGGGCGGCGGGGATGATCGCAGTTCGGGACGTGGCCAAGCAATTCGTGCTGCACACGCAGGGCGGCGCCGTGCTGCCGGTGATGGCGGGCGCCTCGCTGACGGTGCAGGCGGGCGAATGCGTGGGGCTGACCGGGGCCTCGGGCGCCGGGAAATCGACGTTGATGCGGATGATCTGGGGGAATTACCGGATCGACGGCGGCTCGATCACGGTGGCCGGGGTGGAACTGGCCGGGGCCGAGCCGCGCGCGGTGATCGCGCTGAGGCGCGGCACGCTGGGGTATGTCAGCCAGTTCCTGCGCGTGGTGCCAAGGGTGCCGACGCTGGATGTGGTGGCCGAACCGCTGCTGGCGCTGGGCGTTGATCCCGCTGTCGCACGCGGGCGGGCGGCGGAGCTGCTGGCGCGGCTGAACATTCCGGAACCGCTGTGGACCCTGTCGCCCACCACGTTCTCGGGCGGCGAGCAGCAGCGGGTGAACATTGCGCGCGGCTTTATCCACGTCTGGCCGGTGATGTTGCTGGACGAGCCGACAGCCAGCCTGGACGCGGCCAACCGCGCGGTGGTGCTGGACCTGATCCTTGAAGCCAAGGCGCGCGGCGCGGCGATTCTGGGGATCTTTCACGACGAGGGCGCGCGGACGGCGGTCTGTGACCGGGTGGTGGACGTGACCGGGTTCAGCGTGCTGCGATGAGCGGGCGGTTGTTTGCTATCGTCGGCCCCTCGGGCGCGGGCAAGGACACGCTCCTCGCCGGGGTTTGCGGGCCGGGCGGGCCGCATTGGGTGCGCCGGGTCATCACGCGGCCGGAATCGGCGGGTGGTGAGCCGTTCGAAGGGGTGAGCGAGGCGGAATTTGCGCGGCGCGAGGCCGCGGGGGACTTTGCGCTGGTCTGGCGCGCGCATGGGCTGGCGTATGGCATCCCGCGCGACGGGCTGGTGCCGCGGACCGAGGGGCGCGATGTGCTGTTCAACGGCTCGCGCGCGGCGATGGCCGAGGCGCTGGCAGCCCTTCCGGACTTGCAGGTGATCCACATCACGGCCCTCGGCCCGGTGCTGGCCACCCGGTTGGCGGCACGCGGGCGCGAGGCCGCCGACGAGGTTGCGGCAAGGCTGGCACGCGGCGTGGTGCCGTTTCCGCCCGGCCTGCCGGTGATCGAGGTGGTCAACGATGGCACGCCCGAGCAGGGCATCGCCCGCCTGCGCGCGGCGCTTCAGGACAGGGGCGCGCGGTGCGTGTGATGGAAAAGCCCGTCCGCGCCTTCGGTGCACAGGACCAGCGAGTCGATGGGCATGGGGCGCGGCGCATGGGCCAGAACCTGTGCCTGCGCCTGCGGCCACAGGACGGCCGCCTGTTCGGCGGTCAGCCGGTCGGACAGGGTCATGTGGAAGCGGAATTCGTCCAGAACAAAGGGATAGCCGAAGGTATCGAGCAGGTCGCGCTGGCGCGGGGTCAGCGCGGCGGGGTTGCGGCGGGCGAGTTCGGCCTCGGTCAGGGCTGCGCGGAATGGCGCGAACTGACGAACGGCGGCGGCGGCGAGGGCGTTCAGCGCCTCGACCGGCCCCTCGGGGACCAGGGCCAGAAAGCCATCAAGGCTGGTCAGGGCCAGACCCTGCAATGCAACAGCGCGGTGAGTGGCACAAAAGGCGTCGAGCGCGGCGATCAGGTCGGCCAAGGCCAGGCCCTCGCGCAGGCGCATCGGCGCGACAATCGTCGCATGGAACCCATAGCGCGCGGCCGACGCCGTCAGCGCCGGGTGCGGCGCGGGCAGCCGGGCGCCGCTTTGGGCGTCGCGGCCCAGCCAGCGGGCAGCGGCATCAGCCAACGGGCCGGGGCGAGGGATGGCATAGATGGCATGTCGGGTCATGGAGCGCATCCTCATCGCAAAGTGTCACGCCCGTGTGACGCAACCCTGATTTTTCACCCCGGAACCGCCCTTATCAAGAGCAGGACGCGCCGATGACCGCCCTTACCCTGACGAATGCCACCCTCGTGCTGCCGGATCGGGTGATGCTGGGCACCTTGCGGGTGGAGGACGGCGTCATCACCGACATCGCCCCCGGCGCCAGCCCGCTGCCCGGCGCGGTGGATATCGACGGCGATCTGCTGATGCCCGGCCTGATCGAGTTGCACACCGACAATCTGGAACGCCATATCCAGCCGCGTCCGGGCGTGGACTGGCCGCACGCCAGCGCAATCCTGTCGCATGATGCCGAACTGGCCAGCACTGGGATCACCACGGTTTTCGACGCGCTGCGGGTGGGGTCGCTGGTTTCCAGCGGTCGGGGCTATGGCGCGTATGCGCGGGGGCTGGCGGACGAAATTCTGGCGGCACGGGCGGTGGGGGCGCTGAAAATCTCGCATTTCCTGCATCTGCGGGCCGAGATATGCTCGGAAACCCTGTGTGCTGAACTGGAGCAATTCACCGCCGCCGACCCGGTGCGCATTGTCAGCCTGATGGACCATACCCCCGGCCAGCGCCAGTTTGCCGATCTGGCGCAATTGCGCCGCTATATGCGCGGCAAATACGGCCTGACCGAGGACGAGTTTCAGGCCCATGTCGAGGTGCAGACCGCCTTGGGCAACCGACTGCGCGACCGGCACGAGGCCGCTGCGGTGGCCGCGGGGCGCGGCTTTGGCGCGGCGCTGGCCAGCCATGACGATACCACCGAGGACCATGTGCGCCAATCGTCCGCCCATGGGGTGGCGCTGGCCGAATTTCCCACCACGATGGAGGCCGCGCGTGCCTGCCATCAGCAGGGCATCGCCGTGATGATGGGGGCGCCGAACCTGATCCGGGGCGGATCACATTCGGGGAACGTGGCGGCCCGGGATCTGGCGGTGGCGGGGTATCTGGACATCCTGTCGTCCGATTATGTGCCCTCGGCGCTGCTGGCCGGGGCCTTGATGCTGGGCGACCTCTGGGGGGACATG
The DNA here is from genome assembly GCA_937907485.1 of uncultured Paracoccaceae bacterium. GTDB lineage: Bacteria > Pseudomonadota > Alphaproteobacteria > Rhodobacterales > Rhodobacteraceae > Pararhodobacter. The sequence continues at coordinate 5,232 of CALESR010000027.1, read as the reverse complement.
GCGCGCGGGCTGGCCACGGTGACGGCGGCCCCGGCAGCGGCGACAGGTCTGCACGACCGGGGCCGGTTGCAGCCCGGGCTGAGGGCCGATCTGGTCCGGCTGCGTCGGGTCGGTGCGTCGGCCAGTCTGCGGGGCGTCTGGGTCGGCGGGGTGCGTGTGGCCTGAGGGGCGCGCTGTCATCAAACCGACGACGGGCTGTCATGGTTCTGTGCAGGGCGGCGTGCAGAGTGGAGCCAGACCGCCAAGGAGCCGATCTTGCCCTTTGACCGCCCCTTCCCCCCGCCGCCGCCCGCGCCCCTGCGCACGATGTTCCTGTCTGACCTTCATCTGGGGGCCATCGGCTCGCGGCCGGACCTGCTGCTGGACTGGCTGCAGGCACGGCGGGCCGAGCGTTATGTGCTGGTCGGCGATATCCTCGATCTGTGGCACCCGTTGCTGCCGCATTGGACCGAGGCCGATCAGGCGGTCATCGACCATCTGAACGCCCGCGCGGCGCAAGGGGCCGATCTGGTCTATGTCCGTGGCAATCATGACCCTGCGCCCGAGGCGGCGCCGCTGCATGCCCGGCTGAGCGCGCGCCCGGTTGACGCGCATGTCCATGCGGCGGGTGACGGGCGGCGGCTGTTGGTGGTGCATGGCGATCAGGCGGACAGCCGTCTGGTGCGCACCCATCTGGCCACCCGGCTGGGCAGCCTGTTGCACCACCTGCTGTTGCGGCTGGACCGCCGCCTGCGCCGGTTGCGGCGCCAAGGCTCGGGCGAGGCGCGCAGCGTGATCGAGGCCGCCATCACCTCGCTCAACGCGCTGGCCTATTCTGGCCGGGCGCACGAACGTGCGATGGTTGCTCTGGCCCGGCAGGCGGGGCTGGACGGCGTCATTTGTGGCCATTTCCACATCGCCGGGCTGCATGACGATCACGGGCTGACCTATGCCAATTGCGGCGACTGGGTCGACAGTTTCACCCTGCTGGAGGAAAGCCACGATGGCCGCCTGACGCTGCGGGGCGGTCGTTCGGTGCTGGCGGGTGCGGCGGCGCAGGCCCCCGTTCTGGTGCAGGCATGATCGCGCTGGCGCTGTTTGCCGGATTTTTTCTGGTGGTGCATCTGGCCAGCACGGGACTGGCGCTGCGCCGGTATCGGACCGTCCGCCCGCTGCCGCGATTGATCGGCACGCCGAAGCTGACGCTGGTGCGCCCGGTTTGCGGGGTCGATCCCTTTGACGCGGTGACGCTGGGGTCGTCGTTCCGGCAGGATCACCCCGATTATGAGGTGATCTTCTGCGCGCAGACCCCGGACGATCCGGCGGTCGCGCTGGTCAGGCAGTTGATCGCCGAGCATCCGCAGGTGCCCGCCCGTCTGCTGATCGGCGAAGCGGCAGGGCTGCGCAACCCCAAGCTGCGCAATGTCTGGAAGGGCTGGCACGCGGCCCAAACCGACTGGATCTGCCTGACCGACAGCAACCTGCTGCTGCCGCGCCATTATCTGAGCACGCTGTGTGCCGCTTGGGGGCCGAAGACCGGGCTGGTCTCGTCCCCGCCGGTGGGCAGTCAGCCAAGGGGGCTGGGCGGGCATCTGGAATGCGCGTTCCTCAACGCCAATCAGGCGCGGCTGCAGTTGGCCGCTGATGCGTTGGGGGCGGGGTTCGCGCAGGGCAAGACGCTGTTCTTCAATCGCCCGTTGCTGGAGTCAGCGGGCGGGCTGCAGGCGCTGGACCGGCATCTGGCCGAAGACGTCAACGCGACCAAGGTCATTCGGTCCATGGGGCTGCAGGTGACGCTGACTCCGCGCCCCTTTGCCCAGCCGATCGGGCGGCGCAGCCTGCGGCAGGTCTGGGACCGGCAAGTGCGTTGGGCGCAGGTCCGCCGTGAGGGGTTTCCCGGCCTGTTCCTGCTCGAGCCGCTGAACGGGGCGCTGGCGCCGCTGCTGGCATTGGGCCTTGCGACGGGTCTGGGGGGTTGGCCACTGGCCGTGCCTGCGCTGTTCGCCGGGGTCTGGTATGGTGCCGAAGCCGCGCTGATGCGTGCCGCCGGGTGGCCGGTCTCGGCGCGCGATCTGGCGGCGCTGCCGCTGCGCGATGTGCTGATCCCGGCCATCACGATTGCCGCACTGACCCGCCGTCAGGTCCGCTGGCGGGGTGCGCAGTTTGCCAGGTCCGACAGCCCTGCCCCTGCCTGATCCTGTCGGGCAAGGGTCACTTGCCACGGGCCTGGAGACCTGCGTTCGTGCAGGTCTGGCTTTGGCCGTCCGGCGTGTGCTGCGGTGCGGTTCTGCGGCAGGCCCCGTTGCGGGGTGAAGGTCTGTGCGGAGGCTGCGGGCGTCTGAGACAGGAGGATTGGTCGCAGATACTCGCCCGTTGCCTTGCGCTGGGCTTCTTCCAGCATGGCGCGGCAGTCGCGGGCCGCGGCCCAGCAAGACCGCCGACCCGCCTGAGTGTTGGGCCGACGATCCGACCGAAATGCGGTTGCCCAAGGGTCGAGCCTTGGGCCGGTTCATCCGACTGAACCCCACGATCACCGCTCAGGCCGTCCAATAGCCCCAGACCTCAACGGCGCCCCTCTTGCCGGGGCAATCTGGCCGCCGCGGGCAGACGCGACAGCCCCCTTCTCAGAACTCCAACCGCCAGGTGAGGCCGAGTTGCGGTGTCAGGTTTCCGGTGCCGAGGCCGTCGAGGCGCAGGTCGCCGGACCAGGTCAGACCGGTGCCCGAGTCATAGGCAAGGCCCAGCCACATCCGACCGCGGGCATCGGCGACGGGGGTGCTCGACGTCAGGTTGGCCTGCCCGCCGTCCGAGAAGACCATCGATCCGCCGCCGTTCACCGTGAGGGTCCCGCGCGTCAGCGCGATCTCGCGGCGGATGTCGAGGCCCAGTTCGCCCTGCAGCAGGGCCACCCGTTGCGCGGCGATGGTATTGCCATAGCCATCGACAAAGCCGCCGTGACCGTCGGTCGCCTGACTGATCGCCAGGCTGGGCGTGAAGGTCAGCGGCCCGCGCACCACCTCGCCCGCCAGCCGCACCGAGCCCAGCCAACGCTCGGTCTCGAACCGCGAGACGGTGACGCCATTGTCGATCGATAGCGCGTTGCGGGTCTGGCCATAGAGCAGCCGCGCCTCATAGAACAACGCATGTTCGCCGATCTGGCCCGCCGCATAGGGCCCCGCCAGCCAGCCCTGCCCGCGCACATAGCCCGTCGCATCGGTGTCGGTGACATGGTCGAACTGCAGCATCGCGCCAAGGAGCAGCCGGTCCGAGCGCAGGACATCCACGCCGACCACGCCGAACAGATAGTCCGACTGCCGGGCGCCCTCATGCGACCAGCGGCCGTGGATGTCGGCCCAGAGCCCGGTCCGCCAGGAATTGCGGAAGGCAAAGCTGCCGTCCGCGCCGCGGCTGGCGATGTCCAGCCCGCCCCCGGTTTGGCCGAGCAGGCGCGCGATCAGATCGGGCTGGCTGGCCAGCAGCGCATTGGCGCGTTGCAGCATGAAGCCCGCGAGGCGGTCTTCGGTCGCGGCGACGATCCGCCCTTCGATGCGCAGCACCTCCGAGGCGAGGTTCCCCGCCCCCAGTGCCGATTGCGCCACATCCGCGGCAATCGCCACCGTCACATCGCCCACACCGGTTGGCGTGACGGTGATGTCATAGGCGGCATCCGCGCCGCTCAGCGCCGTGGCGCTGCCGCCGGTGACGGTGATCTCGCCCAGCGTCAGCCCGCTCACCGCCTCGGAAAAGGCGGCGTTGACAGTGATCGGCGCCCGGCTGGTGATGCCGCTGGCCGAACTGCTCAGGGTCACTGTCGGATAGACCGTGATATGGGTCAGATCCACCAACATTTCCAGCGCATTGCCATTGCCCGAGCCATCAGCCACCTGATCGGCGGGCAGCGTCAGGGTGACCGGGCCGTCGCCCAGCGGCGTGATCTCGAGGACGAACTCGGCCCCCGAACCGCTGACCGTGACCGTCGCGTTGGTCGCGGTGATCTCCGAGGCGTCGAGCCCGTCGATCGGTTCCGAGAAGGTCAGCCGCAGGGTATAGACCCCGCCGACCGGCCCTGTCAGGTCGCTGCTGATCACCCGCGGCGGCGTGGCGTCGTGCAGCGCGCTGACCGGTCCGGCGGCCTCGTTGTCGTTGCCCGCCTCGTCCTGCGCCGCGCCAAAGGGCAGCGCCACCGAGAAGGGACCATCGGCCAGCGGCGTCAGGGTGATGACATAGTCCGCGCCTGAACCCGTCAGCGTCGCATTGGCATTGACCAGCGTCAGGTCCCCGGCGACAAGGTTGAACACCGGCTCGTTGAAGGTGACATGCACGGTATAGTGGCCGGCGACAGGCCCGGTGATCTCTGACAGCGACGCCAGCGGCGAGGCGGTGTCCGGAATATCCGAGATCTCTTGCGCCAATACCGCAGACACCGCCGCCTCGTGGTTGGCATCGCCGGAGTAGGTGGCGGTGATGCTGTGCGTGCCGGTTGTGAGCGCCGAGGTGTCCAGCGTCGCCGCGCCGCCGCTCAAGGCCGAAGTGCCGAGGCTGGTCGCACCGTCGAAGAACTCGACCGTGCCGGTGGGCGCGGTGCCGCCGGTCAAGGTGCCAACCGGCGCGGACCCGCCGGTCAGGGTGGCGGTGAAGGTCACCGAGTCACCCAGCGTCGCCGGGTTCAAGGACGAGGCCAGCGACAGGCCGGGGCTCAACGGCGCGATCACCTGGCTCAAGGCCGGGGCACTCGCCGCTTCGTGGTTGGCATCGCCGGAGTAGCTGGCGGTGATGCTGTGCGTGCCGGTTGTGAGCGCCGAGGTGTCCAGCGTCGCCGCGCCGCCGCTCAGGGCCGAAGTGCCGAGGCTGGTCGCGCCGTCGAAGAACTCGACCGTGCCAGTGGGCGTGGTGCCGCTGGTCAGGGCGCCAGCCGGCGCAGACCCGCCGGTCAGGGTGGCGGTGAAGGTGACCGAGTCACCCACCGTCGCCGGGTTCAAGGACGAGGCCAGCGACAGGCCGGTGCTCAGCGGCGCGATCACCTGGCTCAAGGCCGGGGCACTCGCCGCCTCGTGGTTGGCATCGCCGGAGTAGCTGGCGGTGATGCTGTGCGTGCCGGTCGTGAGCGCCGAGGTGTCCAGCGTCGCCGCCCCGCCGGTCAGGGCCGAAGTGCCGAGGCTGGTCGCACCGTCGAAGAACTCGACCGTGCCGGTGGGCGCGGTGCCGCTGGTCAGGGCGCCAGCCGGCGCAGACCCGCCGGTCAGGGTGGCGGTG
>CALESR010000026.1 GCA_937907485.1 uncultured Paracoccaceae bacterium | reverse complement strand
TTCGACCTTGCCGCCGGTAAAATCGGCCGCACCCGGCACAAGTGCCGAGATCGGCAGCACGTCCTCGGGCGAGGTGCCCCAGGTGACGACGGGTTCGATGTCCTCGCCGCGGATGGTGACAACTTTGTCGAACTGCGCGCCCTCGTCAGTAAAGAGGGTCTTCCACCAGGTCAGTGCGGCCTCCCATGCGGCACCTTTGGGTGCATGTGGGCGGCCCTTGCAATAGGCATAGGTGGTTTCATCCGGTGCGATCAGGCCAGCGCGGGCGCCGCCTTCGATCGCCATGTTGCAGACGGTCATGCGGCCTTCCATCGACAACGCGCGGATCGCTTCGCCGCAGTATTCGATGACATGGCCGGTGCCACCCGCCGTGCCGGTCTTGCCGATCACCGCCAGCGTGATGTCCTTGGCGGTGACGCCGGGGCGCAGTTGCCCGGTGATTTCCACCTTCATGTTCTTCGATTTCTTCTGGATCAGCGTTTGCGTCGCCAGAACGTGCTCGACTTCCGAGGTGCCGATGCCATGCGCCAGCGCGCCAAAGGCACCGTGCGTGGCGGTGTGGCTGTCGCCGCAGACCACGGTCATGCCCGGCAGGGTCCAGCCCTGTTCCGGCCCGACGATATGCACGATGCCCTGACGGACATCCGACACCGGGTAATAGACGACGCCGAAATCGCGGGCGTTCTTGTCCAGCGCGTCGACCTGAATGCGGCTTTCCTCGTTCTCGATCACGCCCGAGGCGCGGTCGAGCGTGGTCGGCACGTTGTGGTCGGGCACGGCGATGGTCTTGCCGGGGGCGCGGACCTTGCGTCCGGCCATGCGCAGGCCTTCAAAGGCCTGCGGCGAGGTCACTTCATGCACCAGATGGCGGTCGATATAGAGCAGGCAGGTGCCGTCGTCGGAGGTCTCGACGACATGGGCATCCCAGATCTTGTCATACAGGGTTTTCGGAGCGGTCATGGCTCATCTCTTGGCTATGTCAGGTCAGGAAAGGGGGTGTGGGTGCGTCTCGCGCACCATCCGTTGCCGACGTCAGCGAAGACGCGCCAGAACCGAGCGGTTTTCCCGGCTGAAACGCTGCGGCAGGCGCGCGTGGTCGGTCATGTCGAAGAAACGGATCATGGCGGGTGTCATACCCGCAACCGGACGTTCAGGCAAGCGGGGTTGCGGGTTCGATCAGATCCCAACGGTTGCCGAACGGGTCGCGGAACACGGCGACGATGCCATAGGGCTCATGGCGTGGTGGTTCCTCGAACGTGGCACCCGCGCCAATGATGCGCGCGGCATCGGCGGCAAAATCGGGGGTGGTCAGGAAGAACCCGACGCGCCCACCCGCTTGACGGCCAATCGCCGCCGCTTGATCGCCCAAGGCGCGCGCCAGCAGCAGGTTCGAGCCGCCGCCGGGTGCCGCCATCACCACCCAGCGCTTGCCGCCGCCCTGATCCTCGTCGCGCTGCAGGGTAAAGCCAAGGCCGGACAGAAAGGTGATCCCGGCGTCATAGTCGGGCACCAGATAGGCGATCATCGACAGGTTCATCGGGCTCTCCTGATGGCCGCCAGCGGGGACGGCGGCGCTGTGAATGGCAATAAACCTTGCCTTGCGCGCTTCCTTGTGATTACGCGCTCTCCTTGATACATTAAACGCTGATTCCATTGCAGGAGGACAGTTCTCTGTCTTACATCGACCCGGCCGCCTCTGCGGCCCCCGCCCCGAAGCCCGCGTATGGTGAGGTCACCAGCGCCGAGGTTCTGGCCCTGGTCCTGCAATCCCTCGATGACGACAAAGCCGAAGAAGTCGTGCAGATTGACCTGCACGGACGCTCGTCGATGGCCGATGCGATGGTGATCTGCTCAGGCCGCTCGTCGCGTCAGGTTGCGTCGATCGCGGAAAAACTGATCGAGCGGCTGAAAGAAAAATTCCGCATCTCGGCCCGTTCCGAGGGCAAGGAAACCGGCGACTGGGTGCTGATCGACACCGGCGACGTGGTCGTGCACATCTTCCGCCCCGAGGTGCGCGAGTTCTATCAACTCGAGCGCATGTGGCAGATGCCTGCCGCCAAGGCCTGATGCGGCTGCATCTGTGCGCTGTGGGTCGGCTGCGTGTCGGCCCTGAGCGCACGATGATCGACGATTACCTCAAGCGATGCGACAGAACCGGGCGGCCCTTTGGGCTTGGCCCGGTTGTCGAGCACGAGGTCGAGGACAAAAAGAACCTCGGCATGGCGGCCGAGGCGGCATTGCTAGACCGCGCCTGCCCGGCCGGGGCAATCCGCGTGATGCTGGACGAACGCGGCGCGGTGATGACCTCACCCGAATTCGCGCAGCGGCTGGCACGGTGGCGCGACGACGGGGCGCAGGATCTGGCGCTGTTCATCGGCGGGGCGGACGGGCTGGACCCCGGCCTGCGGGCGACAGCAGATGCGGCGCTGTCCTTTGGCGCGATGGTCTGGCCGCATGCGCTGGTCCGGGTGATGGTGGCCGAGCAGCTTTACCGCGCGGCGACGATCCTGAGCGGATCGCCCTATCACCGGGTCTGATCAGATTTTCAGGAAGGGCTGCAGCAGCCGCGGGATCAGCCCGCGAAAGCGCAGCGGTGCGTCGGTGGCAGCGAGGCAGATGCAATCGGCGCCGGATTCGGCAACAGGCGTGTGTTCCAGATCGCTGGTGGCGATCTCCACGTCACCGGGGCCAAAGCGGTCGGTCGCATCGCGAAACGCCCCCTGCAGCACCAGCGTCAGTTCGGTGCCACGGTGACCATGGTCAGGCACGGCGACGCCGCCGGGGATCTGCAACAGCCGCAAGCTGGCATTGCGCGAGGTGGGCAGGATCGCCTGACGCACGCCGCCGCCCACCGGCCGCCAGCGCACCGAATCAATGTCGCCGCCGACGAGGGCGCGCAGGGGCTCGGGGAACAGGCCGCGCGGCTGTGGTCGCGGACGCGGTGCCGGGCGGGTGCCGTGAATACGCGCCAACGTCGCCGACAACGCGGTCTCGGCCAGCGCTTGAACGCCAGTGGTTTCCAACAGCGCGCCGCCCAATGCATCCAGGCTGGCCAGCCGCGCCCGGCAGTCATCGCACAGCGAGACATGCGTGGCCACCAGCAGGCTGAAGGCCTCGGGCAGGGTGCCAGCCGAATATCCGGTCAGCAAATCGTCGGACAGGTGATGACGGATCATCGGTTCATCCTCAACTCAGGGTCTGGCGCAGTTTTTCCAGCGCCAGCCGGATGCGCGACTTGATGGTTCCCAGCGGCAGGCCGGTCATGCGGGCGATTTCGCCGTGGCTCTGGTCGCTGAAATAGGCCCGCTCGATCAACTCGCGCTGCGCCTGTGGCAGGGTGGCCAGCGCCGCGCCCAGCCGGTCGGTGTCTTGCTGCAAGGCCAGCGCGTCAACGGCGTCGGGCTCGGGCTCTGGCCCCCAGGGCAGGTCCTCGGGCTCGGCGCGGGCGTCGCGGCGCAGGATGTCGATGCGACGATTACGGGCGATGGTGAAGATCCATGTCGCGACCGAGGCGCGCGCCGGATCGAACATTGCCGCCTTGCGCCAGAGGGTCGCCATAACGTCCTGCGCGCAATCCTCGGCGACGGCGGCCGGGGCGCCAGATTTCATCAGGAAGGCTTTGATGCGCGGGGCGAAATGGCCGAACAGCGCGGCAAAGGCCAATTCGTCGGCGTCGCGCGCCACCCGCAGCATCAGGTCTGCGTGCCGGTTGTTGTCATCGCTCGCCGTCACCCGACCACGCACCCCGAATTTGCCCGCCGCAAGGCCCATCCCCGGCGGCTGGTTCACTGTGTGGGGTTTGGCGAGCACTTGCAACATGACCGGGATACGCAGGTCAGCGCCAAGCGGATCATTCGATCAATCGGATTTTCGCACACATCCAATCTGCACGCGGCAGCGTATCCCTCCAAACGCCTCTGGAGTGCGCCATGCCCTTTGAAACCGCCCCCTCGGCCCCGCGCCGCATTGCCGTGATCGGCGCCGGGATTTCCGGCATGGCCGCCGCGTGGATGCTGGCGCCCGGCAACCACGTCACGCTGTTCGAGGCGGGGCCGCGTCTGGGCGGGCACGCCCGCACCGTGCTGGCGGGCAAGCGCGGGGATCAGCCGGTGGATACCGGCTTCATCGTGTTCAACCACGCGAACTATCCCAACCTGACCGCGATGTTTCAGGCGCTGGACGTCCCCACGGCACCAGCGTCGATGGGCTTTGGCGCCTCATTCGACAACGGTGCCTGCGAATACGCGTTGCAGTCGATGGACACCGTGTTCGCCAGCCGCCGCAATCTGGCCGATCCGCGGTTCCTGCGGATGCTGCGCGATATCCTGCGGTTCAATGCACGCGCGGTCGAGGTGGCACGCGACGACATGACGATCGGCGGCTTGATGGACGCACTCGGCATGGGTCGCTGGTTCCGCGAGCGCTATATCCAGCCGTTTTCGGGTGCGATCTGGTCAACGCCCAAGGATCGGATCATGGACTTCCCCGCTCGCCCGATGATGGAGTTCTTTCGTAACCATGCGCTCTTGTCGCCCAAGGGCCAACACCAGTGGCATACGGTGCGCGGTGGATCGGTCGAATATGTGGCGCGGCTTGAGCGTGACCTGCGCACGCGCGGGGTGCAGATCCGGCTGGGCGCGCCGGTGGCCGGGGTGCGGCGGCGGCCGGGAGGGGTGCAGGTGCGCCCGGGGGGCGGCGATTGGGAGGGGTTCGACGAGGTGATCCTCGCCACCCATTCCGACACCGCACTGGCGATGCTGGCCGATGCGACACCGCACGAGGCCGCTGCCCTTGGGGCGATACGCTATCAGGACAACCATGCGGTGCTGCACGCGGATGCCTCGATCATGCCAAGGCGCCGCAAGGTCTGGTCGAGTTGGACCTATACCGAGCACGGGCCGCAGGACCGCGAGCGCATCAGCCTGTCTTACTGGATGAATGCACTGCAGCCGATCCCGCAGGACGATCTTCTGATCGTCACGCTGAATGCCACGCGGCCAATCCGCGAGGACCTGACCTATGACAGCCACAGCTTCCGCCACCCGGTCTATGATCGGGGTGCGTTTGATGCTCAGGCGGCGCTGCGACGGCTGAATGGCGCGGGGGGCCTGTGGTTTGCCGGGGCTTGGATGAAAAACGGCTTTCATGAGGATGGCTTTGCCAGCGCCGTCGATGTCGTGCAGGCGATGGCCGCGCGCCAGTTGCGGGTTGCCGCATGAGCGCGGTCGATCATATCGCCGGGCGCACCTTTCACGGTCGCAACGGTGGGCCGGGCAACCGCTTTTACTATGGCGTCGACTACCTGCTGTATCAGCCCGAGGCGCTGCAAAGTGGCCCATCCATCCTGCGCCGCAATCGGCGGGGGCTGTTGTCCTTGCATGATGCCGACCACGGCGGCGAGCCGGGGCAGGGGCAGGGCGTGCTCTGGGCCCGCCGCGTACTGGCCGAGGCCGGCGCGCCGCCGGTTGCCCGCATCGACCTGCTGACGCAACCGCGCGTTCTGGGCCATGTGTTCAACCCGGTCAGCTTCTGGCTGTGCCATGATGCCTTGGGCGCTTTGGTCTGCGTGATAGCCGAGGTCAGCAATACCTTTGGCGACCGCCATTCCTATCTGTGCCACCACGATGATTTTCACCCGATTTCTGCCGAGGATACGCTGACGGCGCGCAAGGTGTTTCACGTCTCGCCCTTTCAGCCGATCACTGGCGGCTATGAATTCCGTTTTGACATCCGGCCTGAGTCGATCAGCATTCGCATCGCGCTGAACCACGAGGGCGGCGGTCTGGTGGCCACACTGACTGGCCCGCGCAAACCAGCGACCAATGCCGGGCTGCTGACTGCCTTGCTGCGCCGCCCCTTTGGCTCGCGCCGGGTACTGACGCTGATCCATTGGCAGGCGCTCAAACTCTGGTGGAAGGGCGCAGGATACCGCCCGCGCCCGCAACCCCCGGCGCAGGAGGTCTCCCGATGACCGGATTTCTCGCCGCGCTGGCCCTGATGGCCGCGCTGACCCTGTTGGCCCGCCGCTGGGTCGGCTTTGCCGCTCAGCGTCCGGCGGATTACGCCCAAGGCGCCGCGCAGCTCGATATCCGCCAGCATCTTGACGGGCCGATGCTGTGCGAAGGGGTGATCCACGGGCCGACTGGCCGCGTGACGTCACGGTTTGTCGCCACCATGCGCGGGCGCTGGGAGGGCAACACCGGCACCCTTGACGAAACCTTCCGCTATTCCAGCGGCGAGGTGCAGCATCGCCAATGGCGCCTGACGCTGGGCAATGACGGCAGGGTGCAGGCCGAGGCCGACGACCTGATCCGCCCCGGCGAAGGGTGCCAGCAGGGCGATGCGCTGCGCCTGCGCTATCGGATCCGCCTGCCTGCCCATGCGGGGGGCTGGGCGCTCGACGTAACCGACTGGATGTATCTGTGCGACAACGGCACGATCATGAACCGCAGCCAATTCCGCAAGTTCGGGCTGCCAGTCGCCGAACTGGTAGCGACCATGCGCAAGGTCTCGCCGTGAAGGGCCAGCGCTGGTGGCTTGTCGGCGCCTCCGAGGGGCTGGGCCGCGCGCTGGCGCAGGCGATGGCTGCACGCGGCGCCAGCTTGATCCTGTCGGCGCGACAGGCGGACAGGCTGGCTGACCTCGCCGCCACGCTGCCGGACGCGGTGGTGCTGCCGATGGACGTGACCGACCCGGCCTCGGTGGCGGCGGCCGCAGCGCAACTGGGCGAGGTGGAGGGGGTGATCTATCTCTCGGGCACCTATTGGCCGATGCGCGCGCAAGAGTGGGACACTGACCGCGTGCTCGCCATGCTGGAGGTGAACCTCAGTGGCGCGGTGCGTGTGCTGGGTGCGGTGCTGCCGGGGATGGTGGCGCGCGGGCACGGGCGGGTGCTGCTGACCGGTTCGCTCTCGGCCTATCGCGGATTGCCCGGCGCGGTCGGCTATGGTGCATCCAAAGCCGGGCTGATGAACCTCGCGCAATCGCTGCAATGCGACCTGCAGGGGTCCGGTGTGCGCGTGCAACTGGCCAATCCGGGCTTCATCAAGACCCGGCTGACCGATCTCAACCGCTTTGACATGCCCTTCCTGATGACACCCGAGGCCGCCGCTGCGCAGATGCTGCGCCTGCTCGACGGCGGGCGCGGCACGCGGGCCTTTCCCATGCTGTTCTCGTGGCTTTTCCGCGCCGGGCGACTTCTCCCCGATGGTCTCTGGCACCGATTGTTGCGTCGCACCGGCTGACCCCTTGCGCGCGCCCGGCGCAGGCGCGATGCTGGGCGCAAAGAAGGAACCCGCCATGCCGCCCGAAATCAATCTCAGATCGGTCGTTCACATCATCTTTCAGGCCCGTGAAACCGGCCGCGACGGCGAATTGCACGCCTTCATCGACGCGCTGAACGATGATGAAAAGGCCCATCTGGTCGCCATTGCCTGGATCGGTCGCGGCGCCTTCGAACCCGAGGATTATGACGAGGCCGTCGCCACCGCCTTTGCCGAGGCGACGACCCCAACCGCCGACTACCTGATGGGCATGCCGCATCTGTCCGAGAACCTCGAATCCGGGCTGGAAGCGCTGGAGATCGACGTGAGCGAAGCCGAGGACGATTTCTTCGACCGCTAGGGGTCAATCCGACCCGCGATTGTCGTCCGAGGGCCCCGGATCGGGAAACGAATTGTGCCGCTCACCCGAGTAGGACCCGTCACGCTGGTTGTCAGGGCGGCCAAGGGTAACCTTGCCGCCGCGAAGGATGTTATAGGCCATCCGCACCCCCCCGACGAGGGCAATCGCCAGCACCAAAACCCAGACGAGGTCGAACATGCGCGCCTCCCACTGTTTGCCGCAGTCTGCTCTGCCCACCCCTGTTCGTCAACCGCCGTGCCCTTCTTTGCACCCAGGGTATCGCGTGGGGCTGGCCACCACTCAGCGCGCGTAGGGATCAGCCAGCGCTGGCAGGATGGTGCCTGAACACGCGCCAAAACCGATGACATGGCCGTCGCCCCGACAGGCGCCGCGCAGGGTCAGCGTGTCTCCGTCCTCGAGGAAGCTGCGCACGATGCCGCCCGGCAGTGCCAGCGGCTCCTTTCCGCCCCATGACAGCTCCAGCAGGCTGCCGCGGCTCTCCTTGACCGGCCCCGAGATGGTGCCCGAGCCCAAGAGATCGCCCACCCGCATCGGGCAACCGCTGGTGGTGTGATGCGCCAGTTGCTGCGGGGCGGAATAATACATTTCGCGGTAATTGGTGCGAGTGATGGTGGCGGTGGCGCCGCCTGCCGGGGTCAGATCGACCGAAAGGTCAATGTCGAACAGCATCGGCCGTGGTTCGGCCAGATGGGGCAGCAGCGGAACCTCGCGGTCGGGCGTCGCGGTGCGGAAACCGTCCAACGCGGCCGACATGACAATCCAGGGGCTGATCGTGGTCGCAGTCGCCTTGGCCTGAAAAGGGCCCAGCGGCTGATATTCCCACGCCTGAACGTCGCGCGCCGACCAGTCGTTGAGCAGCACATACCCAAAGATCATCGCCTCGGCCTCGGCCACCGTCACCGGGCCGGTCGAGGGCTGGCCAACGACGGCGCCGATTTCCAGCTCAAAGTCAAAGCGACGTGAGGGCAGGAAGGCAGGCAGCGGCTGGTCGGGCGATTTCAACTGGCCCCAGGGTCTGCGGACCGGCGTGCCCGAGACAACGACCGACGAGGCGCGGCCGTTATAGCCGATCGGAATGTGCAGCCAGTTCGGCGGCAACGCGTTGGCTGGGTCGCGGAACATGCTGCCGACGTTGAACGCGTGGTTCCGACCTGCATAGAAATCGGTGTATTCGGCGACCGTGAAGGGAAGGTGCAACTGCGCCGCGGCGAGCGGGTGCAGAAAAGGCTCGACCTCGTCGCACGTCGCGCTGCCGGCGCCCAGATGCCCGGTCAGTTGCGCGCGCAGCCGCGCCCAGGTTTCGGGGCCTGCCGCCATCAGCGGATTCCAGACCCCCGTCTGCAGCAGTTTCGGCTGGCCGAGGTCCAATAGACCCGCGCGCTCCATCCCCGCCACGTCGAGAACATGATCCCCGATTGCAACTCCGCACGAGGGGCCCTCATCCGCGGTCGAGAAAACGCCGCAGGGCAAGTTGTTCAGCGGAAAGGGGCATCCGGGGTCGTTGGCGGACTCAAGCCAGGAAAGGATCAGGGGCATAGATATGTCCTGCGTAGGGTGTGTGCTTGCACGCACCTTGGGGTCAAGCAAAGGTGCGTGCAAGCACGCACCCTACAGAGTCACTTGATCCCCGGTGTGCCGTCGAACTTTTTTTCCAGCGCATTCCAGCAATCAAGGTAATCGTCCTGCAAGGGCGCTGTCTGCGCCGCCCATTCGGTCAGGTGCTGCGGAAAGCGCGTTTCGAACATGAAGGACATCGTATTGCCCAGCAGATGGGGCTTCAGATCGGCATTCGAGGCGCCTTCAAAGGCGTCGCGGTCTGGCCCATGCGGCAGCATGCAATTGTGCAGGCTCAGGCCACCGGGCAGGAACCCCTGCGGCTTGGCGTCATACTGGCCGTAAATGTTGCCCATCAGTTCAGACATGATGTTCTTGTGATACCACGGTGGGCGGAAGGTATTCTCAGCCACCATCCAGCGCTCGCGGAACAGCACAAAGTCGATGTTCGCCGTGCCTTCCTGCCCGCTGGGTGCGGTCAGCACGGTAAAGATGCTGGGGTCCGGGTGGTCGAACAGGATCGCGCCGACTGGCGAATAGGTCCGCAGGTCGTATTTCACCGGGCAATAGTTGCCGTGCCAGGCCACCACATCCAGCGGCGAGTGGCCGATGCGCGTCTCATGGAACTGGCCGCACCATTTGATGACCACGCGGCTGGGCACCTCGCGGTCTTCAAACGCCGCCACCGGCGTCTTGAAGTCGCGCGGGTTGGCGAGGCAGTTCGCTCCGATCGGCCCGCGGTTCGGCAGGTCGAATTTTTGGCCGTAATTCTCGCAGACAAAGCCGCGGCAAGGCCCTTCCAGCACTTCGACCCGATAGACAAGCCCACGCGGCAGAATGGCGATTTCCTTGGGTTCGAGGTCGATGATCCCCATCTCGGTGCAAAACCGCAGGCGGCCTTGTTGCGGCACCACCAGCAGTTCGGAATCGGCCGAAAAGAAGTATTCGTCCACCATCGACGCGGTGACCAGATACACATGCGTCGCCATGCCGACCTGCGTGTTCACATCCCCCGCCGTGGTGACGCTGCGCATCCCGATGATCCAGGTCAGCGCCTCGCCCTTGGTCGGCATCGGGATCGGGTCCCAGCGGTATTGGCCCAGGCTGATGACATCGGGTAGCACATGCGGCGCGGTTTTCCAGCCCGGCACATCGATCTTGCGGAATCGGCCGGTGTGCTTGACCGAGGGACGGATGCGATAGCACCAGGTGCGTTCATTCTGCCCGCGCGGCGCGGTAAAGGCGGTGCCGGAAAGCTGCTCGGCATAGAGGCCATAGCTGCATTTCTGCGGCGAGTTCTGCCCCTGCGGCAGCGCGCCCGGCAGGGCCTCGGTTTCGAAATCATTGCCAAAGCCGGGCATATAGCCCTCGTGTGGCCCGGCAGCCGAGGGCGCGCGGATCATGCCTTTGGGCAGGGTCAGGTCGGTCATCGGGGATTCCTCGCGGCACATAAGCTTCATCTGCGACTCCCCTTATTTCATTGCAGATGCAATAGTGTCAAGACATCTCACGCCGCGTTGATTTCCGGCCCGCTTTGTGGTCGGCTGATGGCAGTTCCGGAGTATCGCATGCCTGACGCCCCTGATTTCGACCTCAATTCCTTTCTGCCCTACCGGATCAACGCCGCGGCCAGCCGGATCAGCCGCGCCTTTGCCGACCGCTATCGCGAGGACTTCGGCATCACGATTCCCGAATGGCGGGTGCTGGCACATCTGCACCATGCAGGCGATGTCTCGGTCCGCGACATCGAGGCGCGAGTGGACATGGAGAAGTCAAAGGTCAGCCGCGCGGCCTCACGCCTCGAACAGGCAGGGCATATCACCAAGGCCGTGAACGAGTTCGACCGCCGCCTGCTGGTGCTGCGCCTGACACCCGAGGGTCGCGCGCTGGTGGCGCAACTGATCCCGGTGGCCATGCAGTTTCAGGACGAGATGCTGGCGCAACTAGGCCCGCTGGCCGAGGGCCTGGGCCGAGCGCTCGACCGATTGGCCGACAATGCCGAGGCGGGGGGCACGGAATGATCCGCGCGCTGGCGCTGATCCTGACGTGCCAACTGGCGGGCGAGGTCGCCTCGCGCGGGCTGGGTCTGCCGGTGCCGGGCCCGGTTCTGGGTCTTGTGCTCCTCTGGGCACTGATGAGTGCCTCGGCGCCTCTGGCGGATCTGGTGCGACCGGTGGGCGAGGGTATCCTGCGCCACTTGTCCTTGCTGTTCATCCCGGCGGGCGTCGGCGTGGTCGGGCATCTTGACCGGCTCGGCCCGCAGGCGTTGACGCTCGGGGTGGCAATCCTTGTGTCGACGGCGCTGGCAATTGCAGCGGGGGCAGGGGCCTTTGTGCTGGTCGCCCGGTTGACCGGCGCGCGCGATGCGTGAGTTTTCCGAAATCTGGTCCTATCTGGCGCAGGGGCCGCTGGTCTGGCTGACGCTGACGCTGCTGGCCTATGTCCTCGCCGACCTGATCGCAGAAAAGGCGGCGCGCCGCCCGCTGGCCAATCCGGTGCTGATCGCGGTGATCCTGCTGGGGGCGATGCTCTGGGCCAGCGGCACGCCCTATGCGACCTATTTCGAGGGCGCGCAATTCGTACATTTCCTGCTGGGGCCAGCAACCGTGGCGCTGGCCGTGCCGCTGCATGCGCAGGGGGCGCGGCTGAAATCGGCGGCACTGCCGGTGCTGGCGGCGGTGTTGACGGGGTCGGTGGTGGCCATGGTCTCAGCGCTGGGCATCGCTTGGGCACTGGGGGCCGATGCGCAGTTGTTGGCGACGCTGGCGCCGAAAAGTACCACCGCCCCTGTGGCCATCGGTATCGCCGAGTCGCTGGGCGGCTCGCCGACGCTGGCGGCGGTGCTGGTGATCCTGACCGGGATCACGGGCGCGCTTATTGCTACCCCGCTGCTGAACGCGCTGGGCTTCAAGGACTGGCGGGCACGCGGGCTGGCGGTGGGCACGGCAGCGCATGGCATCGGCACAGCGCGTGCGTTTCAGGTGCACCCGACGGCGGGGGCGTTTGCCGGTATCGGCATGGGACTGAATGCGATCCTGACGGCGCTGATCGCCCCGACGGTGCTCCGGCTGTTTGGGTAGCCGGGGGGCGCTGCCCCCCGTCGCCGTTCCGGCGCCTCCCCCCGGGATATTTTCAGAGCAAAGAAAGCGGGGCGGCGGCAAGCGGCGCGCCCGGCAAGGGGTCGCACCGCCGTCTTCGCTCACGGTCATTGGCGTCCCCGCCTGTACCGTGAGGCCAGTCTTGCGGCTCAAGGTTGAGACTTCGTTAATGCCCCATCTTTGCTCTTCAAATATCCCGGGGGGGGAGCGCGTCAGCGCGAGGGGGGCAGCGCCCCCCTTTCTTTGGCTCAAGCCCTGTGGCACACCCGCGCAGACAGGAGGCCCCGATGCCCGACTACCCAACCCTCGCCGCCACCATCCGCGCCCTTACCCATGGCGAGACGGATGTGGTCGCGCTGATGGCCACCTTGGCCTGTGAAGTGCATCACAGCGATGCGCGGTTCGATTGGACCGGGTTTTACCGCGTCACAGCGCCGGGGCTGCTGAAGATCGGGCCTTATCAGGGCGGGCATGGATGTCTGGTGATTCCCTTTGATCGCGGCGTTTGTGGCGCCTGTGCGCGCAGCGGTTCGGTGCAACTGGTGCCGGATGTCGACGCTTTTCCCGGTCATATCGCCTGTGCGTCCTCGACGCGGTCCGAACTGGTCCTGCCGGTGTTCGATGGTGGCGGCACGCTGATCGGCGTGTTTGACATCGACAGCGACCAGCCTGATGCCTTCACTCAGGCCGATGCCGCCGCGCTGGCGGCGATTCTGGCCGAGACCTTTGCGGGAGTGTGAACCATGCATCTCTGGGTTCGGGCCGAGCAGCGGCTCAACGAGGAGCGCGTCGGCCTGACGCCCGACGGTGCGGCAGCGCTGATCGCGCAGGGGTTCCGGGTGACGATCGAGGAGAGCCCGCAGCGCGCCTTGCCCTTGGCGCCCTATCTGGCGGCCGGGTGTGAGGTTGCGCCATATGCCGCGTGGCCCTTGGCGCCGAGCGATGCCGTGATCTTCGGCCTCAAGGAGTTGCCCGAGGACGGCACGCCGCTGCCGCATCGGCATATCCTGTTCGGCCATGCCTTCAAGGGGCAGCCGGGCGGTCCTGCGCTGCTGGCGCGGTTCCGGGCCGGGGGCGGGGCGCTTTACGACCTCGAGTCGCTGGTGGATGAACGCGGGCGCCGGGTGGCGGCCTTTGGCTATTGGGCTGGGTTCGCCGGGGCCGGGGTCAGCGTGCTGGCCTGGACCGCGCAACGGGGGGGCGGCCTTTGCCCATCCGTGCGGCGCTGGGCCGACAAGGCGGCGATGGTGGCTGATCTGGCAGCCCGGCTGGGCGCGGACCGCCCCGATGCGCTGATCATCGGGGCGCTGGGCCGGGTGGGCAGCGGGGCTGCAGACCTGTGCGAGGCGCTGGGCCTGCGCGTCACCCGCTGGGACATGGCCGAGACCGCCGGCGGCGGGCCTTACCCAGAGGTGTTGACGCATGATCTCTTCTTCAACTGCATACTCGCGCGGCCGGGTTGCCCGGTTTTCGTGCCCGCCGATGCAGGCGGGCGTGCGCGCCGCCTGAGGGTGATCGGCGACATCGCCTGTGATCCGGGCAGCGCCTATAACCCGGTGCCGGTCTATGACCGGGCGACCGATTGGGCGGCGCCGGTGCTGCGGGTGCATGATACGCCGCCGCTCGATGTGATGGCGATCGACAACCTGCCCTCGCTGCTGCCGATCGAATCCTCGCAGGATTTTGCCGCGCAACTGCTGCCGCATCTGCTGGCGCTGGACGAACTGGATCAGGGCGTCTGGGGTCGGGCCAGGGCCGAGTTCGAGCGTTTCGCCGGCTGAGCCGCGCCAAGGGGTTTTCCTTTGCCTGTTTTGCAGGCACAAGGGACGGCTCTGCGCTGTGCAGCGACTTGACAGGATGCCCCCATGACCGCCTTGCGTGAGACCGGTTTTCTGTTCAACGCCCGTGCCGTGCTGGTGCTGGGCTTGCCCTTGGTCGGCAGCCATGTCGCGCAATTCGCGCTGCACGTGACCGATACCATCATGTTGGGCTGGTATGGGGTCACCGAACTGGCTGCCGGGGCGCTGGGGGCGACGCTGTTCTTTGTCGTCTTCACACTGGGCATGGGATACGGGCAGGCGGTGATGCCGATGGTCGCCACCTTGGCAGCGGCGGGCGAACATACCGAGGTGCGCCGGGTGACCCGCATGGGGATGTGGCTGAGCCTTGGCTATTCGGCACTGGTCTTGCCGCTGTTCCTGCTCTCGGGGCCGATTCTGGGCGCGATGGGTCAAGAGCCGGAGGTTGCGCGCATCGGCGGCGAGTATCTGGCGATTGTCGGCTTTGGCATGGCGCCCGCGCTGGTGGCAATGGTGATGAAAAGCTATCTGGCGGCGTTGGGGCGCACGCAGGTGGTGCTCTGGGCGACGGTTCTGGGGGTTTTTGTCAATATCGGCGTCAACTGGCTGCTGATTTTCGGCAATCTGGGGTTCCCCGAACTGGGCGCGTGCGGCGCGGCGCTGGCCTCGGTCTTGGTGCAGTTTGTCGGGCTGGCGGTGATGCTGGTCTATGCGGTTCTGCTGCCCGCGCTGCGGCCGCATCAGTTGCTGGTGCGGTTCTGGCGACCTGATTGGGTGGCACTGCGCCGGGTCAATGCGCTGGGCCTGCCGATCGGGCTGGCGATGCTGGCAGAAACCGGGCTGTTTGCGGCCTCGGCGGTGATGATGGGCTGGCTGGGGCGGCTGCCGCTGGCGGCGCATTCCATCGCGCTGGAGATCACCGCGCTGTTCTTCATGGTGCATCTGGGCCTGTCGAACGCGGCGACCGTGCTGGTCGGGCGCGCGCGCGGGCGCAATGATCCCGAAGGGTTGCGGGCGGCGGCCAAGGCGGCGGTGACGATGTCACTTGGCTTTGCCGTGGCGACGATGCTGATCTATTGGGTCGCCGCCGAGCAGATGGTCGGGCTGTTCTTGAAACCCGACGAACCCGAGCGCGCGACCATCGTGCCGCTAGGTGTGACGTTGCTGCTGGTGGCGGCGCTGTTCCAGTTGGCGGATGCCGGGCAGGTGATGGCGATGGGCCTGTTGCGCGGCGTGCAGGATACCCGCCAACCGATGGTGATCGCCACGGTGTCCTACTGGCTGGTCGGCCTGCCGGCAGGCTACGGGCTGGGCTTTCTCCTCGGGCTCGAGGGAGTGGGGGTCTGGCTGGGGTTGGTGGCGGGCCTGACGGCTGCGGCACTGGCCCTGCACGCGCGGTTCTGGCGGGCGGTATGAGCGCGACAAACGCAAAGGCCCGGACGTTGCCGTCCGGGCCTTTGGGTCAGTGGTGAGCCGGACAGGGATCGAACCTGTGACCCACTGATTAAAAGTCAGTTGCTCTACCTCTGAGCTACCGGCCCACAATGCGAGGCTAACTAGAAAGAACTGATGCCGGGGTCAAGGCGAAATCGGGGCTTTTTTTCCGTATCCTTGCAAGTGGATGCTCAACTGGTCGCCAGCATGTAGCCCTCGCCCCGGACGGTGCGCAGGAATCGGGGGCGCTTTGGGTCGGGTTCGATCTTGCGCCGCAGGCGGGTGATCTGCACGTCGATGGCGCGTTCCTGCGCCACATCGGCCGAGGCACCCTTGTCGCGGCCCATCTGATCGATCAGCGCCTCGCGGCTGACAACCTGACCCAGATTGCCAACCAGAATGCGCATCAGCGCCGATTCCGTCTGGGTCAGGCGCACCGGGTCACGGCCATCGCGCAACTCGCCGGTCTCGATTTCATATCGCATGGCGCCCAATGCCACGACCTGCGGCGCGGCGGCGGTGGCATCGTTGCGCGGCGCCCGGCGCAAGATGACATTGATGCGAAGCACCAACTCGCGCGGCTCAAAGGGTTTGGCGATGTAATCATCGGCCCCGGCCTCGAACCCGGCAATTCGGTCGCGCGATTCGCCTTTGGCAGTCAACAGGATCACCGGGGTCGCCATCGCGCCGCGCAGCCATCCCGTCAGCGCCACGCCATCCTCGCCGGGCATCATCACGTCAAGGATGATGAGGTCAAAGGCCAGCCCCGCCAGCAGACGGCGCGCCTGTGCGGCATCTCGGGCGGCGGTCACCATGAACCCCTGCTTGATGAGATAGCGCTTGAGCAGGTCGCGGATGCGTTCGTCGTCATCGACGATCAAGAGGTGCGGCAGGCTGGGGTCGCTCATGTCTTGCCGTCCTTTGTCGTGCCGTCCTTCAACGCAACGTATTGCGCGCGGATCGACTCGTCCATCATTGCCTCGAGCACCTGCCGGAACCCGGCCACCGCCTGTGGCCCCGCCGCCCGATACGCCGCGCGCATCCGGGCGCGCTGCGCCTCGGAGAGCTGGCGCTCCAGATCGGCGCCCTTGGCGGTCAGATAGAGGTGCCGCTCGCGCCGGTCCTCGCGGCCGACCCGCGATTCGACCAGACCGTCGTCGATCAGCGACCGCAGCACCCGGTTGAGCGACTGCTTGGTCACGCCCAGCACCGCCAGCAGGTTGTTCACCGTCGTCCCGCGTGAGCGGTTGATGAAATGCAGCGCCCGGTGATGCGCGCGGCCATATTCCAACTCGCTGAGGATGCGGTCGGGATCGGCGGTAAAGCCGCGATAGGCAAAGAACATCGCCTCGATGCCCTTGCGCAGTTGTTCGTCGGTCAGGAACAGCAGGTTCTCGCCGCCCGTATTGGTGTCAGCCATGATGCCCCCCGCGTGTCGGCTGGTGATGCTTTTATGTCAGCCTTGTTGACTTTCCAAGAATCAATTGATAGCAGAACGCTCAGTTGGCGCAAGATTATGTCCGATGCGGACCTAATGAGCGCAACATTCGACAAGGCGTTGCAGGAGGGCAGCCATGGCCGGTGCGTATGACGACAGGGACGGTTGGATCTGGATGGACGGTGCGCTGGTGCCGTGGCGTGACGCCAAGGTGCATGTGCTGACCCATGCGCTGCACTATGCCTCGTCGGTGTTCGAGGGCGAGCGCTGCTATAATGGCAAGATATTCAAGAGCCGCGAGCATTCGGAACGCCTGCTGGAATCCGGCCGGCTGCTGGACATGGTGATCCCCTATACGGTCGATCAGATCGAAGAGGCCAAGTATGCCATGCTCAAGGCGAACGGCTGGACCGATGCCTATGTGCGTGCGGTGGCGTGGCGCGGCTCGGGCGAGGACATGGGCGTGTCGGCGCGCCGCAACCCGGTGCGGCTGGCCGTGGCGGGCTGGGAATGGGGCGCCTATTATGGCGACGCGAAATGGCAAGGTGCCAAGCTCGACATCGCCAAGTGGAAGCGCCCATCGCCGGAAACCATTCCCACCGCCGCCAAGGCTGCGGGCCTTTACATGATCTGCACGCTGTCCAAGCACGCGGCCGAGGCCAAGGGCTGCTCGGACGCGCTGTTCATGGATTACCGCGGCTACGTCGCCGAGGCGACCGGCGCCAATGTGTTCTTCGTGCGTGACGGCGTGGTGCACACGCCCAAGGCTGACGCGTTCCTGAACGGCCTGACCCGGCAGACGATCATCGGCATGCTGCGAGACATGGGCCTGACCGTCGAAGAACGCCACATCATGCCCGAGGAACTGCCCTCGTTCAGCGAATGCTGGCTGACCGGGACCGCCGCCGAGGTGACGCCGGTGGCGCAGATCGGCGACGTGCATTTCCAGGTCGGCCAACTGGCGCGCAAGGTGTCAGACGCTTATGAGGCGCTGGTGCGGGCCTAGGCTACCCCTTCGCCGCGCGCTCGCCCTGCGCCCGCGCGGCGCTCAACTCTTGCCCCGGGGCCAGTGCCTCGGGGTCGAGCACCAGTTCGATCACCGAAACCACGCCAGAGGCCGTCGCTCGCGCAAAAGCCGCCGGGAAATCCTCGGTCCGCCGCACGACCTCTCCGTGCCCGCCGTACGCTCGTGCAAGCGCCGCGAAATCGGGGTTGAAGAGTTCGGTGCCCGACACCCTTGCCGGATAGTTCCGTTCCTGATGCATGCGGATCGTGCCATAGCGGCCGTTGTTGGCGACGATCACCACCGGCTTTGCGCCATACTGCCGCGCGGTGCTCAACTCGTTGAGCGTCATCTGGAAATCGCCGTCGCCCGCGAAACACAGGACGGTTTTTTCCGGATGTTCGATCGAGGCGGCGACCGAGGCGGGAAAGCCATAGCCCATGCTGCCCGAGGTCGGCGCCAGTTGCCCGGGATACGCGCGCGGGCGGAAATAGCGATGCATCCACGCGGCATAGTTCCCCGCGCCGTTGGTGGCGATGGCATCGTCGGGCACATGGTCGGACAGCCAGCGCATCACCTGCTCCAGCTTCACGTCGCCGGGCGTTTCGCGCGGGGTGGTGAAGGCCAGATAGTCGGCTCGTGCCGCCCCGGTCCAGGCCGACCAGTCCGGCAGCCCCTGTGGCACGCTGGCCGCCAGCGCCGCCACCATCGCGGGCGCCGGGCAGGTGATCGCCACATCGGGGCGCCAGACATGGCCCAGTTCATCTGAATCGGCGTGGACATGAACGATGGTCTTGCCGGGCGCCGCCGGGTCCATCAACTCATAGCCGTTGGTCGCGGTGTCGCCCAACCGCGCTCCCAGAATCACCACACAATCCGCCTCGCGCAGCCGAGCGCCCAGCTTGGGGTTCATGCCGACGCCCAGATCCCCGGCATAGTTCGGATGCCGATTGTCGATGCGGTCCTGACGGCGAAAGGTGACAGCGACGGGCAGGCCGGTCGACGCCGCCAGATCGGCCAGATCGCGGGCCGCCTGCGTCGACCAATGCGGGCCGCCAACCACCAGCAGCGGCTTGGCCGCCCCCTTCACCGCGTCCCAGATCGCCGAGACCTGCGCCTCGGCGGGCGCGGCAAGTGGCGCGCGGCGCGGTGGCAGATCGGCCACTTCGGCCAGCGCCGACAGCATGTTTTCCGGAAGCGCCATCACCACCGGCCCGGGGCGGCCCGATTGCGCGATATGGAACGCGCGCGACAGGTATTCCGGCAGGCGGCGGATGTCATCGACCTCGGTCGCCCATTTCGCCAAGGGGCCAAAGACTGCACGGTAGTCGACCTCCTGAAACGCCTCGCGGTCGCGGTGGCCGGTGTCGATCTGGCCGACAAACAGGATCATCGGTGTCGAATCCTGCCGCGCCACATGCACGCCGGACGAGGCATTGGTGGCACCGGGGCCGCGGGTGACAAAGGCAATGCCCACCTCACCGGTCAGCTTGGCATGCGCCTCGGCCATCATCGCCGCGCCGCCTTCATGGCGGCAGACGACGTTCTGGATGCCGCTGTCATGCAATCCGTCGAGAACGGCGAGAAAGCTTTCGCCGGGAATCGAAAATACCCGCCGGATGCCTTCGGCCTTCAGATGATCGACCAGAATTTGCCCGCCGTGACGCATTCGATGCCCCTTTGATTGATGGCGCGAAACTGGCCCAATCGGGCGGCAGTTGCAAGGCGGGGCTTGGCGCACTAGGTCAGGGACAAAAGGGAGACGACTATGACAGACCCCGTGCTTTTGGGCCTTTGCGGATCGCTGCGGACGGCCAGCCTGAACCGGCGCCTGATGCTGGAAGCGGCGGCGCACTGGCCCGGACGCTTTGTCGAGGGCTCGCTGCGGCTGCCGCTCTATGACGGCGATGTCGAGGCGGCGGGCATGCCCGCCGAGGTGCGCGCGCTGGCCGAGGCGGTGCAGGCCGCCGACGCGATCCTGATCGCCTGCCCGGAATACAACAAGGCGCCGCCCGGCGTGCTCAAGAACGCGCTCGACTGGCTAAGCCGGGTCAAGCCGAACCCACTGTGGGGCAAGCGGCTGGCGATCGTCTCGGCAACGGGCGGGCGGGCAGGTGGCGAGCGTGCGCAGGTGATGCTGCGCTCGATGCTGGCGCCGCACCGGGTCGAGGCCCTGACCTGGCCCGAGGTGCTGGTGGGCAACGCCGAGACGGAATTCGACGCCGCCGGACGACTGGTGAACGAACGCTATCGCGAGGCGTTGGCGCAGTTGATGGGGCGGCTGGCAGGGTGAGGGTGGCGTGATTGTTTCATCTGTTGACCTGCCACTCGGGGTTGTGTTTGGATGCTGTGACATCAGCGTATGAGTGAAGCATGTCTGCACCCGTGGAAATTCAGAAAACACCCGCCGAATCCGAAATGGGAGACCTTGGCAAGCGGGTTGAAAGCCTCGAAAAGAAGATGAACGGTCTTGCGCCACTTTCGCAAAGGAAGTGGAACTTGACGCTGATCGGGAACGTGATTCTCGTCGCTCTCGTCATAGCGCTCTTCGCATTGATATTTACCAAGCTTGGCGAAGTCTTTGGGCTGCATGCGAATTGGCTTAGAGGCGCGGAGATCCCTGGGTCGGAATCTTCGGGCGAGTTGGAGGCGAATGCCTCTGCAGTTCTTGCCGCAACGCGAAACATGATTTCAATCCTGGGGCCGATTTTCATCGGTCTTGCGGTTTGGATGGTCACCGTTGTCGCGGAAAAACGGCTGAAAGCGTATGACGAAGCGCTCGAAAAGCAGCGCGCATATATCGAAGATCGTTCAGACAAGAACCGCGAATTCCTAGATAAGCGTATTCAGGAACTGCGCAAAGAAACAAAAGACGAGATCAAGGAAGGATTGGACAGAGTCAAGGCGGCTATCGAGGCGGGTATCGCGGAGACAGTTACCAACGCGACCACGGCTTCAAAAGTAGATTTCAGAGATACTATATCTGAGAAAGAAGACGAGTTGATTGGGATCAAGCGCCGTGTGGAGGACGTTGAGGCGTCACTGAATATTCGGTTTGGTCATATCGCGAACTATTCGAAAGTCGAAGAAGAATTTGGCGAGATTTCCTCCGTTGGTGCCGTTCATTATAAGGTGTCGCAGCTTTTTAAGATCAACAAACGTGCCGAGGCCATTTTGTTGACGCGGGAGCTTTTGCGTCGGTTTGAAGAAGGAGCCGAAGTGAACCGTCCTGCTGGCGCTTTGAATGACTGGTTCAATCTGTCTGCAACCCTTGGCCGGAACGACGAAGAGGCTATTGCCCTGCAGGTCTGCCTTGCGGGTTTGGCACAGCAGAATGGCGCCTCGGTTTTCGTCGGTGGCAAGGCAAACTGGCAGGTCGCCTCCATACAGCCGAACGATGATTTGCTCGCCCATGCGATTCAATATGCGCGGACCATCGGATCGACGATGGCGGGTGAATTGATCGCGCTGAATGGATACGATCCGGCCACACAAACTGGGCGCAAGACCTGGGGTTGGCGCAGCTATAATTTCACCATGGAGGCCCTTGCCGAACTAGGTCGTCAGGACGAAGCGATTGCACTTGGTGGCAACTTCCTGAGAAGCGTGCCCTTGACCGCCGACACATCAAAAGTGCTCCAAACCCTTGGCAGCATTATGTATGGCTTTGGTCTGCGCGTTGAAGCTATCACTTTGCTGAAAGGCTGGTTAAAGGAAAACCCCAGCGCTCCCGCTGCCCAAGTGTGCACGACCCTGCTTGATTGGCTGGACGGGATTGCGCCGATTGGCGAGATGATTGACATTGCTTCCCGCGGAATTCGCGATCTGGCTGAAGAGCAGGCCAGTTCGAGCCTTTCGAACTTGTTCTACCGGCGTGCCCTGGTGCGCGACAAGGAAGCGCTGCGGCTTGCCGATGCGGGCCGTGCGGCAGCACCCCGGATTTGCGAATTTGTCCGGCTTGCCTTGGCGGATTATGAGATGGCGGGCAAACTCGATCTTAACCCCGGAATCCATGGCCAGCTTATGAGCCGGGTGCAAACACTGCGGGATCTGGCAAAGCGGGTTGGCTGCGACGATGGGCCGGGCGGCGATTTCGACGCCGACGATGGTGAAGACGAGGGTGAAACCGACTCGTCATCACCAGAAGCAAAAGTCAGGGCATTGATGGGGCGCATCGTGCCTCTCGTTTCGGCCGACGGCGTGTCGGATGCACAAAAGGCCTCTGCCATCACGCGTTTGCTGCAAGCCGAAGACGAAATTGTTCAGATGCTAGCCATGGGCCTGTTGCGCAAGGTGGCCGAGGACGAGCGTGCTCCGGACCAATTGCGGCGCGCGATTGCGGCGGTTTTGCCCTTGCTCCCCTTCCAGATGGGGGCCGATGCCGGGTAGGATGAGAATTTGAGGCAAGTTGAAATAGCGCAGCCTTAGGGCAGGCGATTCGCCCACCCCGATCAGTCGGTGCCTCGCAGGATGGCGGTCAGGCCGATCGGCCCTGTCTGCCCGGCCAGCAATGCGCGGTAGATCACCAGCGATTCCGTCACCCGCATGACATAGTTGCGGGTTTCGGTGAAGGGGATCATCTCGATCCAGTCGACCGGGTCGACGGCAGGGCTGCGCGGGTCGCCGAATTGCGCTGCCCAGCGCCTCGGACGTCCCGGTCCGGCGTTATAGGCGGCGGCGACCATGGACAGCGTGCCGTCGAATACCTGCGACATTTCCTGCAGGTAACCCGCACCGAGAACCGCGTTATAGGCCGGATCGCTGGTCAATCGGCCTTCGTCAAAGGCCAGACCCAGCCGCCGCGCGGTATGCGCCCCGGTGGCCGGCATCACCTGCATCAACCCGCGGGCGTCAGCGTGGCTGGTAACGCGGTGATCGAATTCGCTCTCGCGCCGGGCGATGGACAGGGTCAGGTCAGCGGGCACGGACAGATTGGCCGCAGCCAGATCGGTCAGCGGGAAATAGGCGCGGGGCAGCAGGATGCCGCGAGCGACCGCGTCCTTGGCGATGCGCAGCGCCATATGCGGCTCGCCGCGGTCAAGCCAGAGCTGCGCCAGCGCGCCGAGTTCGTCCTCGGTCTGCAACTGCCCGGCCAGATGCAGGGTAAAGCGCCGCGCCTCATAGAACTGGCCAGCGGAATGCAGGAGCAGTGCAGCCTGCAGCAGGTCCGAGCGGGCAAAAGGCAGTCCGTGCCAGTCGGGATAGGCGGGCTCGGCCAGCAGCGCAGGGTCGAGGTCCATGCCCAGCCGCTCGGCGGCGAGTTGGCCGTAAAAGGCGGTCTGATAGCGCGCGGCAAAGGAAAAGGCGTCGCGCGCGGCTTGGGTCTGGCCCAACGCCTCATGCGCGCGGCCCTCCCAATAGCCAGCGCGGCCAAGGGTGATCGGGCTGAGCGAGCGCGCGCGCAGCCGCGCGAAATGGGTCAGGGCCTCGGCGGGGCGGTTCAGAAAGCGCAGCGCGGCATAGCCCGCCAGCCATTCTAGATCGGCCATGTCCGCGCCATTGTCATCGAGGCCGTGGCGCGCGGCAAGGTCATAGGCCAGTTGCGCATCACCCGCTGCCAGCGCCCGCCGCGCGAGGCGCGCGCGCTGCCCGGCCCAGTCCTGCGGTCGCCCCAGCGCACCCGGCGAGCGTTCGCGCATCAGGGCGGCGGCCTCGTCCTCGAGCCCGCGCTGCAGGCGCCAGCGAAAGCGGTCATAGGCGAGGCCGGGATCGTCGGCCTGCGCGGCAGGCAGGGCGGCGATCAGCGGATTGACCCCGTCGGCCCGCGCCTGCAGCGCCAGACGGGCGCGCGCCAACGCCGCCTCACCTTGGCTGACGCGGGGCATCATGCGTTCCGCCGCGGTGCGCGCCCCACGCCAGAGCAGCGCATCAAGCCGCGCGGCGTTGAGCGGACGAAGCGCTGCGCCATGACGGGCCAGCAAGTCCTCCTCGATCCCGGCGGTCAGATCCCGCTCCAGCCACAGGCGGCGCAACGTTGCGGCGGGGTCGGCGCTCGTGGCCTCTTGTGCGGCCAGCAGGGCCAGATCACCCTGCGCAGTCTGCGGCGGCGTCTCGGCGAACCAGTCCAGCACCACCTGCGGCGGCTGACCGGCCATGCGCTCTTCGGCGCGGGCGCGCACCATGTCCATGCCGGGCCAATGCGCGTGGTGGCCGACAAAGGTGGCATAGGTGGCGAAATCGCCGGCAATTCCCTCGCGCAGGATTCGCCATGTAGCGATGCGCAGGCCCAAGGGCCCGGCGGCCTCGCGCAGAACGGCAAAGCGCGCGGTATCCCCGGCGCGCACGGCCTCGACCAGCGCGCCGATCGCGCCAGCCGCGCGCGGCGGCGGCGGCCCGTCAAAGGCCAGCGCGGAAGAGGCCCCGCAAAGCAGGGAGAAGAGCAGGGCGGCAAAGTGCGGGCGCATCGTCTCTCTTGAAAAGGACAAGCGGAGAGTCTAACCGCGTGGCACGGCTGCGCAACACACAATGGGGTCAGGTCGGCCCCGCTGCGCGCCCTGCCGCCAAAAGGAGTTGCACATGATCCGGGGTTCGCTTCCCGCACTGGTCACGCCGTTCAAGGACGGTGCGGTCGATTTCGCAGCCCTCGATGCCCTGGTCGACTGGCATATCGCCGAAGGCAGCCACGGGCTCGTGCCCGTCGGCACCACCGGAGAAAGCCCGACCTTGTCGCATGAGGAACACGAGCAGGTCGTCGAAGCCGTGGTCAAACGGGTGCGCGGGCGGGTGCCGGTCGTGGCCGGCGCGGGCTCGAACAATACCTCCGAGGCGATTCGCCTGATCCGCCATGCCGAGCGCGTGGGGGCCAATGCGGCGCTGGTGGTGACGCCCTATTACAACAAGCCGACGCAGGCCGGGCTGATCGCGCATTATACCGCGCTGCACGAGGCCTCGACTCTGCCGATCATCATCTACAACATCCCCGGGCGCTCGGTGGTCGACATGTCGCCCGAAACAATGGGCGAACTGGCAAAGCTGCCGCGCATCATTGGCGTCAAGGATGCCACCGGCAAGATCGAGCGTGTCTCGCTGCAGCGCGAAACCTGCGGCAAGTCGTTCATCCAGCTGTCGGGCGAGGATGCGACGGCACTGGGCTTCAATGCTCAGGGCGGTGTGGGCTGCATATCGGTCACGGCCAACGTGGCACCCCGACTTTGCGCCGCCTTTCAGGAGGCGACGCTGCGCGGCGATTACGCAACGGCGCTGGAGTACCAGGACCGGCTGATGCCGCTGCATACGGCAATCTTCCTCGAACCGGGGCTGGCAGGCGCAAAATATGCGCTGTCGCGGCTGGGTCACTGCCGGAATGAAGTGCGGCTGCCGCTGCTGGGCGTGACGGAAAAGACCGCCGCGGCCTTGGACGCGGCGATGCGGCACGCGGGTCTGCTGAACTGATCTGAGGGGCGGCGCCTTCGGGGCCATCGAGGCCCCTCGGCGCCGGTGGGGGCCAGCCCCCACACCCCGCCGGGAGGGTTTTCCACCCTCCCGGACCCACCCGGAGGATATTTCTCGAGCAAAGATGGGGCACGATCGCG
>CALESR010000025.1 GCA_937907485.1 uncultured Paracoccaceae bacterium | reverse complement strand
GCCCCTGTGAACCAAGTTTGACAGGCGTTTCGCACCTTGGCGGCGCAAAAGCAATGGCCTGCACGTCCACGGGCAGGAACCTGCCGGTCCGCCGCCCCTTGCGCGCGGGGCGCATGGCGTCTATTTTCCGCGCGTTGAATCGCAGAAGGAATCCCGCCATCGCTCGCAGACCCCATAACGCCCCGCCCAGCCGCGAAACCGGCCCCCGCATCAATGACCGGATCCGCGCGCCCGAGATTCGCCTGATCGGGGCGGATGGCGAAAACGTCGGAGTCGTGACTCCTTTGCGCGCGATGCAACTCGCCGCCGAGGCCGGGCTTGATCTGGTCGAGATTTCCCCGACGGCGGTGCCCCCTGTCTGCAAGATCATGGACTTCGGCAAGTTCAAGTATGAACAGCAAAAACGCGAGGCCGAGGCGCGCAAGAAGCAAAAGATCATCGAGATCAAGGAAATCAAGTTCCGCCCCGGCACGGATGACCATGATTACGACGTCAAGATGCGCTCGGTGCTGAAGTTCCTCGAAGAAGGCGACAAGGTGAAGATCACCCTGCGGTTCCGTGGCCGCGAGATGGCGCACCAGGAACTGGGGATGGAACTGCTGAACCGCGTTGCCGGTGATGTGAACGAGCAGGGCAAGATCGAACAGATGCCAAAGCTGGAAGGCCGGCAGATGGTGATGATGATCTCGCCGCGCTGACGCGGTCGGGGTTTGCCAGACAGGGCGCCGCTCCATCCGGGGCGGCGTTTTGCATTCAGCCGCCTTGCGGGGCGGGGCTGCGCGGGTGGTGGTGACGCAGTGATTCGGCCTGCAGCGCCTCGCCAAGGCAGGCCGAGTGCTGGGTCACCTGCGCCACCATGGCGCGGCGGCCGCGCATCGGCACCGCCAGCAGGATGCGGCGCAGGGTGCTGGCCTGACCGCGCGGGCTGGCGAGGAAGGTCGCCTGCGGCACCAGCGCCTCGACCGGGCTGCCCAGCGTCAGCAAGGCGTCATGGCTGTCGAGCGCGTGCATCGCCGCGCTGCGGCAGGCGGGCGCGGCCTCAGCCGGGCAGCGCGCGTCACAGAGCACGGCCAGCGGCGCGGCGGCCGGGCTGGAGGCCAGCCAGAGGTCCAGCGCCAGCGGGTCGGCGGGTTGGCCCATCAGGGCGCGCTGCGGGTGCTCGGCGGGCACGAGGGCGGCGATCTGGTCCCGCTGCGCCGGGTCGGCACCGCGCCAGAGCAGATAGAGCATCTCGGGGTCCAGCGTCGCCGGGTCGAGGTCTTGCAGGCCGGGATGTTCCCGCGCGGCCAGCGCAACCAGCGCGAAGCGGGCGGCGCGGGTCTCGCCCAGCGCGGCGAAACCGGCGATCACGCTGGGCGGGGCCTCGACCTGACGGGTCAGGCGCCACAGATCGGCCAATGGATTGCCCTCGATCAGGCCCAGCCAGTTCTGCCCGGACAGGCCGCCCGGCGCGCGCATCAGCGCGACGCGCCCGGCGCGGTCGAGTCGCGACAGCACGGGGCCTTGCAGGGCAGGGGTGGTGTCGATCCGCGCCAGCAGCAGGCGGGCGGCGGTGTTGCCCTCGTGCGCCAGCGTGGCGAGGGCGGGCAGGGCGGCCCCCTCGTCATCGGCCAGCCAGTCGGCCAGCGCCGCCTGCAGTCCGGGGGCCTGCGCCCCCGGCAGCGGCGCCTGTGCCGACAGGGGAAGGCCCGTCAGCAGCGCCAGCATCACGGCCAGCGCGCGCCAGACGCTGCGCCAAGGTCCGGGGCGCGCGGCGACAAAGGGCCGGGCGCCCCGGCCTGTCATCCGCGCAACCGGGTGGCGACGCCGGCCATCGCGTCGGCGGGCAGGAAGCCGCGCAGCATCTCGCCGCCCTCGGCCGCGCCCATCACGAAGGTCGGTGTGCCCGAAATCTGCAGCCGCTGCGCGAGGGCGTGATTCGCCGCGAGGATGTCGTTGACCACATCGCCGCGCATCTGCGCCAGCACCTCGGCCTCGTCGAGCGACAGCCCGACCGCAAGCGCGCGCACATCCTCTTCGAAGAAGTCGCCCTCCCAGGTCATCAGTTGCTCATGCGCCTGGGCATAGGCGGTCTGGCCGCCCAGATGCTGCACGGCGAGGGCAAAGCGGCTCATCAGGTCCGATTGCGGGCCAAGGATGGGGAATTCCTTGATGACCAGCCGGATGTTGCCGTCGCCTTCGAGCAGGCTCATCACCTGCTCCTGCGCGCGGCGGCAATAGCTGCAGCGGTAGTCCATGAATTCGACGAGGGTGATGTCGCCCTCCGGGTTGCCGGTGACCCAGGAATAGCCATCGCGAAAGATCTCGTCGGCGTTCAATTCGACGAGGGTCGTATCCATGTCGGCCTGCGAGGCCTGATTGCGGCGCTCGAACTCGGCGACGGCCTCGAAGATGACCTCGGGGTTCTCCATCAGATAGGCGCGGACCTCGGCGCGAAAGGCGGCACGATCGGCGTCGCTCATCGGCGGGGTCTGCGCCGTGGCGGCGGTGGTCAGCGACAGGCCAGCCACAAGGGCGGCAGCGAAAAAGGGCAGGCGGGCCATTGGGGCTCCTTGGATCTGGACAGCGGCACAATGAGGGTGCAGGCCGGGGCAGATCAACCCCGGACTTTGCCGGTTGCGACGGTTTGACCCATTCGTGAAGCCCGCCGGGTGCCCGGAGGGGCGGGCAGGGGATTCCCCCGGCAGGGCTTTCGCGCTAGAGGTGGCCAAACGGCAGGAGAACAGGCGATGGCGCGGATCGGCAGGGGGCGAGGGGTTGGCGCACGGCTGCTGGTGGCGCTGGCGCTGGCGCTGGGGCTGCTGGCCAGCCCGCTGGCGGCGCAGGATCTGGGTGCCCGCGCCCGGATCAGCGGCGCGCTGACGGTGGTCGAGGGGTGGCGCGACCTGACGCTGACCCTGCCGCTGAGCCAGCCTGTGCCGTGGCGGACCCGGCTGCTGACCGACCCGCCGCGCGCCGTGATCGATTTTCGCACGGTCGACTGGTCAGGGTTCGATCCGGCCACGGTGCTGCCCGCAGGCGGGCTGGCCGGCGTCAGGGTCGGCGAGGCGGGCGGCGGCTGGAGCCGGATGGTCCTCGACCTGAGCCGCCCGATGGGCTTTGTCGAAGCCGGGATGAGCACCGATGCGCTGACCGGCGCCGCACGGCTGGACCTGCGGCTGGCGCCCCTGTCCGATGCCGAGTTTGCCGCGCAGGCGGCGGCGCTGGCGGCCACCGACGGCCCCGGCGACACCGAGGCGCCCGACACCGGGCGCCTGCCGCTGGGCAACCGGCCGACGGTGCTTGTGCTCGATCCCGGACACGGCGGCGTCGATCCCGGCGCGGTGCACGAAGGGCTGACCGAGGCCGAGGTGATCCTGACCTTTGCCCGCGAACTGGCCGACCTGCTGCGCCGCAGCGGGCGCTATGAGGTGGTGATGACCCGCGATTCCGACAGCTTTGTCTCGCTCGAAGGCCGCATCACCGTGGCGCATTCGACGCAGGCCGACCTGTTCTTGTCGCTGCACGCCGATGCGCTCGACGATGGCGAGGCGACGGGGGCCACGCTCTATACCCTCGCCGCCGAGGCCACCGACGCCGCCAGCGCCGCGCTGGCCGAGCGCCACGACCGCGACGACATGCTGGGCGGCGGCGTCGATCTGCGTGGCACCGACGATGCGGTGGCCGGGGTGCTGATGCAACTGGCCCGGCAGGACACCGGCCCGGCCACCGACCGGCTGGCCCGCGATCTGGTGGCGGCGATCCGCGACGCCGACCTGCGCATGCACCGCCATCCCTGGCAACAGGCGGCCTTCTCGGTGCTCAAGTCGCCCTCGGTGCCCTCGGCCCTGCTGGAGATCGGCTTTCTGTCCAGCGCACGCGACCGCACCCGCCTGCGCGATCCCCGCTGGCGCGCGCGCATGGCGCAGGCGATCCTGACCGGGCTGGACACCTGGGTCCAAGACGAAGCCGCGCAACACCCGCTGCGCCTGCGCTGAGGGCGGCAGCGCGCCCGAGGTCAGCCCGTGTGGCGCAAGACACGCCAAAGGCCCCCCATCTTTGTGCCTCAACTATCCTCAGGGGGGTGAGGCCGCAGGCCGAGGGGGGCAGAATGCCCCCCTGCGCGGGCGTGCGCCCGCGCCCGGGTCGCCCGAGGCGCCCGCGCCAGCGGGCCAACGAGGGCGAAACACCCCGCCCCCCGTCTTTCACCTCTGCGCGATTTCCCGCCCTGCGCCGCAGCCGGGTTTTGACCGCGGGCGCGAAGCCGTATAGAGCGACAGCAGAGTCCAGCGGAGCCCCTGTGTGACCCGAGCGTTCCTGTCCTTTTTCGGTGCGATCTTCAGCTTTGTGCTGATGGCCGGTCTGTTTGGCGCGTTGACGGTGGGCGGGGTGGTCTGGGTCTATACGCATGACCTGCCCTCGACCGAGCAACTGGCGAATTACAGCCCGCCGATGATCAGCCGGATCTATTCGGGCGAAGGCCAGTTGATCGACGAATTCGCCCGCGAGCGCCGGTTGTTCACCCCGATCGAGGACATTCCGCCGCTGCTGCGGCAGGCCTTCATCAGCGCCGAGGACCGCAACTTCTATGAACATGCCGGGTTTGACCCGGTGGCGATGGTGGCGGCGCTGCGTGATGCCGTGGTGTCGGGCGGGCGCAACCTGCGCGGGGCCTCGACGATCACCCAGCAGGTGATGAAGAACTTCCTGTTGTCCAGCGACCGCACCGGCGAGCGCAAGATCCGCGAGATCATCCTGGCCTGGCGGGTTGAGCAGACGCTGAGCAAGGACGAGATCCTCGAACTCTACATGAACGAGATCTTCCTCGGGCAGAACTCGTTCGGGGTGGCGGCGGCGGCGCAGACCTATTTCAACAAGACGCTGGAAGAGCTGACACTGCAGGAGATGGCCTTTCTGGCCGCGCTGCCGCAGGCGCCGTCGGAATACCACCCGGTGCGGGCGCGCGAGCGGGTGGTGTCGCGGCGCAACTGGATCATCGGGCAGATGGTCGAGAATGGCTATGTCACCGAGGAGCAGTCGCTGGCCGCGCGCGAGGCGCCGCTGGCGACGGTGCAGGGCGGCGACATGCCCGCCTTTCGCGAAAGCCTGCCCGAGCGCGACTATTTCACCGACGAGATCCGCCGCCAGCTGTCCAGCAGCTTTGGCGAGGAAGAGTTCTTTGCCGGCGGCTTGACGATCCGCGCCACGGTGCACCCCGAATTGCAGGTCACCGCCGCCCATGCGTTGCAGCGGGCACTGGAATCCTATGACCGCACGCAGGGCGAATGGCGCGGCACTGGCATCCGGCTGGGCGCCGAGGATCTGGCTGACGAGGCGCGCTGGCGTCAGGCGCTGGCCGGGGCCACGCTGGCGCGCGACATCACGCTGGACAATCCGTGGTATCCGGCCGTGGTGCTGGCGGTGACGCCCGACCGCGCCACGATGGGCATCGAGGGGCAAGACAGCACCGGCACCGTCGAGCGCGCCGACATCAACTGGTTGCCCGGCTCGCTGGCCGACACGCTGACGGTGGGCGATGTGGTCTATGTGCGGGCGGTGACCGCCAATGACGGCACCTTTCAGCGCTGGTCGCTGCGGCAGGTGCCCGAGGTGCAGGGCGCCTTCATGGCGATGGACGTCAACACCGGGCGGGTGATCGCCATGCAGGGTGGGTTCAGCTATCAGCACTCGACCTTCAACCGGGCAACGCAGGCGATGCGCCAGCCGGGGTCGGCCTTCAAGCCCTTTGTCTATGCCGCGGCGCTGGATTCGGGCTTTACCCCGGCGACCATCGTCATCGACGCGCCGATCGAGATCGAGACCGGCGAAGGAATCTGGCGACCGACCAACTCGAACGGCGATTTTCTGGGGCCGACGCCGGTGCGCACCGGGATCGAGCAGTCGCGCAACCTGATGACCATCCGTCTGGCGCAGGAGGTCGGGATGGATGTGGTCGCCGGTTATGCCGAGCGCTTTGGCGTCTATGACCGGTTGCAGCCGTTTCTGGCCAACTCGCTGGGCGCGCAGGAGACCACGCTGTTTCGCATCGTCGCCGCCTATGCGATGTTCGCCAATGGCGGCGAGCGGGTGGAGCCGACGCTGGTGGACCGCGTGCAGGACCGCTGGGGCCGCACCGTGTACCGGCACGACCAGCGCGAATGCGTCGAATGCGGCGAGCCCGATCTGCCCGCGGGCCAGTCGCCCTGGATCGCCAGCCGCCGTCAGCGGGTGATGGACCCGATCACCGCCTATCAGTTGACCTCGATGATGGAGGGGGTGGTGCAGCGCGGCACGGCCTCGGGCGCGATCCGGCTGCCGGTGCCGGTGGCGGGCAAGACCGGCACCACCAACGACGCGCGCGACGTGTGGTTTGTCGGCTATACCTCGACCATCGTGGCGGGCTGCTATATCGGCTATGACCGCCCGCGCAGTCTGGGGCGGCGGGCCTCGGGTGGCGGGCTGTGCGCGCCGGTGTTTCAGGAGTTCATGGAAGAGGCGATCGGCGAATTCGGCGGCGGCCGGTTTGCCGTGCCGCCGGGCGGGCATTTCATCCGCATCGACCGGCATTCGGGCGCGCGGCTGGACGATGACGCCAGTGGCCCGGATGTCGTGGCCGAGTATTTCCGCGACGGCGAAGAGCCGGTGTTCGGCATCGACGCGCTGATCGACGGCGGTTTCGTGATGGGCATGTCGCTGCCGGTCTTCGAGCAGGACGAGGGCGCGGCGGTTCCGGTGGCGGGCAGCGAGGCCGAGGATGCGACCGGGCAACTGCCGATCCCGGGGCAATCCGGGTTTGGCACCTTGAGCGCGGGCGGCCTGTATTGAGCGGATCGGTTTGAGGGGCGGCGGCGCTCGCCCCCCGTCGAGGGGGGCTCGCGCCGCGTGGGGGCCAGCCCCCACGCCCCCGCCAAGGGGGGCACGCCCCCCTTTGGATACCCCGTGGATATT
>CALESR010000024.1 GCA_937907485.1 uncultured Paracoccaceae bacterium | reverse complement strand
GGATGTGGGAATTCTACCTGACCTCTTGCGCCGGAGCGTTTCACACGGGTATCTGTGACGTCACCCAGATCACCCTGCGCCGCCCCGCCTGACCAGGCCGGGCCGCGCCGACCGGAGGCCCGATGTTCACCCTGATCCGGCCCGTCTCTGCGCTGCTACTGGCGCTTTTTGCCGCATACTGCGCCAAGGTCTATGAGCCGCTCTATGGTCCTGAGGCCGATCTGGGCAGCTTTCCGCTATGGGCGGCGGGGGTGTGTTTTGCCGTTGGCTGGGCCTTTGTCGGCAAGGGGATCGGGCGGTCGTGGTGGTTCTCGGTCTATCTGGGTGTGCAGGGTGTCGCGCTGGGAGCGATTGCAACTGCCATGCTGGTCGCCGTGCGCGAGGTCTTCGTGCTGGGCTATCGGCGGCGCTATGGCGAGGTGATGGAGGCGATCACCGGCTATTTCGACATCGTGCTCTCGTATCTGTCCAAGGCGCTGGTGCAAGATTTCCTGATTCTCCTTGCCGCTGGTGGGGCGGTGATCGGGCTGGTTTCGCACATCCTGTGGGCAATGATGGAAAAGCGCCGCAATGACCGTTGAGGCGCTTTTCCTCTATGGCACCTTGCTGCATCCGCCGGTTTACCGGGCGGTTGCGGGTGCTGATCTGGTCGGCGAAGCGACCGAGTTGGCCGAACATGCGGTTCTGACGGCCGTCGCCCCGGACGGCCGGTCATTGGCGTTTCCACTGTTTGCGCCGGCGGCCGGGCAGGTGGCCCGTGGTCTGTTGGTGCGCCCAGACGCTGCCGCGCGCGAGCGGCTGGATTTTTACGAGCGGGTTTTTGGCTATGACCCGGCACCGGTGCAGGTGATGACCGCTGCGGGGCCGCAGCAGGCCATGATCTATCAGCCACGCCAGTCGCTCTGGCAAGGCGGTGCGCCGTGGTCGCTGGCGGACTGGGCCGCTACCCACGGCGACCACACCGCCGAGGTTGTGGCCGAGGTGATGGCGCTGCGGGGCACCGCCACACCCGATGCAATCTTGCAGCGCTATGGCATGTTGGGCGCCCGTGTCGCCAGCCGACGCCGCGCGCGGGCTGAACCGGCGCCAGCCACGCTGCGAAGTGTGCCGGGGCCGGACGATGTCCAGGTGCACGACCTGCGCAGCCCTTATACTTGGTTCTTCGGGGTCGAAGAAGCCGATCTCAGCTTTCGGCGGTTTGACGGTGCGTCCTCGGCCACAGTCACGCGGGCCGCATTCATCATGGCTGATGCAGTGACGGTGCTGCCCTATGACCCTATCCGCGACACGGTCATGCTGGTCGAGCAGTTCCGCTTTGGCCCTTTTGCGCGCGGCGAGGCAAATGCGTGGTCGCTGGAACCCATCGCCGGGCGCATCGACCCGCTGGAAACCCCCGAGGCCGCTGCGCGGCGCGAGGCGCTGGAAGAGGCGCGGCTGACGTTGGCCACGATGCATCCGGTGGCACGCTATTACGTCAGCCCCGGCGCGGTGACGGAATACCTGGCGTCCTATGTCGGCATCGCCGATCTGCCGCCCAGCGCCGAAGGGGTTAGCGGGCTTGAGGTCGAGGCCGAGGACATCCGCGCCCATGTCATCCCCTTTGCCCGGCTGATGGAACTGGTGGCCAGTGGCGAGGCGGCGAATGCGCCTTTGCTGATTTCAGCGCAATGGCTGGCGCTCAACCGCGACCGCCTGCGGGGCCGAGGCGCGTAACCCTGCATTAACCCCGATTTTGCCGCATTTTCGCTAAAATCACGCGGCAGTGTGACGGGGCAATCGAACTCAGGGTTGAACCATGACCAATTTCTTCAACGACGAATCCGGCGCTGTCACGGTCGATTGGGTGGTGATGACTGCCGCCGTTGTCGGCCTTGGGCTGGCGGTGGTGGCAGGCGTGCGAAGCGGCGCGGGCGGGCTGGGTAGCGACATCTCGACCTCGTTGACGGGGGCCTCGGTGGCCAGCCTCGGCACCTTGGGCAGCACTGGGTCGGGCCTCTTGCCCGACGAGGTGCCGGTATCAATGCCTGAACCGTCGCCCATCGCGCTGCCCGACCCGGAGCCGATCATCCTTCTGGGCCCCGCACCCATGATGCCCGACATCTGACGCACCATCATTCCCGCACTATGTTCACCTCAATGAGGACACCCATGTCTCTGTATCAGTTCTGGTCCTGCGAAGACGGCGCCGTGACCGTGGATTTCGTTGTCATGACGGCGGCAATCGTCGGTCTGGGCGTGGCTGCAACGTCATCGGTGAGATCCGGCGTCTGCACTCTCGGCCACGATATCGACATGTCGTTGACCAGTGCCTCGGTGGTGCAACTGGGCGAGTTGGGCGTGGGAGTTCAAGACAACTACGGCGGCGCCTGTGGCGGCACGGCCGAACATCCAGTGATGGACTGTGGCACGGTTTGGGACTTTGGCGTGGTCGGCTCGATCACCGGCACCGATGGGAATACCTATTACGTGAACGCTGACAACGTGGTCATTGATCCTGCCGGCGGTCTCATGCCCTTGATGATCAGAATGGAAGAAGACGCAGACGGCAATTTTGTCACGTTCGGACCCTACGATCTCGCTGGTCGGCTGGTCGACAACAGCGGTGTGCCACTTCCCCCCGCTGCCAACTGCTGACGGCGCTCAAGCGCCCCGCCGCGCCATCAGCATCACCGCCATCGCCGGCAACAGGCACAGGATCGAGGCCAGTGCCAGAAAGGTCGGCGTGCCGTTCAGCAGCCAGGTCAGCAGCGCGGCGGTGCCTGCTGCGCCGACCGTTGAAACCCCACCCATGACCGAGGCGGTCATGCCTGCGACATGGCCCATCGGCTCGAGCGCCAGCGCATAGAGGTTGCCGATCAAGAACCCATGCGCAAAGAACTGCACCAGCATGAAGAGCATGAACAACGCAAAACCGGCAAACGGCAACTCCAGCCCAAATCCGGCAAGCGCCAGCAGCGACACCGCACCCTGAACCAGCAGCGAGCCCATCACCAACCGCTCCATCCCCAGCCGCAGCACGAGGCGCGCGTTGATCAGGCTCGACGGCGCCGACAGCAGGGCGGCAAAGGCGAACCACAGCGGGAAACTCTCGGCCCGGTCGAAACTGAGCGCAAAGATCGCGGCGATCGAACTGATCCACAGCAGCATGATGGTGAAGCTGAAGGTCAGCGCGGCGAGGTAGAGCCGCACCTGACGATGTGCCAGCACGATCACCAGCGCCTGTCCCAGCGCCGACAGGGTCAGCGCCCGTCGCCGTTCGGGCGGCAGGGTCTCGTCGCGGCGCAGGAAGATCCACAGCGCGGTGATCGCGCCGAACAGCACAAAGGCCCAAAAGATCGCCCGCCAGCCGAAAAACCCGGTCAGCGTGTCGCCGATCAGCGGTGCGACGGCGGGCACCAATGTGAAGATCGTCACTGAAAAGGACAGTACCCGCGCCATCATCCGCCCGGTATAAA
>CALESR010000023.1 GCA_937907485.1 uncultured Paracoccaceae bacterium | reverse complement strand
CTCACCCCCCGGGATAGTTGAGGCACAAAGAGGGGGCAGGGGTTTCAGGCCCCCGCCCCTGTCTTTTCATTCGGCGGCCTTGACGTAGTCGCTTAACGGCGGGCAGACGCAGAAGAGGTTGCGGTCGCCCCAGACGTTGTCGACCCGGCCGACAGGTGGCCAGTATTTGTCGACGCGGAAGGCGCCGGGCGGGAAGCAGCCCTGTTCGCGCGAATAGGCCCGGTCCCAGTCGGCGACCAGATCCTCGACCGTATGCGGGGCGTGGCGCAGTGGCGAGGCTTCGGCGCTGATGTCGCCCGCCTCGACAGCCTTGATTTCCTCGCGGATCGCCAGAAGCGCGGTGATGAAGCGGTCGATCTCGGCCTTGGTTTCGGATTCGGTCGGTTCGACCATCAGAGTGCCCGAGACCGGCCAACTCATCGTTGGCGCGTGAAAGCCGTTGTCGATCAGGCGTTTGGCGATGTCCTCGACGGTGACGCCCGCCTCGGCGAAGGGGCGGGTGTCGAGGATGCATTCATGCGCGACGCGGCCCTTGTTGCCCATGAAGAGCACGGGGTAGGCCCCCTTGAGCCGGGCGGCGATGTAGTTGGCGTTGAGGATCGCCACCCGCGTCGCCTGGGTCAGGCCTGGTCCGCCCATCATCAGGATATAGGCCCAGGAGATCAGCAGGATCGAGGCCGAGCCATAGGGCGCGGCGCTGACCGCGCCCTCGCCGCCGGTCTGCGGATGCCCCGGCAGATGCGGCGCCAGATGGGCCTTGACGCCGATCGGCCCCATGCCGGGGCCGCCGCCGCCGTGGGGGATGGCGAAGGTCTTGTGCAAATTCAGGTGGCTGACGTCGCCGCCGACCTCGCCCGGTTTCACCAGCCCGACCATCGCATTCATGTTGGCGCCGTCGATATAGACCTGTCCGCCGTGCCGGTGGGTGATCTGGCAGACCTCGCGCACGGTTTCCTCGAACACGCCATGCGTCGAGGGGTAGGTGATCATGCAGGCCGCCAGATGCTCACCCGCCGCCGCCGCCTTGTCGCGGAAATCGTCGAGGTCGATGTCGCCATTGGGCGAGGATCGGACCACCACCACCTCCATCCCCGCCATCTGCGCCGAGGCCGGGTTGGTGCCATGCGCCGAGACCGGGATCAGGCAGATACGGCGCTGCAACTGGCCCTGCGCCTTGTGATAGGCGAGGATCGTCAGCAGCCCCGCATATTCCCCCTGCGCGCCGGAGTTGGGCTGCATGGAAAAGGCGTCATAGCCGGTGATCTCGCAGAGTTTGGCCG
Organism: uncultured Paracoccaceae bacterium; assembly: GCA_937907485.1. Lineage (GTDB taxonomy): Bacteria > Pseudomonadota > Alphaproteobacteria > Rhodobacterales > Rhodobacteraceae > Pararhodobacter. The sequence continues at coordinate 3,459 of CALESR010000023.1, read as the reverse complement.
AGAGGTCGGTGATGACCTCGCCGTAACCCAGCGCCTGATCGGGCGGGCAGAACGGGTGCAGGCTGGAGAATTCGGGCCAGCTGATCGGCATCATCTCGGCTGCGGCGTTCAGCTTCATCGTGCAGGACCCCAGCGGGATCATCGCCCGGTCCAGCGCGAGGTCACGGTCCGACAGGCGGCGCATATAGCGCATCATCTCGGACTCGGCGCGGTTCATGTGAAAGATCGGATGGGTCAGATAAGCGCTTTGCCGCGCCATCGCCAGCGGGAAGCCCAATTGCGCGCGGTGCGGTGGCACACCGTCGATGCCGAAGGCCTTGAGCACGCGGTGCAGGATGTTCTCGTCGGTGGTTTCATCAAGGCTGATGCCGACATGGCGGGTGCCGATCTTGCGAAAGTTCAGCCCTTCGTGCCGGGCGGCGGCCAAAATGCCCGCTTGCCCGACGCCAACCTCGACGGTGATCGTGTCAAAGAAGGCATCGGGTTCGACGCGGGCACCCGCCGCTTTCAGCGCGCGGGCGAGGCGTTCGGCCATGAAATGCACACGCTCGGCGATCGCGCGCAGGCCCTGCGGCCCGTGGAACACCGCATACATCGAGGCCATGACCGCCAGCAGCGCCTGCGCGGTGCAGACGTTCGAGGTGGCCTTCTCGCGACGGATGTGTTGCTCGCGGGTTTGCAGCGACAGCCGGTAGGCCTTGTTGCCGCGCGCGTCGATGGACACGCCAACCAGACGCCCCGGCATCTGGCGTTTGTGTGCATCGGCGCAGGACAGGAAGGCGGCGTGCGGGCCGCCATAGCCCATCGGCACGCCAAAGCGCTGGGCCGAGCCCACCGCGATATCGGCGCCCATCGCGCCGGGTTCTTTCAACATGCACAGCGCCAGAAGGTCGGTCGCCACGATCGCCACCGCCTTGGCGGCGTGCAGCGCGGCGATCAGGTCGGTGAAGTCGCGCACATGACCATAAGTGCCGGGATACTGGAAAATCGCGCCGAAGACCTGCGCGGGGTCCAGATCCTGCGGTTGGCCGACGATCACCGGGATATCCAGCGGCGCGGCGCGGGTCTGCATCACGGCGATGGTCTGCGGGTGGCAATTGGCGTCGATGAAGAAGGCGCTCGCCTTGGATTTGGCCACGCGCTGCGCCATCACCATTGCCTCGGCCGCCGCCGTGCCTTCATCCAGCAGCGAGGCATTGGCCACTGGCAGGCCGGTCAGATCGGCCACCATGGTCTGATAGTTCAGCAAGGCCTCCAGCCGCCCTTGGGCGATTTCGGGCTGATAGGGGGTATAGGCGGTATACCAGGCCGGGTTTTCCAGAATGTTGCGCTGGATCGCCGGCGGGGTGATCGTGCCTGAATAGCCCTGCCCGATCAGCGAGGTCATCACCCGGTTCTTGTTGGCCACCTCGCGCATTTTCGCCAAAAGGCCGCCTTCGGACAGCGGCGCCCAGGGCAAGGGGTCGGTCTGGCGGATCGAGGCCGGGATCGTCTCGTCAATCAGCGCCTCGAGGCTGGGCACGCCGATGGCCTTGAGCATCTCGGCCATCTCGGCGGGCGAGGGGCCGATGTGGCGGCGGTTGGCGAAATCATAGGGGTTATAGTCAGTGGGGGTATAGGGCATGATCGCTCCGGTGTCGGCGGGCGCCCCGGGATCAGGGCGCCGCGCAGGGTCAGCCGATGAAGTCCTTGTAGTCGTCTTCGGACATGAATTCGTCCAAGGCGCTCAGATCCTCGATCTTCATCTTGAAGAACCAGGCCTCGCCCAGCGGGTCCTTGTTGACCAGCGAGGGGTCATCGACCAGCGCCTCGTTGATGGCGACGATCTCGCCGTCCAGCGGGGCGAGGATGTCGGACGCCGCCTTGACCGATTCGATCACGCTGACCTCGTCGCCGCGGGTGACCTGGGTTTCCAGTTCCGGCAGTTCGACAAAGACCACGTCGCCCAGTTGTTCCGCCGCGTGTTCGGTGATGCCGACGACGACCAGATCGCCTTCGATACGCAGCCATTCGTGCTCTTCGGTGAATTTCATCGCGGGGGTCCTCATTTGCAATAGGAGGTGGGGTGGAAAGGAAGCGGCGCCAGTGCGACCGGCAGGCGTTTGCCGCGCACGTCGCCCCAGAGGGGGCCTGCGGTGCCGGCGGGAACGTAGGCCATGGCGATGGGTGCGCCGACCGAGGGGCCGAACCCGCCCGAGGTGACGCGGCCGATGGCGCTGCCGCCTTCGGGGGCGTCCCAGATCACCGTGCCCTCGCGCATCGGGGCGCGGCCTTCGGGGCGCAGGCCGACGCGGGTGGTGGGGGGGCCAGCGTCGAGTTCATCCAGGATACGCGTGGCGCCGGGAAAGCCCCCTGCCCGCGCGCCGCCGGTGCGGCGGACCTTCTGGATGGCCCAGGACAGGCTGGCGGCGACCGGGGTGGTGACCGCGTCCATGTCATGGCCATAGAGGCAGAGCCCGGCCTCCAACCGCAGGGAATCGCGGGCGCCGAGGCCGATGGGCGCCACCTCGGGCATCGCCAGCAGCGCGCGGCAGAGGGTTTGGGCGTGGCTGTCCGGCACCGAGACCTCGAACCCGTCCTCGCCGGTATAGCCTGAGCGCGAGATCCACAGATCGACGCCGTCCCAAGGCAGCACCGCCACATCCATGAAGCGCATCGCGGCCACGCCGGGCACCAGACGGCCCAGCGCGGTGACGGCCTCGGGGCCTTGCAGTGCGATCAGGGCGCGGTCAGTGATCGGCACCACCTCGGCCAGATCGGCGGGCAGATGTGCGGCCAGATGGGCGATGTCGGCCTCCTTGCAGGCGGCATTGACGACGAGGAACAGATGGTCGCCGCGGTTGGCGAACATCAGATCGTCGAGGATGCCGCCCTCAGGGTTGGTGAGCAGACCATAGCGTTGCCGTCCCGGCGCCAGCGCCAGCACATCGACCGGCATCAAGGCCTCAAGCGCGAGGCACAGCGCTGCCAGCCCCGCCTTTGGCCGAAGGATCACCTGACCCATGTGGCTGACGTCAAAGAGCCCGGCATGGGCGCGGCAGTGCAGATGTTCGCCCAACACCCCCAGCGGGTATTGCACGGGCATGTCATAGCCCGCGAAGGGCACCATTCTGGCGCCCAGTTCCAGATGCAGGGCATGAAGGGGGGTCCGCCGAAGATCGGTCATTCCGGTTCTCGCTGTTCGCCGGATGGCCCGGCACCAAACCCGGCGCAGAATTGCGCCGCAGGTGGTGCCCCCTCTGTCCTTGCCCCGCCCGGGGCGCCTGAGATCGTTATCCCTTCGGCGGGCGCGGCTGCGCCACTCTCCAGAGTTTCGGTGCGAACGCGGTCCCTTGCGCCTGAGAGATTCCTGGGGCGGTTGCTCCTTCGGCACCGGCGGGGTGGAGGCGCCGGATTCTCCCGTGTTCACGCCCCTGTGGTAGCAGGCGGAAACGCGGGCTGGCAAGGGGGGATGCGAGG
>CALESR010000022.1 GCA_937907485.1 uncultured Paracoccaceae bacterium | reverse complement strand
GGGGGGCATTCTGCCCCCCTCGGCCTGCGGCCTCACCCCCCTGAGGATATTTGGAGAGCAAAGAGAGGCGGCGGTCAGGGGGCGCCGGTGCAGCGCAGGGCGGGCCCGTCGGTCAGCCCTGTCACGGTGCCGATGCGGGCGGCGGGGTAGCCCTGGTCGCGCAGCGCGTCCAGCAGGGCGGGCGCGGCCGCGGCCGGGACGGCGGCGAGCAGGCCGCCCGCGGTCTGCGGGTCAAAGAGCAGGTCGGTGCGCGGCCCCCTGGGGGCGGCAATGCGGCCCAGCAGGGCGGCGCGGTTGGCCGGGGCGATGGTCGAGGCGATGCCCGCCGCCGCGAGGGATTCGGCGCCGTCAAGCACCGGGATCGCCGCGAGGTCGAGGTCGGCGCCCATGCCGGAGGCGCGCAGGAGTTCGTCGAGATGCCCGGCGAGGCCGAAGCCGGTGACATCGGTCATCGCATGGGCCAGGGGCGCGAGCAGCCGGGACGCCCCGGCCTGCGAGTGCAGGAGGGCGGGCCAGAGTGCGGCCACCGCGCGCCCCGGCGCGAGGCCGCGCATCTCGGCGGCGAGGATCGTGCCCGAGCCGATCGCCCGCGTCAGGATCAGCGCATCGCCCGGGCGCGCGCCGCCCTTGGTGGTCAGATGCGCGCCGACGAGGCCGCTGACGGTGAGGCCGATGGTCAGTTCGGAGCCTTGGGTCGTATGGCCGCCGATCAGCTCGGCGCCGGTGCCGTCGAGGGCCGCTTTGACCCCGGCGAGGATCTCGGTCAGGGTGCGGGCCTGCAGGGGTTCGGCCAGCCGCGGCAGGATCAGGCTGAGCAGCGCCGCCTGCGGCTGCGCGCCCATCGCCCAGATGTCGCCCAGCGCGTGCAGGGTGGCGAGGCGGGCCATCAGGAAGGGATCGTCGGTGACCGCGCGCAGATGGTCGGTGGCGATGACCTGCCGGGCCTCGCCCATGCGCAGCAGGGCGGCGTCGTCGCCGATGCCCAGTTCGGCGCGCACCGGGTCGAGCCCGGCCAGCGCCTGACGCAGCAGGCCCGGCCCGACCTTGGCGCCGCAGCCGCCGCAGAGCGGGGCCTCGGCCAGCATCTCGGCCAGCCCCTGGGCGTGGGTGGCGGGCAGCGCGGGGCCTTGCATGGCGGGCAGATCCTGCACCATGCGCATGAAGCGCTGGTCGATGCGGTCCTTCAGCCGCCAGAGCCAGCGCCCGGCGAGGGGCAGGCCCCATTTGTCGGCCAGGGCCTCGCGCCCGCCCAGCGAGATCAGCTTGAGATAATCACGCTGCGGGCGGAAGGGGCGCAGCGCGGTGCCGGCCAGGGCGGCGCGCAGGTTGTCAAACAGCACCGGCGCCTGACGCACGGCAAAGACCCCGGCCTTTGGTCGCGGGCTGTCGCGCATATGGGCGCAGTCGCCGGTGGCAAAGATCTGCGGATGCGAGACCGAGCGCAGGGTCGGATCGACGGTGACGAAGCCCTCGGTCAGGTGCAGGCCGGTGGTGGCCAGCCAGGGCTGCGGGCGGCTGCCGGCAGCGCCGAGCGTCAGGGCGGCGGGCAGGATGCGGCCATCGGTCAGGGTGACGGCGGTGGCGCTGACCGAGGCGGCCTCGCCTTGCAACAGGGTGATGCCGCGCGTCGCCAGCAGCGCCAGCAGCCGGGTGCGGGCGGCGCGGCCCAGATGCGGCAGCGGGGTGTCGCGCTCGATCAGGGTGATGCGGCGGTCGGGGGCGTCGCGCAGCCGGTGGTCCATCGCCAGCGCCAGTTCGACGCCCCCTACCCCGGCGCCGAGGATCGCCACCTGCGGCGGCGCTTGCCCCGCGGCCACCGAGGCGACAAAGGCCGCCCAGCGTTCGGCATAGCCGCCCAGGGGTTTGGCGGCGATGCCATGGGCGGAAAACCCGGGCAAGTCCGGCAGGTTCGAGGTGATGCCGATGTCGATCGAGGCGATGTCATAGGCCAGGGGCGGCCGCCCCGGCACATGGATCAGCCGCGCCTCGGGGTCGATGCCCTCGGCCCGGCCGAGGATCAGCCGCGCCCCGGCGCGCCGGGCCAGCGCGACCAGATTCATCTCGAGGTTTTCGCGCGCGTAGTGCCCGGCGATCAGCCCCGGCAGCATGCCGGTATAGGGCGCGACCGGGTTTGGGTCGATCACGCTCAGCCGCGCGCCGGGCAAGGGTTGCATCGCCCAGCGCAGCAGGACCAGCGCATGCGCATGGCCGCCGCCGATCAGCACGAGGTCGCGGGTCTGGGGATGGGTCTGCATGCGGGCCTCCGGTTGGTGCCGTCCTAACGGCTGGCGCGCGCGGGCGCGAGAGGGCATTGCGCCGCGCCCGCGCATGGGCGGATTTCCCCTTGACGCCTCACGGCGGCTGCAATACTCAGCCGCCAGCCGATGGCGGAGTAGCTCAGTTGGTTAGAGCAGCGGAATCATAATCCGCGTGTCGGGGGTTCAAATCCCTCCTCCGCTACCATCCCCCCCCTGTTTCATCGTGCTCCAGCGCCTCACCTTTTTGCGACGCGTCCGGTTGCGGGCGGGGTCAGGGTTGCGTTTGCGGGGCGGCTGCACCATATCAGGGAAATGCTGGACACGCTTCGCGCCCTTTTCCGCCCTGCCCCCGACCGCCGGACCGAGGTTGCCGCCGATCTGGCCGTGGCCGCGCTGATGGTCGATGCGGCGCGCGCCGATGGTCAGTTTGATCTGGCCGAGCGGCAGGCCGTCACCGCCCTGCTGGCGGCGATGTTCGACCTGACGCCCGAGGCCGCCGCCGACCTGGCGCAGCGCGGCGAGGCGGCGGTGGTCGAGGCTGCCGATCTCGTGCGTTTTACCCGCGTGGTGAAATTCGGCCTCGACGAGGAGGCGCGGGTCGCGCTGATGCAGGGGCTGTGGCAGATCGTGCTGACCGACCACCACCGCGACCCGCATGAGGATGCGCTGCTGCGCCGCCTCGCGCCGTTGATTGCCGTGTCGGACCATGACAGCGCTGCCGCCCGTCGGCGGGCGCTGGCCGCGATGCCCCGGCCATGAGCGTCTCGAAAGTTCCCCTGACCGAGCGCAAGGCCGCTGTGGACGCGTATCGCGACCGCCCCGCCGTCGCCGGCATTTACGAGATGCGCGGCGGCACGTCGGCCTGGGTCGGTGCGACGCCGACGCTGGACAGTATCGAGAACCGCCTGCGGTTCACCCTGAAGCACGGCAGCCACCCCAACCCGGCGCTGCAGGCGGCGGCGGCCGAGGGGCTGACCTTTGGCGTGCTGGAAACCATCGACCCTGAGCTGGCGCCGCTGGTGCGGGCGCGACTGCTCAAGGAGCGGCTGGCGCATTGGCTGGCGCAACCGGGCGCGCGGCCGCTCTGAAGCGCTTGCACCGCCGGGTCGGTTGCGCAACCCTGCGCCAAACCCGGAGGACCGCATCCATGCCGCGCCTGACCCGACTCGAGACCTTTCACGACGAATTCGTCTGCTTTGTGCGCGCCACCGCCGAGGATGGCGTGACCGGCTGGGGCCAGACCTCGACCTATAACGCCGATATCACCGCCGCGGTGTTTCATCGCCAGATCGCCCCCTGGGCGCTGGGGCAGGACTGCGGCGACATCGCCGCGCTGGTGCAGCGCATCGAGCGGGCCGAGCACAAATACCCCGGCAGCTATCGCAACCGGGCGATGGCCGGGCTGGACACCGCGTTGTGGGACATGGCGGGCCAGCGCGCCGGGCTGCCGGTGGCGGCGTTGATCGGCGGCAGCGCGGGCATTGTGCGCGCCTATGCCAGTTCGATGCGCCGCGACATCACGCCCGAGGACGAGGCCGAGCGGTTGCGGCGGATCTGTGCCGAGCAGGGCTTTACCGCCGCCAAGTTCCGCATCGGCGCCGAGATGGGCGAGGACCGCGACCAATGGCCGGGCCGCACCGAGGCGATCATCCCCGCCGTTACCGCCGCCCTGCCGGGGATCGAGACGCTGGTTGATGCCAACTCGGGCTTTTCGGTGCCGCGGGCGATTGCGGTGGGGCAGATGCTGCAAGACCACGGTGTCGGCCATTATGAGGAGCCGGTGCTATGGTGGGATCTGGAGGCCACCCGCGCCGTCACCGAGGCGCTGGAGATCGACGTCACCGGCGGCGAGCAGGATGTGGACATGGCGACATTTGCCCGGATGATCGCCAGCCGGGCCGTCGATGTGGTGCAGCCCGATGTGATGTATCTGGGCGGGTTGGCAAAAACCCTGCAGGTGGCGCGGATGGCCGCCGAGGCCGGGCTGCCGGTGACGCCCCATGCCGCCAATCTGGGGCTGGTGACGATGGCGACGATGCATCTGCTGCGGGCGATCCCCAATGCGGGGAAATACCTCGAATTTTCCATCGAAGGGGACGGGTATTACCCGTGGCAGCGCGATCTTTTCCTGGGCCAGCCCTTTGCCGTCGAGGCGGGCGGTTTGCGGGTCAGCGAGTTGCCGGGCTGGGGTCTGACGATCAATCCGGAGTGGCTGGAGCGCGCCAGCTACCGCGCCAGCGACGAGGGCGCGGCGCCGGACAGCGCCTATGCCGCGCTGTATCACGCGACGCTGAACGAGGGATTGTGAGCGCTCAGCCGCCGATGCGCGCCAGCAGGGCCTCGACGCTGGGCCCGAGGGTTTCGACCACCAGCGCCACCCCGGCGGGGTTCGGGTGGATCATGTCGGCCTGCATCAGCCCGGTCGGCCCCTGCGCGGTGATCGGGGCCAGGAGGTCGGCCAGCAGCAGCGCGTCATGCGCCGCGGCGAGGTCGGGATAGATGGCGTTGAAGGCCGCCTGATACTCGGGGCCATAATTGCCCGGCGCGTTCAGCCCGACCAGCAGCGTCGGCACGCCTTCGGCCTGCAGCCGGGTCAGGATCGCCGCCAGATTGGCGCGCGCCAGGGCCGGGTCGATACCACGCAGCAGGTCATTGCCGCCCAAGGCGACGATCATCGCCTGTGGCGCGTCGGCCAGCGTCCAGTCGAGCCGCGCCAGCCCGCCCGAGGTGGTGTCGCCGCTGACCCCGGCGTTGAGCACCTGCACGGCGTGGCCGCGGGCGCGCAACCAGCCCTCCAACTGCGGCACCAGCCCCTCGCCCGGCGCCAGCCCATAGCCCGCGGTCAGCGAATCGCCCAAGGCGGCGATGCGCAGATCCTGCGCCGCGACGGAAACCGCGCCTGTCAGCGTGAAAACCACGGCTGCGACGGCGCCCAGCCGCTTGCCTGCGCCGCGCGCGACCCCATATCGGTTCCAGAGAGCCCAAAGGATTGTTTTCATGCCCGAACCCGTTCTGTCGCTGACCGATGCCCGCCTGACCTTGCAGGGCAATGCCGGCCCTGTCGAGATCTTGCGCGGCATCTCGCTGGAAATTGAGGCGGGCGAGTCGGTCGGGCTGGTGGGGCCGTCGGGGTCGGGGAAATCCTCGCTCTTGATGCTGATGGGCGGGCTGGAGCGCGCGACGGGCGGGCGGCTTATGGCGCTGGGGCATGATCTGACGGCGATGAACGAGGACGCGCTGGCGCGGCTGCGGCGCGAGTCGATGGGGGTGGTGTTTCAGTCGTTTCACCTGATCCCGACGATGACCGCGCTGGAGAATGTGGCGACGCCGCTGGAACTGGCCGGGCGCAAGGATGCGTTCGAGCGCGCCGAGGCCGAGTTGGTCGCCGTGGGGCTGGGCGCCCGGCTGCACCATTACCCGGCGCAGATGTCGGGCGGCGAGCAGCAGCGCGTGGCGCTGGCGCGTGCCGCAGCGCCCCGCCCGCGTATCCTGCTGGCCGACGAGCCGACAGGCAACCTCGACGGCGCCAACGGACAGGCGATCATGGACCTGCTGTTCGGCCTGCGCGACCGGCATGGCGCGACGCTGGTGTTGGTGACGCATTCGGCCGAGCTGGCGGCGCGCTGTGACCGGGTGGTGCATCTGCGCGACGGGCGCATCGACCGGGTGACCCGAGCGGCGGTGGCAGCATGAGCCTGATGCTGGCGGCAAGGCTGGCGCGGCGCGAATTGCGCGGCGGGCTGGCCGGGTTTCGCATCTTTCTGCTCTGCCTCGCGCTGGGGGTGGGGGCGATTGCCGCGGTCGGCACAGTGCGGTCCGCCATCGAGGCTGGCCTCGCGCGTGAGGGTCGTGCGCTGCTGGGCGGCGATGCCGAGGTGCGGCTGACCTACCGCTTTGCCGATGCGGCGCTGGTGGCGTGGCTGGACGCCAACGCCGCCGCCTGGGCCGAGGTGGTGGATTTTCGCTCGATGGCGGTGCTGCCGGATGGCTCGGACCGCGCGCTGACGCAGGTCAAGGCGGTGGATGCCAACTGGCCGCTGGTCGGCGCGCCGGTGCTGGAGCCCGCGCTGAGCATGGCCGAGGTGCTGGCCGGGCGCGATGGGCTGCCGGGCGCGGCGCTGGACCCGGTGCTGATCGACCGGCTGGGGCTGGCGGTGGGCGACCAATTCCGGCTGGGCACGCAGGCGTTCGTCATCATGGCCGCCCTGCGGCGCGAGCCTGATACGGTGGGTGGTGGCTTTGGCTTTGGCCCGCGCACGCTGGTGGCGACCGAGGCGCTGCAGGACGCCGGGTTGTTGGCGGCGGGGTCGCTCTATGACACCTCGTATCGGCTGATCCTGCGGCCGGGTGATACGCTGGCGCGGGTGCGGGCCTCGCTGATCGACACATTCCACGACGCCGGGATGCGCTGGCGCGATGCCAGCCGGGCCGAGCCCGCGGTGGCGCGGTTCGTCGACCGGATCGGCGCCTTTCTGGTGCTGGTCGGGCTGGCCGGGCTGGCGGTCGGCGGCATCGGGGTGTCGGCGGCGGTGCGCAGCCATCTCGACGCCAAGACCGGGGTGATCGCCACGCTGAAGACGCTGGGCGCCGAGGGGCGGATGATCTTTGCGATCTATTTCCTGCAGATCGGCGCGCTGACCCTGCTGGGGGTGGTGCTGGGGCTGGTGCTGGGCGGTGGAGCGGTGCTGGCGCTGGGGCCTTTGGTGCAGGGCAGCCTGCCGGTGCCGATTGCGGTGGGCCTCTATCCGGCGCCGCTGGCCGAGGCGGCGCTCTACGGCGTGCTGACGGCGTTGGTGTTCACCCTGTGGCCACTGGCGCGGGTGGAACAGGTGCGGGCGGCGGCGCTGTATCGGGGCATCGGCAGTGACGCGCGCGGATGGCCGCGCCCGGCCCTGCTGCTGGCGCTGGGTTTGGCCGTGGCGGCGCTGATCGGCGCGGCCGTGGGGTTTTCCGGCGCATGGATGCTGGCCGCCGGTGCGGCGGGCGGTATCGCGGTGGCGCTGGGGATGCTGTGGCTGGTGGCGCTGGGTCTGCGGGCCCTCGCCCGCCGGGCCGCGCGGGCGAAGGCGCTGCGCGGGCATACCGCGCTGCGGCTGGCGCTGGGGGCGATGGGCAACCCGCGCGAGGGGGCGGTGGCGGTGGTGCTGTCGCTGGGCCTCGGGCTGACGGTGCTGGCGACGGTCGGCCAGATCGACGCCAACCTGCGCCGGGCGATTGCCACCGAGATGCCCGATCAGGCGCCGTCGTTCTTTTTCCTCGATATTCCTGCCGGGCAGGTCGAGGAATTCGAGACGGTTCTGGCCGGATTCGAAGGGGTTGCCGATATCCGCACCGCGCCGCAACTGCGCGGCGTCATCAGCGCGATCAACGGCCGCCCGGCGAGCGAATACGGCAACCACTGGGTGCTGCGCGGCGACCGGGGGCTGACCTATGCCGCCGAGCAGGGTGATCTGCACCTGACCGAAGGCGCGTGGTGGCCCGAGGGCTATGCCGGGCCGCCGCTCATCAGCTTTGGCGCCGACGAGGGGGCAGAACTGGGGCTGAGGCTGGGCGATACGATCACCGTCAATGTGCTGGGCCGCGACATCACCGGGACGATCGCCAATTTCCGCACGCTGGATTTTCGCACCGGTGGCATCGGCTTTGTGATGACCTTCAACCCCGCCGCGCTGCAAGCCGCGCCGCATTCGGTGATCGCCACCGCCCGAGCGCCCGAGGGCAGCGAGGGGGCGATCCTGCGCGCTCTGGGAGCGCAGTTTCCCGGCGTGACGGCGATCCCGATCCGCGAAGCGGCGGCGCGGGTCGGCGAGGCCCTGGGCGCGCTGGCCTCGGCCACCGGGCTGGCGGCGCTGGCGACACTGGCGACCGGCTTTGCCGTGCTGATCGGCGCGGCGGCGGCAGGGGAACGGGCGCGGATCTTTGAAGCGGCGGTGCTCAAGACGCTGGGCGCGACGCGGGCGCATATTCTGGCCAGTTTCGCGCTGCGCTCGGGCCTGATGGGGGCGGCGGCGGGGCTGGTGGCGATCGCCGCCGGGGCGGGCGCGGCCTGGGCGATTCTGGTGCTGGTGATGGAACTGCCGTTCCACTTTGCGCTGGGCTCGGCGCTGTGGATCGTTGCCGGGGGCGTGCTGGCGGTGCTGCTGGCCGGGCTGGTCTTTGCGCTGCGGCCGCTGGCGGCGCGGCCGGCGGGGGTGCTGCGCGCGCAGGATTGACAGGGGCGGCGCCGTCGGGGCCATCGAGGCCCCTCGGCGCCGGTGGGCGGCCGCCCACACCCGCCCAAGGGGGTTTTCCACCCCCTTGGAAACCCCCAGAGGATATTTGCAGAGCAAAGAGGGGGGCTTTCGGATCGTCTTGGTGGGGGGTATGTCCGGGGCATGCAACGTATCAGCCTGACCACCATCGCCGACCTGGGAACCTTGCCGTTTGACGAGGTGATCGACGTGCGATCACCGGCGGAATTTGCCGAGGATCATGTGCCGGGGGCGATCAATCTGCCGGTGCTCGATGATGACGAGCGCGCGCGGGTCGGCACGGTCTATGTGCAGGAGAGCCGGTTTCTGGCCCGGCGGATGGGCGCCGCGCTGGTGGCGCGCAATGCGGCGCGGCATCTGGAGGGGGCGCTGGCCGACCGGCCGGCGGATTATCGGCCGCTGGTCTATTGCTGGCGCGGCGGGCAGCGGTCGGGGTCGTTTGCGCTGATTCTGGCGCAGATCGGCTGGCGGGTCGGGGTGATCGACGGCGGCTGGCGCGCGTGGCGGCGGTTGGTGCAACAGGCGCTTTATGAGGTGCCGCTGGCGCCGCCGCTGGTGGTGCTGGATGGCAATACCGGCACGGCCAAGACCGACATCCTGTTGCGGGTTCGCGCGCTGGGGGGGCAGGTGCTGGATCTGGAGGGGGCGGCGCATCATCGGGGCAGCCTGTTCGGGCTGGTTCCGGGCGATGTTCAGCCGTCGCAAAAGGCCTTTGAGGGGGTGCTGGCGCAGCAGCTGGCGGCGATGGACCCGCGGCGGCCGGTGCTGGTCGAGGCGGAGTCGAACCGGATCGGGGCGCTGCGGGTGCCGCCGATGCTGTGGGCGGCGATGCGCGCCGCGCCCCGGATCGAGATCGCCGCGCCTCTGGCGGCGCGGGCGGACTGGCTGGTCGAGGCCTATGGCGACATCACCACCGGCGGCCCGGAACTGGCGGCGCGGATCGCCCGGCTGGCGCCCTATCAATCGCGCGAGACGCTGGCCGAGTGGCAGGCGCTGGCAAGTGGTGGGGCGTTTGGCGCGCTGGCGGCGCGGCTGATGGAAGAGCATTACGACCCGCGTTATGCCCGGACCGCCCTGCGGCAGGGCGGCGGCGCGGCAGCGGTGTTCGAGGTTGACTCGCTGGACGAGGCGGCGCGGGCGGCGCTGGCCCGTCAGGTGGCGGGCTGGCTGGGCTGAGACTTTTCCAACATTCGGATCGCAATCGCATCGGCGGGCTGCGCTGCCTGATGTCACTTATGCAACATACCGAACATCAGACCTTTATCGCCGCCAGGTGAAGAAATCCGCCGGGGCGCGGGCCAGCAGGCGGCGGGCCAGTTCGGCGCCCAGCGCTGCGGCCTCGGCCAGCGGGGCGCGGCCCTCGTCGGCGAGGCAGTCCGAGCCATCCGGGCGCAGGATCTCGCCGCGCAGCCAGATGTCGTCGCCCTCGATCAGCGCCAAGCCGGCAATCGGCGTCTCGCACGAGCCGTCGAGCGTGGCGAGATAGGCCCGTTCGGCGGCCAGACGCAGCCCGGTCGGCGCGTGGTGAATCGCCGCCAGCATCGCCTCGGCGCGGGGGTCGCTGACCCGCCGCTCGATGCCGATGGCGCCCTGCGCGACGGCGGGCAGCATGTCCTCAGGCGCGATGGCCGAGCGCGCGACGCTGGCCATGCCCAGCCGGTTCAGCCCGGCCATGGCGAGGAAGGTGCAATCGGCCACCCCCTCGGACAATTTGCGCAACCGGGTCTGCACATTGCCGCGAAATTCCACCACCTGCAGGTCAGGGCGGCGGAACAGCAGTTGCGCGCGCCGCCGCAGCGACGAGGTGCCGACCACCTGCCCCGGCGCCAGATCGGCCAGCCGCGCCGCCCCGGCCGAGACAAAGGCGTCGCGCACGTCCTCGCGCGGGAGGTAGCAGTCGAGCATCAGGCCCTCGGGCTGATCGACCGGCATGTCCTTCATCGAATGCACCGCGATATCGAGGGCACCGGCCAGCAGCAGATCCTCGATCTCGCGGGTAAACAGCCCTTTGCCGCCCAGCTCGCGCAGCGAGCGGTCGAGCACCCGGTCGCCCTGCGTCGAGACCACGACAACCTCGAAGGCGGCCTCGGGCAGGTCGAAGGCGGCCATCAGGCGGGCGCGCGTCTCATGCGCCTGCGCCAGTGCCAGGGGCGAGCCACGAGTGCCGATCTTGAAGGGTTGGGCGGGGGTTGGCAAGGTCTGGGTCATGGCGATTGCTTAGCCGCGCCCGCGTCGGCGCGCAACACCGACGCAAAGATTGAACCGCCGGCGCCCCTGCCCCGACAGACAGGAAACCCAGTGATCGGAGAGATCGACATGCCGCTGCGCCTGAAAACCACCCGCCTGTGGACCCTCGTTCTGGCTGCCGTGCTGGTTGCAGGCACGGTGTCGGCGATGGTCAGCCCCCAGAGCGAGGCACCGAGGGCAGCAGTCAGCCTGTCCGCCGCGATCTGACGGGCACAAAGGGCCAGAAAACCGGAAGATTCGGCCCAAGTCTTGACATAAACGGCGCGCAGACACAGGGGGCAAGTGTAGAGGATTGCTCCGATGAAGGACGTTGTAGGTGTGTCCGAGTTTCTAGACGCCATAAGCCCCGCGATGCCGCAGTGCCCGATCAGCGGCGAGATCATGCAACCCGCGCTGCTGGTGCCGCTGGACTGGCGGCGCAGCGACGACCGCCGCAGTTGGCACATCTGGTGGTCCGAGACCGTGGGCTTTGGTCAGATCCACCCGCGTCCGCACCCCGGCGACATCGCCGAATTCTATGATATCGAGAATTATTACACCCATGCCGAACGGGTCGAGCATGACCCGGTGATCGAATCGCGGCAGGTCGGATGGCTGGGCCGCCTTGTGGGCAGCATCGCCTATCGGTTCGAACAGGGGGCCGAGCCGACCTCGGCCTGGTGGCGGTCGATCATTCCGGCCGGGGCGCAGAACGGGCTGGAGATCGGCTGCGGCGACGGCGACCGGATGAACACGTTTTCGCCGTTTCTGGCCCATGTGCGCGGCGTCGAGCCCGATCCGCGGGCGGCGGGCGTGGCGCGCTCGCGCGGGTTGGATGTGCTGGAAGGCACCGCCGAATCGCTGCCCGAGGCGATCAAGGACCGCAGCTATGACCTGATCGCCTTTGTGCATGTGCTGGAGCACACGCTGGACCCGGTGAAGGCGTTGCGCAATGCGCGCGAGTTGTTGGCCGAGGGCGGCGTCATGTCGATCGAGGTGCCCAACAACGCCTGCGAAGGCGCGCGCCGCATGGGCGAGGCCTGGCGCTGGCTGGATGCGCCGCGGCACCTGAACTTTTTCACCGCCGAGTCGCTGGTGGCCTGCGCGCAGGCGGCAGGGCTGACGGTCACGGCGGTGCTGTATCGCGGCTATGTGCGCCAGTTCATGCCCGATTGGCTGATCGACGAGGCGCGCATCAGCGCCCGGCTGCAACGCCGCGATGCGACGCAGGCCGATATCGACCGGCAGGTGCGCCATTCGGCGGCCCTGCTGGCGGCCACGGTGATGGCGGAACCGGCGCGCAAATACGACTCGGTTCGCATCCTGTGCACGCGCTGAGCGCGGGTCTCAGGGGGCGATGACGGTGCAGGACTGGTCGCGCGCGCTGAGGCGGGCGCAGGCAAGTTCGGCCTCGTCCTGCCCCAGACTGCCGACTTCGGCGACGAAGCGTCCGCCGCGCGGGCTGACGCGGCGAACCCCCGCGCCCAGCGTCGCCGATTCCGACAGTGCGAGGCGCAGCAAGGCGCGTTCGGCGTCAAAGCGCGAGGCATAGAGGCCCAGTTCGACCCGGTGCAGCCGCCCGCCCGACGTGGACAGCCGCGCGATGATTTCGGGCATCGGCTCGGCCCGGGGGGCCGCGTCGTCGCCGCCCGAGGTGGTCAGCACGATCGACGGTTCGGGGGCGGGTTCGGTGGCGGCGGGCTGGTCGCTGACGGCGCCGTTGCGCATCGCGCTCAACAATTCCTCGTCGCGCCACAGGATACGCCCCTCGTCATCGACGCTGAGATCGGCGGCGACGGGTTCGAGCCCGGCGGCGGGCGGTTGGGGTGCGGGTTGCTCTGGCGCGGGCGCGGCCTCGAGGGCGGCGGGCAGGATCGGCGGCAGGCCGGGGATCACCACGGCACCGCCCTCGTCGGTGGCGACGCCGGTCAGCGCAGTGTCGGCCGGCGCCTCGGACGGGAGGGCGATCAGGGTTTGCCCCGGTTCCGCGGGTGCGACGGCGATTTCGGTGATTTCGGGGTCTGGTTCGGGGGTTTCGGGCGCGGGAGAGTCGGGTGTGGCCTCGGCAAGGGTGGTTTCGGGCGCAACCTCGCCGGGCGCCTCGGGCGTGAGGGGGTCAGTCGTCGGGGTGGCAGCCGCCACAGTCCGGCGCGCGGGGGGCACGGGCGAGCGTTCGGGCGCCAGCGCGACGATCTGTTCGGGGGCCGGGGCCTCGGCCTCGTCCTCGGGCTCTTCCGAGGTTTCGAGGGCCAGCGCGCCCGTGACCTCGGTGTCGGTTTCCGGGTCGGGCTCGCGGATGTCGTCGAGCACGGCGTCGATGTCGTTGCGTAGCGTGGCCAGCATTTCCTCGGAGGGGGGCGCCCCCGGTGCGGGCCTCGGCCGGGGAAAACGCGAGCGGGTCGGCGCGGTTTGCAGGCGGATGGTGCGACCGGCGGCGACACCCGAGCCCTGATCCTCGGGCGCGCGGACATAATCGGGCGAGGCCGGGCGGCGGGTGGTCGCCCGGCGCGGCGCATCACGAAAGCCGCGGTCCATCAACTCGGTCACCCGGCGCAGACGGTCCGCCCCTGACCGCGCGCCCATCACGGTGACCAGAATCCGCACGCCGTTGCGTTCGGCCATCGCCACCAGATTATAGCCGGCGGCATTGGTAAAGCCGGTCTTGATGCCATCGGCGCCGCGATAGCTGTCGAGAAAGCGGGAATTGGTGTTCGACACCCGGGCAATCCCGGC
This sequence comes from uncultured Paracoccaceae bacterium, assembly GCA_937907485.1. Classification (GTDB taxonomy): domain Bacteria; phylum Pseudomonadota; class Alphaproteobacteria; order Rhodobacterales; family Rhodobacteraceae; genus Pararhodobacter. Next base: position 3,932 of record CALESR010000022.1, on the reverse strand, counting down.
GTCCTCGGTTCGGCGCGAGAAGATGCCGTAGTATTGCGGATAGTCGAAATAGAGTTGGCGCCCGAGACGGCTCATGTCGCGGGCCGAGGAGAGGTGGCCGTCGGCGGTCAACCCGTGCGGATTGGCAAAGCGGGTGCGCCCCATGCCGATGGCAGCGGCGGTGCGGTTCATCCGGCGGGCGAAATTCGGCACCGAGCCCTCGATCGCCTCGGCAATCGCCGCGGCCGCGTCATTGGCCGACCGCAGCGCCGCAGCGCGGATCAGATAGCGCATCGCGATGGTCTGCCCGGCGCGCAGGCCCAGCCGGGACGGCGGCTGCGAGGCGGCATGGCGCGAGATGCGCACGCGGGTATCGAGGCTGATCTCGCCGTTCTCGATGGCCTCGAACGCGATATAGAGCGTCATCATCTTGGTCAGCGAGGCCGGATGGATGCGGGCGTTGGAATTGTCGGTCTGCCAGAGGAACTCGCCCGTGCGCACATCCATCACGGCGGCGGCAAAGGGCTGGGCCAGCGCGCGCGACGGTAGGGCGGCCCCCGCCAGCAAAATGCAGGCGATCATGACACCGATCAGGTGCCATGCACGGGGCCAACGCCGGAAATGCGTTGTCACTGGCCTGTCCTCTGCCTCTGCGCGGCGGGTCGATGCCCGATGCGTCAATTATGCTCGGATGCAGGCTAGCATCCTTTGGCCATCAAGAAAACCCCTCACGTTTTCAAGGCCTTTCGATGCGTTCTTAAGGAAACCCCCAGATATGGCGCATCGGGGCGCGGGGGCCACCAGATTCAGCGATCCCCCAGGTCCGCGATCAACTGCGGCAAATCGGCCAGTGTGGCGATGCGGCGAAAGCGCGGGTGATCCTCGGGCGGGTCGGCGCGTTCGAGCGCCCATTCCAGCCCATGCGGCACAAAGACCCCCCAAGCCCCGGCGCGGATCGGCGCCACCACATCCGAGGCCATCGAATTGCCCGCCATCAGCGCCGATTGTGGCCCCTGCCCGTGGCGGGCAAAGACGCGGGCATAGGTTTCGGGCGTCTTGTGGCTGACGATCTCGACCGCTGCGAACATCTCGCCCAGCCCGGACTGCGCCAGCTTGCGCTCCTGATCCAGCAGATCGCCCTTGGTAATCAGGATCAGCCGGTGCTGGCGGGCGAGGGTTTCGACCGTGTCGGCCACCCCCGGCAACAGGTCGATCGGATGCGCCAGCATGTCCTGCCCGGCGGCGATGATCTGGCCGATGACGCTGCCCGGCACCCTGCCCCCGGTCACCTCGATGGCGGTTTCGATCATCGACAGCACGAATCCCTTGATGCCGAAGCCATAGTGCCCGAGGTTGCGCCGCTCGGCGGCCAGCAGGCGTTCGGCCAGATGATCCGCCTCGGCATGATCGGCCAGCAGCGCGGTGAACTGAGCCTGTGTCAGGTGAAAGAACCGCTCGTTGTGCCAGAGCGTATCATCGGCATCGAGGCCGATCAGGGTGGGACGCATGGGCGGCTTCCTGTCAGGGTTTCCTTGGCGGCGCTGAACGCTATATACTGCCCCCAGATCGAATCTGTCACCCTAGGGGCCCCGCCTATGGCTTTTCTGCCCAAGATGTCCGACCGCCACGACGGGCCCGGCCCCGGCGAACCCGGAGTCGCGGTCAAGACCCGGCCACGCACCCAGCGTCCGCCGATGTACAAGGTCATGCTTTTGAACGACGATTACACGCCGATGGAGTTCGTCGTGCATGTGCTCGAACGCTTCTTTGGCCTCAGCCACGCGCAGGCCTTCGAGATCATGCTGACCGTTCACAAGAAGGGTCTGGCGGTGGTTGGCGTCTTTAGTCACGAGATCGCCGAAACCAAGGTGGCGCAGGTGATGGATTTCGCGCGCCGCCATCAGCACCCGCTGCAATGCACCCTCGAAAAGGAGTAGGGCGCCCCGGCGCCCGGTAAATCCCATGGCCTTGAATGACCCCGCCCCGCGCGCGCTGCGGATCGAGCTGGCGCTGGAGGCGGGGTTGTCCCTGCCCGACAGCGGCCCCATCGCCGTCTTTCACCCGCGCGCTGGCGAATGGCTGGGCCCGTTGCCCGCCGCGCAAGTGCAGGTGATTACCCCGCACGCGCCCGATCAGGCGGCGTTTTCCGCCGCCGGGCTGGCCTGCGAGGTTGCAGCCAAGGGCCGTTTTGCCGCCGCGCTGGTCTGTCTGCCGCGCTCGCGGGCCGAGGCGCGTGACCTGATCGCGCAGGCGGCGGCGCTGACCGAGGGGCCGGTGATCGTCGACGGGCAAAAGACCGACGGCATCGATGCGATGCTGCGGGACTTGCGCGGGCGGGTGGAACTGTCGGAACCCTTGGCCAAGGGGCATGGCAAGATCGCGTGGTTCGTCTCGCCCGGTGCGGCGCTGGCGGATTGGCGGGCGAGTCCCGGCAGTTGCGAGGGCGACGGGCGCAGTTGGCAGACCCTGCCGGGGTTGTTCTCGGCCGATGGCATCGATCCGGCCTCGGCCTTGCTGGCCGAGGCCCTGCCTGCGGGGCTGAAGGGCGTCGCCGCCGATCTGGGCGCTGGCTGGGGCTATCTGTCGGCGCGGCTATTGGCCAAGGCGCCGGGGTTGGCGGCGCTGCATCTGGTCGAATCCGATGCCCGCGCGCTGGACTGCGCGCGCGCCAATGTCACCGACCCGCGCGCCGTGTTCCACTGGGCCGATGCCACCCGCCCGCTGTCGCGGCTGCTGGTCGATGTGGTGGTGATGAACCCGCCGTTCCATCAGGGCCGCGACGCGAGGCCGCAACTGGGGGCGGCCTTTATCGCGGCGGCAGCGGCGATGCTGAAACCCTCGGGGCAGGTGTTCCTCGTCGCCAATCGCCACCTGCCGTATGAAGCGGCGCTGGCCACGGCGTTTCGCAAGGTCAGCGAATTGCCGGGCAGCCCCGGCTTCAAGATCGTCCATGCCGAAGGGCCGATCCGCGCGGTGAAACCCGCGGCGGGGGCAGCGCGGATCGGCAGCAAGGGAGGCCGCCGATGAGCTTTTCCATCGCAGGCAAGACCGCCATCATCACCGGCGCGGCCACCGGCATCGGCCATGCCATTGCCCGGCACTTTGTCGATGAAGGGGCGAATGTGGTCTTTTCGGACCAGAACGAGAAGCGGCTGAAATCGGGCTGCGACGATCTGGCCGGGTTGCAGAACTGTCGGCTGTTCGCTGGCGATCTGCGCGAAAAGCTGAATGTCGCCAATCTGTTGTCGACCGCCATCGAGGCCTTTGACCGGGTGGATATCCTCATCAATGCCACCCGCAGCTTTGCCCTGACCGACCCGCTGGACCCCGCCGATACCAGTGTGGAAACCCTGCTGGACCAGACGCTGACCGTGGCGCTGCGCACCAGTCAGGCGGTCGCCCGGCGGATGATCCTGCAGGCGGAAAAATCCGAGGGCCGGTCGGTCAGCGCCGGGGCGATCGTCAATATCTCGTCGATTGCCGCGCATCGCACGCAGCCGGAGTTGCTGGGGTTCTCGATCTCGAATGCCGCGCTGGAGCAGATGACGCGCTCGCTGGCGGTGGCGCTGGCGCCGCATGCGATCCGCTGCAATGCCATCGCGGTGGGGTCGGTGATGAGCGGGTCGTTGCGCGACACCATCGCGCAGAACCCCGAGTATCGCGACAGCATCATCGCGGGCACGCCCCTGCACCGGATCGGCACGGCGAGCGAGGTGGCGGAACTGGCGCAGTTCCTTGCCTCGCCCGCGTCGGGCTTCATGACGGGGCAGATTGTCGGGCTGGATGGCGGGCGCTCGGTGCTGGATACGGTGCAGCGACCGGCGCATTGAGGGGGCGGCGCCCACGGCGGCATCGAGCCGCCTCGGCGCCGGTGGGGGCCGGCCCCCACGCCCCCGCCAAGGGGCCCACGGGCCCCTTTGGCAACCCCGTGGATATTTGACGAGCAAAGAGGG
>CALESR010000021.1 GCA_937907485.1 uncultured Paracoccaceae bacterium | reverse complement strand
CAGCGGCACGCCGCCGCCGGTAATCAGGATGCCGGTCTGGCCGGTGGCGCGGAAGGTGGCGTTCATGCCACGGGCGCGCATCTCCTTTTCCATGCAGAGCGCCGTATACATCTTGCCGACCGAGCAATCCGTGCCGACCGCCAGCATCCGCTTGCCGGTCCGTTTCACGCCGTTGGCGATCGGGTAATCCACCTCGGGCACCCGCACGTCATGCAGGGCGCGTCCCGTTGCGCGGGCCACCGCCGCCAGATCCTCTTCGTCGCGCAAGAGGTTGTGCAGCCCCGAGGCGAGGTCGAACCCCTCTTCCAGCGCCTGAACCAGCACCTTTTTCCAACTCTGGCTGATGATCCCGCCCCGGTTGGCGACGCCGATCACCAGCGTCTTGATCCCCGCCGCCTTGGCCTCGGCCAGGGTCATGTCAGGCAGGCCCATATCCGCCTTGCAGCCCGGCAGGCGGAATTGGCCAAGGGCATATTCCGGGCGCCAGTCCTTGATCCCCTGCGCCACCTTGGCGGCGAGGGCATCGGGCGCGTCGCCCAGAAACAGCAGATAGGGGGTCTGGATCATGGCAGGCTCCTGCAACACGGTGAGAAGCAAAGAATGCCGCAGAACCCCGGCAAGTTCATCGGAATCTTGCGGTGAACCCTCGGTCTGGATCGAAGATTTCCGCGTCTGACGGCCTTTCTGCCACTTTTTCTTGCGTTGATCCGGCAACGGGGTGCAGCCCTCGCCGCGCCTTCGCGGTTGCAGAAAATCCCTTGCAACGCCCCGCGCAACATAATAACCCGGCGCAGCAAGTTCAGCGCAACTTCCTGAGTCTCAGAATGTCCTTTCGCCTGCAGCCCCCCGCCCCTGCCCGACCGAACCGCTGCCAGCTCTTTGGCCCCGGCTCGCGCCCGGCGCTGTTTGCCAAGATGGCGGCCTCGGCGGCGGATGTCATCAACCTCGACCTCGAGGATTCGGTGGCCCCCTCGGACAAGGACAGCGCCCGCGCCGCGGTGATCGCCGCGACGCATGAGGTGGACTGGGGCACCAAGCTGCTGTCGGTGCGCATCAACGGGCTGGACACGCCGTGGTGGTATCGCGACGTGGTGGACCTGCTGGAACAGGCCAGCGACCGGCTGGACCAGATCATGATCCCCAAGGTCGGCTGCGCGGCGGATGTCTATGCGGTGGACGCGCTGGTCACGGCGGTCGAACGCGCCAAGGGCCGCAGCAAGCCGATCAGTTTCGAAGTCATCATCGAATCGGCGGCGGGCATCAGCCATGTCGAAGAGATCGCCGCCTCCAGCCCCCGGTTGCAGGCGATGAGTCTGGGCGCCGCGGATTTCGCGGCCAGCATGGGCATGCAGACCACCGGCATCGGCGGCACGCAGGACAACTACTATATGCTCCAGCAGGGCGCGCGGCACTGGTCCGACCCCTGGCACTGGGCGCAGACCGCCATCGTCGCCGCCTGCCGCACGCATGGCGTGCTGCCGGTCGACGGGCCGTTCGGCGATTTCAGCGATGACGAAGGGTTCCGCGCGCAGGCGCGGCGTTCGGCGACGCTGGGCATGGTCGGCAAATGGGCGATCCACCCCAAGCAGATCGCACTGGCCAACGAGGTCTTTACCCCGTCCGAAGCCGCCGTCGCCGACGCCCGCGCCATTCTGGCGGCGATGGAAGAGGCCAAGGCCAACGGTCAGGGCGCGACGACCTACAAGGGCAAGCTGATCGACATCGCCTCGATGAAACAGGCCGAGGTGATCGTCCGTCAGGCGGAACTGATCGCCGGGCATTGAGAACCCCGGTCCGGCGCCGGGGAGGGCTGCCGGGCCAAAGGGGAGGAGCACGCGCGTCGGGGCAACCCGGCGCGCGTCTGCATTCCGGGGTGGTGGAGCTGAATGTCAGATGATTGCGGAATGCGCGATTATGGCAAGGAGGCGGGGCATCGGCGGCATTTATGCCTGTGGGTTGGTGGGAAAAGTCTCAGGCCGGGCCGACGGGTTGACGCAGGATCGTCTTGAGTCGCTCGGGCGCGGTGCGCGACGGGTCGTTGAGATAGATCTCGTGGTGCTGGCCGCGCAAGGGCAGATCAAGCGAGGCGGCGGTCTGGTGGATGCGGGCGATCAGCGGGCCTTCGTCGGCATAGGGGCCAAGGTGCAGCGCCTGCAGGCAATCGCCTTCGTCGACGGTCATCAACTCAACCCGGCGCAGCGCCTCGGCCAGGTCGGGCGACTTGCGCAGGGCGGCGGTGCGCTGGGTGTCAAAGGCGGCGGCGTCCAGCCAATCGGGCGCGCGGATCAGCATGCGCCAGCGCCAGTCATCGCGCGCGCCGGTGAGGAAAACCGCCATGTCATCCGCCCACCAGAGCCCTTCGAGCGGGCCGACCTTTTGCTCATGCCCTAGCTTTTTGCCGGCAAAGCGCGCGGTGTAGGCGATCGTATAGAGCGCCGAGACGGCGGTGACATGGGCCGGGCCGCCGGGAGCGCCCTGCCCGTCGATGGCGAGATAGGTCAACGGCGGCACCGTCACACGGTCGATGCGACCGGGTTTTCCGGTCAGGAGGGGGTCAGGCATCGGGGGTCTCCAGCGGCAGGTGGATTTCGGTGATCAGGTCATCGGGCGCGGCGGTCATCGGCGTATTACGATAGAGTTCCCACGACGGCGCCTCGCGCAGCCTTTCGCCCGAGGCCGCCAGCCAAGGGCCGAAGAGCCAGGCATAGGCCGCCTGCAGCCCGGTATAGGGGCCGCGCAACACCAGCACCGCATGGCGCCCGCCGGTCAGGTCCAGCCTTTGCAGGGGCGGCGCAAAGGTGGTGCCAGCGGGAACCAGAATCCCGGCCAGACTGCGCAAGGCGGCAGGTGCCACGCGCGCGGGGTCGTCGAAATAGACCGCGACCAACCCCTGCGAGGCGGGCCACAGGCCCTGCGCCCCCACCTCTGGGTCCAGTGCGCCATAGGTTCGGTTGATCTGCTCATAGGGGCCGGTGTGGATCAGGCCCAAGGCGTGCCGGGGCGGCTGGGATGCAATCGTGACGGGAAACATGGGCAAGCCTCCTGCCAGGGTTTTTGACTCAAGAACCATCGCCTGCCCGCGCCGGCGAAAGGCGCCGGGGGTCAGGCCGTAAGCGGCGCGAAAGGCGCGCCGAAAGATGGCGGCGTCGGTATAGCCGACGGCCCGCGCGACCTCGGCCACCGGCTCGGCACCCTGCACCAGCGCATGCGCCGCCGCATTCAACCGGATGCGGCGCAGGGCCTCGGCCGGGGTCTCGCCGCTCATGGCGGTAAAGACCCGGTGGAAATGAAAGCGCGACAGGGCGGCAATGTCGGCCATCCGGTCGAGCGACAGCTCACGCGCCGGATCGGCATGCATCGCCGCCAGCACCCGCTGCAATCGATCCCGGTAATTCACGGCCATCGCGCCCTCCTGCCGGGTGTTTGCCATGGTCCGAGCGGACTTGTCTTGCTATTCTTGCCCTATACAGCGCCGCCCTTGCAGCGTAAGGGGGCGGCTTGACCCAGATTTGACGGGATTCCCCATGACCTCCGCCCTGCCCCCGCTGCCCGCTCCTTTGGCCCGATCGCTGGCCGAAAAGGGCTTTGACGTTCTGACGCCGGTGCAATCCGCCGTTCTGGCCCCGGCGCTGGCCGGGCAGGATCTGCTGGTTTCGGCGCAAACGGGCTCGGGCAAGACGGTGGCCTTTGGTCTGGCAATCGCCGCCGACCTGCTGGATGACGCCGACATGCTGCCGCCGCCAGACACCGCCCGTGCGCTGGTCATCGCGCCGACGCGCGAGTTGGCGCTGCAGGTCCGGCGCGAGTTCGAGTGGCTCTATGCCCCGGCCCATGCCAGCATCGCAAGTTGTGTCGGCGGCATGGACGCCCGCACCGAACGCCGGGCGCTGGAGCGCGGCGCGCATATCGTCGTCGGCACGCCGGGCCGGTTGCGCGACCATATCGAGCGCGGCTCGCTGGATCTGTCCACGGTCAAGGCCGTGGTCCTGGATGAAGCCGACGAGATGCTGGATCTGGGGTTCCGCGAGGATCTGGAGTTCATCCTGCAGGCGCTGCCCGCCGAACGCCGGACGCTGCTGTTTTCGGCCACCGTCTCGCCGGGGATCGAGCGGCTGGCGACCACCTATCAGCGCAACGCCCGCCGGATCGCCACCGAATCCGCCCGCGACGCGCATGCCGACATTTCCTATCGCGCGCTGCTGGTGGCGCCCGAGGATGCCGAGCACGCCATCGTCAACGTGCTGCGCTTTTACGAGGCGCGCAATGCGCTGGTGTTCTGCAAGACCCGCGCGGCGGTCAACCATCTGACGGCGCGGTTCCTGAACCGCGGTTTCCCGGTTGTGCCGCTGTCGGGCGAGTTGGCGCAGGAAGAGCGCGCGCGTGCCCTGCAGGCAATGCGCGACGGGCGGGCCCGGGTTTGCGTCGCCACCGATGTGGCGGCGCGGGGCATCGACCTGCCGGGCCTCGATCTGGTGGTGCACGCCGATCTGCCGTCGAACACCGAGACCCTGCTGCACCGCTCGGGCCGCACCGGCCGCGCCGGGCGCAAGGGGGTCAGCATCCTGATCGTGCCGACCTCGGCCCGCCGCAAGACCGAGCGCCTGCTGTCCGCCGCCAGCCTCGACGCCGAATGGGCCACCGCGCCCACCCCGGCCGAGGTCTCTGCCCGCGATGTCGAGCGGTTGCTGACCGACGAACTGCTGACCAGCGCCGAAAAGCCCGACGAAATGGCCCAGGTCACGCTGCTGACCGAGCGCTTCACCTCGCGCGAATTGGCCGCCGCCGTGGCGCGTTACTACTTTGCCGCCCGTTCGGCCCCCGAAGACGTCACGCCGGTCGCCGTCGACGGCTCGAAACCCGCCCGCCCGCGCGCCGAATTCGAGCGCAGCTTCTGGGTGCGCATCGCGGCGGGTCACAATGACCGGGCCGAGGCGCGCTGGCTGCTGCCGATGCTGTGCCGCTCGGGCAATCTGACGAAAACCGACATCGGCGCGATCCGCATCCAGAGCGATCACACGCTGGCCCAATTGCACGAAGACTGCGCCGAGCGGTTCTGGGCCGGGATCGGCGAGGGCATGGTGCTGGATCAGGGCATCCCGGTGGCCCGCGCCGAGGCTCCGGTCGAAGGCGACCGCCCCGCCGCACCCCGCGCCCCCCGCCCCGAAGGCGAGCGCCCGTTCAATCCGCGCACCCCGCGCAGCGAGGACGGCGAGCGCGCCTACAAGCCCCGCCCGCCGCGCGCCGAGGGGGCCGAGCGCCCCTATGCCCCGCGCCCGGAGCGTGCCGAAGGCTCTGACCGCCCCTACACCCCGCGCGCCCTGCAAGGCGAGGACCGCACCG
>CALESR010000020.1 GCA_937907485.1 uncultured Paracoccaceae bacterium | reverse complement strand
ATGCGCGGGCGCGGCGCAGTGGTGGCCAACCATGTAAGCTGGCTGGATATTTTCGCACTGAACGCGCCGCAGCGGATTTATTTTGTCTCGAAATCCGAGGTGGAGGGTTGGCCCGGCATCGGCTGGCTGGCGCGGGCGACGGGAACAGTGTTCATTCGCCGCGACGCACGTGATGCGCGGCTACAAAAAGAGCTCTTCGAAGCACGGCTGAGGGCAGGGCACCATTTGGCGTTCTTTCCCGAGGGGACGAATTCAGACGGTGTCCGGTTGCTGCCCTTCAAGCCGACGCTGTTTGCGGCCTTTTTTGCCGACGGGCTGGCCGAGATCCTGCAGGTGCAGCCGGTCTCGCTGGTCTATCACGCGCCGAAAAGCCGCGATGCGCGGTTCTATGCGTGGTGGGGTGCACTGGGGTTCGGCGCGCATCTGCTGCGGGTGCTGGCGCAGTTGCGGCAAGGGCGAATAGAGGTTGTGTTTCACGCCCCCGTGCGAGTGAGCGATTTCGGCGACCGCAAGGCTTTGGCCCGGTATTGCGAGGCGGCGGTGAAATCGGCGCTGGTCGAGGGGTTGCCGGTTGGGGTGCTGCGCGACTAGGGGCAGCGCGGCCCCATGAGTCTTTGCGACAAGATGAAGCGATCAGGGGGCCCAGTGCACCGTGGCACGGGGCAGAAGGGCGGCGATGGGTGCATCGAGGGCGGGCAGCCCCTGTGCGCGCTCGATCGCGGCACGTTTGGCGGCGCCAGTAATCAGCACATGCAGGCCGAAGGCACCGCTCAGAACGCGGGCGCTGAGCGTTACACGGGGTTCGGCCGCGCCGGGGGCCTCGATGTGCACCAGCGCCGGGGCGTCGTCGGCGAGGGCCTGAGGCAGGGCCGCAGCACCGGGGAAGAGTGAGGCTGTGTGCATGTCTTCGCCCATGCCGACCAATGCGACATCAAGCGGCAACAACGCCTCGACAGCAGCCAGATCGGCGGGCCAGAGCGGCAGGAAGCGCGCCGCTGCCGCCGGGCCGCGAAGCAGGCGGGCGTGGATCATCCCGGCGTTCGATCGCGGGTGATCGGGGGGCACGCAGCGTTCGTCGCCGGGCAGCACGGTGATGCGCGACCAATCCAGATCAGCGGCGCTGAGCAGGTCGAACAGCGGCCCCGGCGTGCTGCCTCCCGGAACGGCTAGCACGGCCCGGTCACGCCGCAGCAGCGCCGCGCGCAACTCGCGACCGAGGATCTGCGCCAAGGCCAGAACCTGCATGTCGGTGTCGGGATAGTCGATCAGCTCCATCAGCGAATCTCGCGCCAGCTTCGTCCGTCGAGATGGATGAGTTTGAGCGCTTCATCCGGTCCTGACGAGCCTGGATCATAGGGGCGCGGCCGGTCGGCGGCTTTTTGCCACTCGGCAATGATCGGATCGGTCCAGGCCCAGGCGGCCTCGACTTCGTCGCCGCGCATGAAGAGTGTCTGATTGCCGCGGATCACATCCATGATGAGGCGCTCATAAGCGTCGGGGATATGGGTTTCGCCGCCCAGAGCATCGGCAAAGGACATGTCGAGCGCGACGTCCTTCAACCGCATGCCACCCGGTCCCGGCTCCTTGATCATCACCTTCAGGGTCATACCCTCGTCCGGTTGCAACCGGATCACCAGAATATTGGCCTTCCAGGGCGCATCCTCGCCAAAAATGGAATGCGGCGGGTCGCGGAAGGTGACGGCGATTTCACTGGCGCGCGCGCGCAGCCGCTTGCCGGTGCGCAGATAAAACGGTGTGCCTTTCCAGCGCCAATTGGAAATGCCGACCTTCAGCGCGACATAACTTTCGGTGGTCGAATGCAGCGCCTCGACCTCGGCGCCGTACGAGGGACTGTCTGGCCCGGCGGCGTATTGGCCGCGCACTGCCTGACCAGGGTTCACCGGGTCGAGGGCGTGGATCACCTTGAGCTTTTCATCGCGCACTGCGTCGGGATCAAAACGGTGCGGCGGTTCCATCGCGATTAGGCATAAAAGCTGCATCATGTGGTTCTGCACCATGTCCCGCATGGCACCGGCCTTGTCGTAATAGGCACCGCGGCCGCCCACCCCAACGGTTTCGGCCACGGTGATCTGCACGTGATCGACAAAGCGCGCGTTCCACAGCGGTTCGAACAGGATATTGGCAAAGCGCACAGCCATCAGGTTCTGCACGGTTTCCTTGCCGAGATAGTGGTCGATCCGATAGATCTGGGTTTCCGAAAAATGCGCTGCCAACGTGCGGTTCAGTGCCCGCGCCGTAGCTAGATCGTCGCCAAAGGGCTTTTCCACCACGATGCGGGTTTCCGGCGTGATGAGGCCAAAGCGACCGAGTCCTGCGGCCAGCGGGCCGAACAGCGCCGGGCCGACCGAGAAATAGAAGGCCCTCACCACGCCGTCGCGCAGGATTGACGCGAGTTCGCTCCAGCCGGTTTCGCCGGTGGCATCGACGGTGACATACTCCAGCCGTTCGAGGAATTCGGCGCGCTTGGCGGCCTCCGGGCCGGAGGGGCCGATAAACTCGTCAAAGGCCTCGGATACCAGAGACTGAAAGTCGGCCCGTGTCATCGTCGTTCGGGCGGCGCCGATGATGCGGGCGTCAGACGGCATCTGCCCTTCGGCAAAGCGGCGGCAGAGCGCGGGCAGGATCTTGCGCCGCGCCAGGTCGCCGGTGGCGCCAAAGATGATGAGATCAAACGCATCGACGGGGATAACGCGGGCGACCATTGGGGACCTGCGGATTGAGAGATGTTAGCGGTAACTGCGCGGTCGAAATACGCCCGTGCTCCGCAAAAGTCCAGCACAAAGGCGGCTCAGGCCTCGAGTTCGCTGTCCCAGTAGAGATAATCCGCCCAACTTTGGTGCAGGTGGTTGGGGGGAAAGCGGCGGCCATTGTCGATCAACTCGGCTGCCAGCGGACGGCGCGGCGAGCGGCGCAGGGTCAGACCGGAATTGCGCAGCGTTTTCGAACCCTTGTGCAGATTGCAGGGCGCGCAGGCGGCAACGACATTCTCCCACGATGTGACCCCACCCAGTGAACGCGGCACCACATGGTCAAAGGTCAGGTCATGGCGCGAACCGCAATACTGGCAGCAGAACTCATCGCGCAAGAAAAGATTGAAGCGCGTGAAGGCCACGCGCTTTCGGGGTTTCACAAAATCCTTCAGCACCACGACCGAGGGTATTCGGATCTCCATCTTCTGGCTGCGGACGGTTTCCTCGTATTCGGCAGCGATTGAGACGCGGTCCATCCAGACCGCCTTGATCGCCTCTTGCCACGGCCAGAGCGAGAGCGGGTAATAGGACAACGGGCGGTAATCGGCATTCAGAACCAGCGCCGGGAAATGCCGCAAGGCCGCGGGTTCATGCACGAAGGCTTGCCTGAAATCGCCGTCCATTCTTCCGCTACCCCCATCCGGGATTGGTCGAAGCCGTTGCTGGCTTGACTATATCCTGTGTTTTCCATCTGACAACCCCGCGATATCGGGGGCCAGATCAGGATGCGGGCGCTGCTTAACAGAAAGGCGTCAGCGTGGCAGTTTGTCGCGCAGGAAACCCAGCGCCAGCGACAGTCCTTCGTTGTCGATGGAATGACCCAGACCGCGGCAGACATGGGCATAGGTCTCGAACCCGGCGGCGGTCAGGGCGTCGGCGGCCTCGGGCAGGCTGTCGATCGGCACCATCGGGTCGGCATCGCCATGGATCAGCAGGACCGGCGGTTTGGACAGCACCTCGGCAAGCAGGGTTTCGGGCTGCAACAAGCGGCCGGAAAAACCGACCACTGCGGCCAGTGGGGCAGGGCGGCGCGGCGCAATTTGTAGGCTCATCATCGTGCCCTGCGAAAAGCCGACCAAGGCCAGTGCATCGGGGGTCAGTCCCTCGTCGGCCAGCACCTGATCGACAAAGGCGTTCAGGTCGGCCGCCGCTTGCGCCATGCCTCGTCGCGAGTCCGCCTCGCTCGATCCATCGAGCCGCGGAATCGCAAACCACTGGAAACCAAAAGGATTGCCCTGACAGGACTCGGGCGCGTCGGGGCTGTAAAAGGCAACGCCGGGCAGATGCGGCGCCAGCGGGTCGGCCAGTCCCAGCAGATCGGCCCCGTTGGCACCATAGCCGTGCACGAAGATCACCACCGCGTGGGTTGACCCCTTTGGCGCGCCGCGGCGGGCGGATTTCAGCGGGCGGATGGTCATGGCAGGTCCCCTCAGATGCCGTCGCGGCTTTTCACGTGGTGGTAATAGTGCCACAGCATGCCCGCTGCAACCGTGCGCCAAGGCGACCAGGCCATTGCCATTGCGCGCAGCGGCGCCTCGCGCGGGCGCTCGGGCAGCGCAAACAACAGCCGCGCGGCCTCCTGCAACGCCAGATCGTTGGGCGCAAAGGTGTCGGCGCGGCCCAGACTGAACATAACATAGATCTCGGCAGTCCAGCGTCCGATGCCGGGAACCGCGGTCAGAATGTCGACAATCTGCCCCTCGCTCAGCGTACGAAGCGCGGCAAAGTCGATACCCGATTGCGCCAAGGCTTTGACATAACGCGCCTTCTGTCGCGACAATCCCTGCGCGCGCAGCTCTTCATCGCTGGCGGCGGCATAGGCATCGGGCGTGGTATAGCCGCCACTCGCCAGCCGTGCCTTTATCGCCCGCGCCGAGGCGACCGAGACTTGCTGGCTGACAATGGCCGAGACCAGCGCCTCGAACCCGTCAGCATTGCGGCGAAGCGGCGGTGGGCCGATCAGCGCCAATGCCTGCGCAAAGCGCGGCTCGGCACGGGCGAGCCATTCGGCCCCCTCCGTCATGCAGGCGTCAGTGCTCAGGATGCGGGGCTGCGACATGGGCCGATCAAGGCACAGCCCGCGCGCCGCTTCAAGCCGCCTGTTGCGCGAACACTGCACAACCCAGAGGAAAACACCCGCCCGCCACGCGGACAGGTGTTTGCCCTTGTGCTGGCGCGTCGCTTCTTGGCATGAACAGGGCTGACCTCGTTTGCTGGATATTCATTGATGACTTCCTGGGCCGACCTGCGCAGCCTGTGCGACGCCAGTGTTAACCGTTCGATTGCCGATCTGTGTTCCGATCCCCAACGCGCCGAGGCTTTCTCGGTCACCCTCGACAGTGTGGCCACTGGGGCGATGCTGTTCGACTATGCCAAGACCAACCTCGACGCCCGGATTCGCGCCGCGTTGATCGAGCTTGCCCGCGCGACCGGTGTTGAAGAGCGCCGTGAGGCAATGTTCACCGGCGCTCGCATCAACGAGACCGAGGACCGCGCTGTGCTGCATACCGCATTGCGCAACCTCGAAACGCCGGTGATGGTCGAGGGCGTCGATGTGCTGCCCGAGGTGCGTGCCACGCTGGCCCGGATGGAGCATTTCGCCCGCGACCTGCGCGACGGTCGCATTCGTGGCGTCGGCGGGCGGATCACCGATGTGGTGAATATCGGCATTGGTGGCTCGGATCTGGGCCCGGCGATGGCGGTGCTGGCGCTGGCGCCCTATGCCGACGGGCCGCGCTGCCATTTCGTCTCGAACGTGGATGGCGCGCATATCCATGATGTGCTGGAGCGGCTGAACCCGGAAACCACGCTGGTCATCGTTGCCTCGAAAACCTTTACCACCATCGAGACGATCACCAACGCGCAAACCGCCAAGGCCTGGATGGCGCGCGCCGTTGCCGAGCCGACGCGGCAGTTCGTGGCACTGTCGACGGCGTTGGACCGGACCTCGGCTTTTGGGATCGACCCGGCGCGGGTGTTCGGCTTTGCTGATTGGGTCGGCGGTCGCTATTCGATCTGGGGGCCGATCGGCCTGAGCCTGATGATTGCCATCGGGCCGGAGGATTTTCGCGCCTTTCTGGCCGGCGCCGCCGCGATGGACCAGCATTTCCGCCAGGCGCCGCTGCAAGACAACATGCCGGTGATGTTGGCGCTGGTCGGCCTCTGGCACAGGCAGGTCTGCGGCTATGGCGCGCGCGCGGTGCTACCCTATGACCAGCGCCTCGCACGGTTGCCGGCCTATCTGCAGCAGCTCGAGATGGAATCGAACGGCAAGAGCGTGGCAATGGACGGCAGCGCGCTGGTGGTTTCCGCCGGGCCCGTGGTCTTTGGCGAGCCAGGGACCAATGGCCAGCACGCTTTTTATCAGCTCATTCATCAGGGCACCGATGTCATCCCCTGCGAATTCCTGCTGGCGGCGCAGGGCCACGAACCTGCTCTGGCGCATCAGCACCGGATGCTGGCCGCCAATTGCCTGGCGCAGGCCGAGGCGCTGATGCTGGGCCGTTCGTTGGACGCGGCCAAGACGCTGATGAAGGCCAAGGGGCTCAAGGGCCGCGAGATGGAGCGGCAGGCGCGTCACCGGGTGTTTGCTGGCAACCGGCCCTCGACGATGCTGCTCTACCCCAAGCTGACCCCTGCCGTTCTCGGTGCGATCATCGCTCTTTATGAACACCGGGTGTTTGTTGAAGGGGTGGTGCTGGGCATCAACTCGTTCGATCAGTGGGGGGTCGAATTGGGCAAGGAACTGGCGGTGCAACTGTTGCCGATGGTCGAGGGCAAGGCGCCAACCGAAGGCCGCGATGCCTCGACTGCGACGCTGATCGCGCGGCTGAGGGCGATGGGCGGCTGAGGCCGTTTCAGGCTGGCAAGGGGGCAATTTGCCCCCGCCTTGGCTGCGCCAGATCCGCCTCCCAGAGGATATTCAGAGCGCAAACACAGCGTCAGCCCAGAAAGGACTTGGCCAGCATCGTGTCCGGGATCGGCGCGCCGAGGCGATTCAGGATCGTCGGCGCAAGCGCCAGTTGGTCGAGCAATGTGTCTCTTGGCGGCCCTTCGGCCGGGCCGAAGTAATAAAAGGCCACGTCTTGCTGGTCCGATCCGGTGCCGCCGTGGTGGCCGCGCATCGACTGGCCATGGTCGGCGGTGACGATCACCTCATAGCCGATCTCGATCCAGACCGGCAGGAATTTGGCCAGCATGGCGTCGAGCAGGGCGCAGGCATGGTCCATCTCGCCGCAGTCGTGGCCAAAGCGGTGGCCAATACTGTCCAGCGTGCAGGTGTGCAGGATGCCATAGGTCAGGCCAAAGCGCAGGCATAACGACGTCAGCGTGGCAAACAGGTCGATGTCCGACGGCGTTGCCTGATTGACATGGTCATAGCCCGACATCGTGTGAAAGCGGCCGTGATTGATGCTGGGGCTATCAGGCTCATCATACTCGATATCGCGAACCGGATCGAAGGGCGCGCGGTTGAAGAATTCAGACCACCACGAATGGGTGACCGCGCCGGTGATGCCCCCCGCGATGCGGGTTTGGGAAAATATATCAGGGAATTGAACGCGAAAGTTGTGACCGTTTGTCAAGATGCCGTGGCGCTGTGGCGGCAGGCCGGAATGGATCGACGCATA
>CALESR010000019.1 GCA_937907485.1 uncultured Paracoccaceae bacterium | reverse complement strand
CGACCTGAAAGACATGGGTCTGCGCGCCGAGGCCACCCAACTCGCGCCGCAGGGCATACGGCTGCAGGATCGCCTGTCGCTCGCTCGGTTGCCGGGGCTGAAAACCGGCGAGATCGAGATTCAGGACGAGGGCTCGCAACTGGTCGCCCTGCTGGTCGATGCACGGCCCGGCGAGCGGATCGTCGATTTTTGCGCCGGGGCAGGGGGCAAGACGCTGGCCCTCGCCGCTCAGATGCACAACCGCGGCCATCTGATCGCCTGCGACGTCAACGAGGGTCGGCTGAAACGCTGCGCCGAACGCCTCCGCCGCGCCGGGCTGCACAATGTCGAAACGCGGGTGCTGGCCTCGGAAACCGACCGCTGGGTCAAGCGCCACAAGGGCGGCTTTGACCGCGTGCTGGTCGATGCGCCCTGCAGCGGCACCGGCACATGGCGGCGCAACCCCGATGCCCGCTGGCGCGCGCCCGATCTGGGACTGCCGGCGCTGGTGGCGCTGCAGGCGCGGATTCTGGCCAGCGCCGCGCGACTGGTGAAACCCGGCGGGCGGCTGGTCTATGCGACCTGCTCACTGCTGGCCGACGAGAACGACGCGCAGGTCGCCGCCTTCCTCGCCGCAAATCCGGCGTTTCGATTGGTGCCGCTGGCCGAGGCCGCGCCGCACCTGGCGGGGCTCGGCCAATTCGACCACCTGTCGCTGACGCCCGCGCGCCACGGAACCGACGGCTTCTTTGCCGCGGTCCTGCAGCGGCTGGCCCCACCCGCCGACCCGGTGCCGGATCAGCCCTGACGCCCCGCGCGCGGGCGTCCCGCCTTCACCGCGCCCGATCAAACGGCAGGGCAACCGGCGTGACCCTGACGTCACCCCCCGCCAGTTCGACCGTCAGATCCTTCGCCTGCAGCCGGTCGCTGCGCAGCAGCCCGAGGCCGATGCGCCGCTGCAGCCGCGGCGAGAACACCAGATCGGTCAGCACGCCGACCACCTCGCCCGCCTGACGCAGCGCCACCTGATGACCGGGCGCCGGCGGATTGCCGTCGATCACAAAGCCGCAGCGCTGGCGGGCGGGCGGCTGGCTGGCCCGCAGGCTGAGGGCGGCGCGGCCGACAAATTCATGCCCGCCCGCCAGATCGACCAACGCGCCCAGCCCCATCTCGAACGGATCGGCGGGCACCACTTGCAACCTCATGTCCGACCCATAGCTGACCAGCCCGCTCTCCACCCGCTCGGCATCATTCGGCGCGCCGGGGATCATGCCAAAGGGCGCCCCCGCCGCCGCAACCCGGTTCCACAACTCGGTGCCATGGCGGCTGTCGGTCAGATACAGCTCGAACCCGCCCTGTTTCGACCAGCCCGACCGCGCCAGCACCAGCGGAATCCCCGCCAGCGTGGTCTCGCGAAAGGCGAAATAGCGCAACTCGCGCACCCAATCCCCGAACAGCGCCGCAATCACCTCGACCGCCTTTGGCCCCTGCACCGCCAAGGGCGAGACGTCGGGCTCGAACACCCGCGCGTCCCAACCCCGCTCGTGCCCTATGGCGGCGGCCCAGAGGTGGATGTCGCTGTCGGCCACCGACAGCCAATACCGGTCCTCGGCCAGTTTCAGCAGGACGGGGTCGTTGATCAGCAGCCCGTCGTGGTTGCACAGCGGCACATAGCGGCCCTGTCCGACCCGCGTGCCCGCCAGCGACCGCGGCGTCAGGTATTGCACCAGCCTGCCCGCGTCCGGGCCGGTGATTTCCACCTGCCGCTGGGCGGCCACGTCCCACATCACCACCCCGTCGATCAACCGCTGATACTCGGCCTCGGGGTTGCCGAAATGGGCGGGGATCAGCATGTGGTTATACACCGAAAAGCTGCGCACCCCGGCCTGCAGGGTGGCATCGAAATAGGCAGACTTGCGCAGGTTCGCGCCGATGCCGAGGGCGAGGTCTGGGGTCATGGCGGCTCCTTTTCCGGTGGTCTGGCGCTTTTCGCACAGCCTTGCGCAGGCCGAAAGTCGCGAATACCGGCCCGCGCCCGCTTGCAGATCATCGCCCCCACCGCCAAAGTTGCGTTTCGCCACGCCGGGCCGCCAGCAACCGCCCCTGGTGCGCGCGCCGACGGCTTTGCCGCACAGGCGCAATGTTGCGGCAATCGGGCCGGGCGATGAAGGGGGGGGGGGCCGGAGGTGCCATGCGGGTCTTGTTGGTCGAGGATGAGCCGGAAATGGCCAGATTGATCGTCGCCGCCCTGAGCCGTCAGGGCGTGGTGGTCGATCATGCGCCCAGTCTGGCCTATGCCCGCGAGGCCGTGGCGAATGCCGTGCATGACGCGGTGATTCTGGACCGCAAGCTGCCCGATGGCGACGGGCTCGACCTTCTGGCCACGCTGCGCCGCCCCGGGGTCGAGGCGGTGCCGGTGGTCGTGCTGTCCGCGCTGGGCTCGCTCGATGACCGGCTCGAAGGGTTTGTCACCGGCGCCGATGACTACCTGCCCAAACCGTTTTCCGTGGACGAGCTGATGGCCCGGCTGCGCGCCGTCACCCGCCGCCCGGCACGGCGCGACCCCGCGCTGGTGACGCTGGGCGCGCTGGTCTTTGATCTCGACAGCCGCAGCGCGACGCTGGCGGGCGCCCCGCTCGATCTGCCCCGGCGCGAGTTGCTGGCGCTCGAGGCGCTGATCCGCCGCGCCGGGCGCACGGTCTCACGCGGCGCGCTCGAAGACGCGGTCTACGGCTTTGACGACGAGATCGCCTCGAATTCGCTCGACGCCCATATCTCGCGGCTCCGGCGCAAACTGGCCTCGGCGGGGATCGAGATCCACGCGATGCGCGGGCTGGGCTATCTGATCCGCGAGGCGGCATGAGCGGCCCCTCCACCTCGCTGCGGGCGCGGCTGACCGGGCGGCTGGTGCTGCTGCAACTGCTGACGCTGGCGGTCTTTGCCGCGCTGGCCGCCGTGCCGCTCTCGCGTTTTGGCACCGAACCGGTGCTCGATTTTCGCGTGATGAACGGCGCGCTGCGCTCGCTCGACCTGCAGGACGGCGCCTTGGTGCTGGGCGAGCAATCCGATCTGCAAGCCATCGCCGCCGAGTATCCGACCTTCTGGTATCACATCCGCGACGAGGCCGGGCGCGTGCTGCGCTTTGGCCAGCCGCCGGGGGCGCTGGACGCGCTCTTCGCCAATCTCGAC
>CALESR010000018.1 GCA_937907485.1 uncultured Paracoccaceae bacterium | reverse complement strand
CATCGCGCTGGCCGATGGCCTGGCGCAAGGACGACCGCCGGTTCCGGGCCTGATCGAGGTTGCCCGGATCTGCGGGCTCTCCGGTCTGCGCCCCGAGGTGAGATCGACGCCGGACCTGATCGCCGGTCTGGTCTCGACGCCCGCCGTCCGGGCGCTTTCCCCAAGAGAGCAGGGCGCCCTGATCCTCGCGAGCGAGGGCTGGTGGGATCGCCATGAAATCGTCGAAAGCTGGTTCGAGGAAAGCGATGAGGCACAGGCGGTGCTCGACAAGGCGCGAACTGCACGCGCGGGCGAGGCGGCGCTCTGGAAATGGCTGGAGACCCGGCGCGACTGGTGGGCGCGCATTCTGACCCGTGCCGCCGACGTGCTGGAAACCGCCCTTGAACCGGATGCGGCGAGTTTTGCGGCTTGCGCCACGGCACTGCTCGACGGCCGTGACTTGAAGAAGATCCCGGTGATGCTCGACATTCATGAGCAGACCATCGAGGCCTGGATCCGGGACGATCCGGATTTCGATCCGGGCGCGTCCCTTGAAGACTTGGCCGGGCAAGCGCCGGCACCCGAGAAGACGGGTGAGATGACGGCGCTTCTCCGCGGCACCGACCTCGCGTCCGACTGGCTCGACGGATACCTGACCGGTGTCGTCATCGCACCACAGATGCTCATGCCGAACCAATGGTTGCCCGCGATCCTCGATGCCGTCCTGCCGCGGATCGACCCGTCCCGGTTTCAGCGGTTCATGGACCTGGTGATGATGCGCGCCCAGGCGGCATCGGATATGGCCTCCGAGCCCGGAGAGTTCGTCGCATCGATCGCAAGGCGCTCGAAAAAAGCGCAAGGAGATTGGGCATCCGGGTTTTCCGAGGCCCTGGACAAGTTTCGGTCGGCATGGCCGAAGAGGGGCATGACCGCGGAGGACCGCAGATTGATTGAGATCGGCGCGGCTGGCCTGGCCGGTGTCGACCTGTCAGAGTTCGCGGCTTTGATCGCGATACGGCATGGAAGAAACTCTGGGTGAACGAGGGCGCGCAACGGAGCGAGAAGCGGAAAGCCGACGCAAGGCGATTCGGGACGGTCGCCACAGCGAAGCTGGGAAAGAAGTCATTCATGCAAAGCGCGGTGCCCCTTAGCCCAGTGCAACGATTGCCGAAATGCGTGACTGGCTGGAATCTGGGCACATGGACCGAGGCTCGGGAAGGGGGGTAGGTCAGTGCCGGTATTGCGGTTTTCCATGCTGCCGCAGGGCGGCAGGCGAACGAACCGGACGAGATCAAGGGACGCCTGACACGGATTGCCGGGATACAACAGGAGGCGGGAGCCCGAGCGGGATCTAAGTTGGGGGCTTTGAAGGACAGGCTGGATACAGTCGGCAGAGCAATTCCAAAGCTCTGTCGGATCGCTCCCGGGTTTCGATGGCGTCAGGGGGCGGCATCCGGCCGATCACGCGGCGGATCTGCAAGTCGCCCAGCAACAGGCCCAGATAGATCTCGGTAATCAGCGCCGGTTTGTCACTTTCCATTGCTCGCGCGAACAGGTCGGTCAGCTGCGGCGCAATCGAGCCGCGCCCAGCTTCGGCAATGATGCGACCGAGGTCGCCGCTGGAGTCGGCCGCCGCCGCCCGGTTCAGGGCAACAACTTCTTCGCTGGTTAGGACCGCGATCAGTCGGGGGCCGAACTCCTGCAGGGCGGCAAGCGGATCGTGGAATGCTTCCGTCGACATCACCAGCGCGTCACGCAGGTCCTCGATATTGGCCTGCACCATCGCGCGGAACAGGCCCGGCTTGTCGCCATACCATTTGTAAAGCGTTTCAAGCGAGGCACCGGCCGCCTTGGCTACAGAGGCCATCGTTGTCGCGGCATAACCATGCTGGACAAGCAGCGCCAGCGCAGCCTGCTGGATCTCTTTCCGCCGAGCTTTCCGGGTTTCCTGCCGCATGTACCTTCGCCCCTGAACGTCCGCGTTGACAGAGTCAGTAATTGTAATTACGGATTATCGCAACCGTAATACAAGTTACACATGTCTCTGTCCTAAGCTGGAGGACCCATCTTGTCCGAATCCCGTTCGATCTCCGCCGCGCTGAGCGTGCTGATCATCCTGCAGTTGGTCATGTTGGGAGCGCTTTACACCCAAGTACCACCGCATCCGCCCGCGAAGATTCCGCTTTTTGCGATAGCGCCGTTCCTGGCCGTGGCCCTCGCGACCGCAGCCGCTGCCCTGATTGTCGGTCCCGTCGCGAGCCGGACGGGGAAGGCGCTCAGCCTGCTTGCCGCGCTGATGGCCATGCTGTCCTTTGGCCCCCAGAAGTATCTGGACCCGCAGTTTCCGCTGATCTGGCCCGCCGTTCTGACGGCACAGATCGCTGTCATCGCGGTTTTCGTTGGGGTGCTGTTCCGGCAGGGACAGCGGTCGGCATGATGAGGTCGTTTGCGCCGCTCCGGGCGCCGGTATTGTTCATCCTGCTGCCGCTGATTTCAGTCGGCTTCAGTGGCGCCTGTTTCGGCTTTTTCTTTGCATGGCAAAGCTCGACCCTGCGCGGTCTGGACATGATCGACCCGGCAACTGCCATCGAGGCCATGCAGGCGATGAACGCCTCTGTCCGCAATCCGCTTTTCGGCACGTTCTACTTCGGAACGCCTCTTGTTCTGGCGCTGTCGACGGTCGTGATGGCGGTTCTGCGGGCAAGGGTAGCCGCCGTGGTGCTGGGCCTCGCACTTGTCTTGCATATGGTCGGGGTCTTTGGGGTCACTGCCACCATCAATGTTCCCTTGAACCAAGACCTTGCCGCAGTCGATGCCCAAGCGCCGGAGGCCGCCACGATCTGGCAGGCCTATTCCACGCGCTGGCAGTCGGCCAACCTTATCAGAATGATCGCTGCCGGAGTCTCCCTGATGCTGGTGGCCGCGACACTTACCCCAACCGCCCGGAACCGGAGAAGATCATGAGCTTTACCCTGCTGACCTTTGCGCTTGCGGCCCTGCTGACCGTCGCCACGCCGGGGCCGACCTCTCTTCTGGCCTTCTCCAACGGTGCACGCCACGGGTTGCGTGATGCCGGTTTCGGGATCGCGGGCGCGGTCCTTTCGGACCTGGTTCTGATCGCCGCTGTCTCGGCCGGTCTGGGGGTTCTGCTGTCCACCTCGCAGCTGCTGTTCTCGGCCGTGAAATGGCTGGGGGTGGCCTATCTGGTCTATATCGGGCTAAGGCTTCTTCTCAGCAAAGCTGCCCCCACCGCAACAGCGACCATCGCCCATGTCACGGAAAGACGCCGTCTCTTTTCGCGCAGCTTCCTTGTCGCCGTGACCAATCCAAAGGGCTACCTGTTCTTCACCGCGCTGCTCCCCCAGTTCATTGACGCCACAACGCCCGTCCTGCCGCAATACCTGCTTCTGGCGGTGATTTTCTCGCTGATCGACCTGGTGGTTCTGCTGGCCTATGCGGCCGCAGGCAAGCGGTGTGCGGGACGCTTTGGCTCGAAGCTGATCGCCCGGATGGATCGGCTTTGCGGGGGCGTCTTCCTGGCGCTTGCGGGGGGCCTGGCCATGCTTCGGCGCGCGGTGGCATGACGATGCTGCGCCATGTCGTGTTCTTTTCCGCCCGCAACCGCGAGGATGTCGAGCGGCTTTACGAAGGCTTGCTTCTGTTGACGCAAATTCCCCATGGCCGCGTGGAGATCGGGCGCAACCTCGGGCTTGACACCCTGTCGGCCCCGGTCGATTTCGTAGTTTATGGCGCGTTCGCGGACGAAGCAGAGTTGGCTCGCTACAAGGCGCATCCGACCTATGCCGCCTCGATTGCCATCGCCCGCCCCTTGCGCGAATTGCGGGTAGTGGCAGATTTCCATGTGGGTCTTGCGGAGGGTGACTGAGTGACGATTTGCCGAGTTGATGTTTCCCTCGTGGCCGCGCACCACATCGGCGCACATATCTGGCCCCCCGATGGCAAAAATCTGTGTGACGACGAAGATGCCGAGGGGTTCTGGTTCTCGCCAAGTCTTGATGGTGCGCGCGCCTTGAATGATGCCGAGGTGTCGGTCTTACGGCGCAGCCGGATCGATCTGATGCAAAAGCCCGTGCGCCCGCTGCACAGTGCCGGGATCCATCACAACCTGATGATTGTCAGCACCGAATTCGCCGCCCTGGCCGAAGCGATGGCGCCGGGCCGGCATCAATTCGTGCCGCTGTCGGATGTCTGGTTTCAAAAGGCAAAGGAACCCTCGCCCGGGCGGTATCTGGCCGTGCTGATCGGCTCTGTTGCACAAATCGGCTGATCGCCGAAGTTCCCCTTTCCCTGGACAGACTTATCCCACGGTCTCTGTGACGGGTATGCCGAGTGCGGTGTAGCCGTTCAGGATGGCGATGCGGACCTAGATCTCCGCAACCTGGCGGTCGAAGTCCCGTGCCATGAGCCTCTGGCCCAGCAACTTCACGCAATGCATCTTCGTCTCGATGCGGCTCCGGCGGTGGTATCCACTCCATCGTCGCCAGAGCGCACGGCCAAGGTATTTCGCGGCGCGCAGGGCCTCGTTTCGGGCCATGGCTCCAGCGGTGACGGCCTTCCACGGCTGCGCATTTTTGCGGGGCGGTATGACAGCGTGAGCGCCCCGATCGGCGATGGCATCATGGCATTTGCGTGTGTCGTAAGCGCCGTCTGCCGTGATGCTGCCGATCTCTTGGTCCTCGGGGATTTGGTTGAGAAGGTCGGGCAACACTGGCGCGTCACCGACATGGCTCCCGGTGATCTCGACGGCTCGGACCTCCAGTGTTTCCTCATCAATCCCGAGATGGATCTTGCGCCAGACGCGGCGTTTCGTGCCACCATGCTTGCGCGCATGCCACTCGCCTTCGCCCTCGACCTTGATCCCTGTGCTATCGATAAGCAGGTGCAGTGGCCCCTTGGAGCCCCGATACGGGATATTCACGGCCAGTGTCTTCTGGCGACGCGACAGCGTGCTGAAGTCCGGGACTGTCCAGTCGAGACCGACCAGGCGCAACAGGCTTTCGACGAAGCCGGTCGTTTGCCGCAAGGCCATGCCGAATAGAACCTTCATGGACAGGCACGTCTGGATAGCGGCGTCGCTGTAGCTCCGCTGGCGGCCACGCTTGCCTGTCGGTGAGGCCTCCCAGATTGTCTCTGGGTCGAACCAAATTGTCAGCGAGCCCCGGCGCTTGAGCGCTTCATTGTAGGCTGGCCAGTTCCTGGTCTTGTAGGTCGGGGGTATGTGTCTGCTCATGCATCCCAGCTACCACGCTGGATTCACGAGATGAATCCCTCACAGCATTTGTGCAACAGAGCCGGTGGCCATGTGACGGTTAGTTCGAACCTCGGCCAGGGCAGCAGCTTTTGCTTGTTGTTTCCGGCATTGGAACAATCAGGGAATGATTTGTTAACCATGAATCAATGGCCTTGAGCCCCGTTCAGCAGGAGGTTCACGTGGCTAAACTCCCAAGAAAGTCAGTACCGACCGTGCAAGGTCTGCCCCTGATAGACGTCAGCGCGCTGCGAAGCGGTGATCTGGTGGCGCGCCGCAAGGTGGCACAGGCCCTGGGAAGTGCGGCCCGCGATATCGGCTTTTTCCGTATCTGCAACCATGGCATCGGCGCGGATCTGATTGACGGCAGACCCGAAGTCAGTGAAACTGGGCGCGCATACCGATTACGAATGCCTGACCCTGCTGGACACCCGCAACGAAGGCCTGCAGGTGATGACGCAGGATGACATCTGGCTTGACGTGCCGGTGGATCAATCCGTCTACGTGGTGAGCATCGGCGAGATGCTGGAAGCCTGGCGCAATGGGGTCCTGAGATCCACGCCGCACAGGGCTGTCAACAAAAGCCCCGAGCGGTTTTCGATGCCTTATTTCGTGGCGGCCAATCACGACACCGAAATCCGGCCGTTTCCGCAGTTGGGTGGCCGTGAACGCCCGGCGCTTTACGAAACCTTCCAGGCGGGCGCACACTTGGAACGGATGCTGCTGCGAGATTTTCCCTATCTGCGGCATCGCAGAAAGCTGGTGCAAGACGCCGCGCTGCATCCCCATCGGAACCCGTTCGAAGGGCGTTTGCACCGGGGAGGGGCCTGAATGCTGTCTTCTGCAGACTCGCTGGCGGCCGTGGCGCTTGTCGGCATCGCACTTAGCGCGACGCCGGGTCCGTCAATGCTTTATGTGCTGTCGCGCACGGTGGGGCAAAGCCGGGCGGCGGGCATCGCGTCGGCATTGGGCCTGTGCCTGGGCGGGGTGGTTCTGGCCGTGGCAACGGCACTTGGGCTGGCCGCCGTGTTCGCGGCCTTTGACGGATTGGTGACGGCCCTACGCTTTGTGGGCGCGGCCTATCTGGTATGGCTGGGCATAGGCATGACCCGTGACGCCCAATGCCGCGCGAAGGCCAGCTATGCGGCACAAGACATGCGCGTTCGACCCTTGACGCAGATCATGTGGCAGGGGGTTCTGGTCGAGGTGCTGAACCCCAAGACGGTGCTGTTCTTCGCACTGTTCCTGCCACCCTTCATCCCGTCCGAAGCAGCAGAGGCGGGCCAACTGGTCGTTGCGGCGCAACTGCTGATCCTGGGGGCACTGGTGCCGCTGACGGCGGTTCCTTCCGATGTCTTCGTGGCGCTGATGGGCGGCGCGATGACACGGACCTTGAACGAAAGCCGCCGCGCGCGCGTGGCGATGTCATGGATCGGCGGCTCTATCCTGATCGGAATCGCGGCCAGCCTGGTCTGGCAGGCACTTGCTGCCGGCGGAGCCTGATAACTGATTGCCGCCGTCGGCATTTCCGAAGCGCGCCGCTTCGCAGTAAGCAGGGGCAAACACCCGGAGCGATTGATGGACAGCTTCACCATTACAATCCCAAGACTGATGACGCAGAACCTGCTTTTGCGGGAATACCGGGAATCCGATTTTCCCGAGTTTTCAGCGTTTTATCAGACCGAACGGTCTCGCTTCATCGGTGGGCCGCTGACGGCAGAGATGGCATGGCGCGGGCTTGCAACGCATCTGGGCCACTGGGCCCTGCGCGGTTATGGCTTCTGGGCGGTGGAAGAGCAGGCCTCAGGCCGCTTTTGCGGCCATGTCGGGTTGTGGTTTCCCGACGGGTGGTATGAGCCTGAAGTGGGCTGGGTGCTGATGGGCCATGCCGAAGGGCGCGGCATCGCGCTTGAGGCGGCGCTGGCTGCACGGACATATGCCTATGACAGTCTGGGTTGGTCTACCGCAGTCAGCATGATTGACCCATCCAATTCGCGATCAATCCGTTTGGCGCAGCGAATGGGCTGCAGCCACGAGGGCCTGTTCCAGCATGTCCGGCTGGGCCCGATGGAGATATGGCGCCACCCGTCCGCGCGGACATTGGCGACAGGCCAGGAAAAGGAGGCAAGCTGATGCCCAAGGCGCAAAGCGAAGCGATCGTTCATATTGACGATCACCGGTTCAAGGTTACGGAATGGCGGTTTGCACCGGGGGCGGAAACCGGCTGGCACATCCACGGTCATGACTATGTGATCGTGCCGCTGACCCACGGGACGCTGCGGCTGGAGGAGCCAGGCGGTGCCACCCGCACCGCCGTTCTGACCCAGGGACTGCCCTATTCCCGGCGCGAGGGGGTGAGCCACAACGTCATCAATGCCGGCGCCGAACCGCTGGCGTTTCTTGAGGTCGAGACGGTGGCAGATGCCCTCTCGCATCGCCGTCACAAAACCCTGGTCCGCTTCATGGCAGCCTGGAATGCGCGCGACGTTGAGGCGTTGATGGACTGCATGGCGGACGACTGCGCCTTCCACGCCTCGGCCGGACCCGAGGCCGAGGGGCGGCGGTTCATCGGTCGCGCCGCGGTGCGCGCCTCTTACGCCGCGATGTTCGAGACATTTCCGCAGGCCGCCTGGACCGCCGACAGCCATCATGTGTTCGGCGATACGGGCGTTTCCGAATGGCGTTTCATCGGCACGAACACGGCCGGAGCAGCGGTTGATGTTCAGGGCTGCGACATCTTTCGCTTCGACGGCGATCGCATCGCGCTGAAAGACAGCTATCGCAAGGCCCGCACCTAAGCCTTGCGATTGTAGCGGATGAACGGCGTGACCTGGGCAATCCGGTCATACAACTGCCGCGCAGTCTGGTTGAAATCCTGCGTCAGCCAGTAGACGGCAGGCGTGCCGTTGGCGTCGGCAGCGGCATAGACCGCCTCGATCAGCGCCCGACCCACGCCCTGCCCGCGCACCGACGGATCGGCATAAAGGTCCTGCAGGTAACACACGTTCTCGATCTTCCAGCAGTGGCGGTGGAACAGGTAATGCACCAGGCCGACCGGGCGGCCATCCGACACTGCCAGCAAGCCATTGAAATCCTGCGGATCATCGCCAAGAAGCCGGGCGAAGGTGCTGTCATACACCGCCTGCGGAACGCTGGTCTTGTAATGCTCAAGGTATCCGGTCCAAAGCCGCGCCCAGTCGGCACGATCCTCGGGGCGAAGCGGGCGGATGGTCAGGTTTGTCATGGTCCCTCGTGCAGCGGTGAAGGCGGTGGCAGGCCCAGAAAGCGGTGCAAGGACCGCCCCAGATCCTGTGGGCGATAGCCGCGCCCGATGAAGACGATCCGATTGTCCAGCCGCGCGTCCCCCTGATCCGGCAGGATTTCGGGCGATTGCACAACCTTGCGCACGGTTTGCAGCAAAAGCCGTCCGGCAGGTGTGCGGACAACGCCCTTGACGCGCACCAGATCATCGCCGCGCGCGTGCAACAGCGCCGACAGCCACAGCGTGAACGCCGCCCAGTCCAGCCCGTCGGGAATGGCAACCTGCGTTGGTCGGATCGGCCCGCGCTGATCGTCAAATCCCAGCGGGGGCAGCAAAGCGGGCTCCGTGTCAGCGGGAAGGAACGGCAGCGGCACCGCTTCGCCAAGGGTGGCCGCCGTGACGGCAGCGTGGCCGTTCAGCAAGGCCAACGACGCGCGCAAGGTGGCCAGCGCGGTGGGGGGACAGGCATCGGTCTTGGTCAGGATCAACCGGTCCGCCGCCTCCACCTGCTGCCGCCCCAAGGGTTCGGTCGTCAGCTGGGCCATTGCGTGCAAGGCGTCGACGGCCACGATCGTCTCATCAACGACAATGTGGTTCACCAGCACCGGATCGGCCTGGATCGCTTGCAAGATGGCGCCGGGATCGGCCAACCCGCTGGTTTCCAGAATGATCCGTTCCAACCTGGGAGCGTCAACCGAAATCCGGCTGCGGGCATCACAAAGGCTGCGCAGCGCCGCAATCAGGGCGCCGCGGCCGGAACAGCAGCAGCACCCGCCCGACAGCAGCGTCATCCCGTCGGCGCCCGACAGCAGCGCATCGTCCACCGGCACTTCGGCAGCCTCGTTCACCACGACATGCACGCGCGGTCCAAAGGCGCCAAAGTGCAACTGATGGCGCAACCAGGTTGTCTTGCCAGACCCCAGATAGCCGCCAAGCAGCGTCAGCCGAAGGCGGGTGTCAGCCATCCAGATACCGCGGGTCCAGCGGGTCTATCGGCTGTCCGGCCAATCGCTCGGCCTCGGCCCACAGGTCATCAAGCGTTTGCACGATGGTCTGCGCGCCGGACAGGGTTCCGACCTGGATACCCGGCACAACCCCGCCATCATGCGCCGACAAGCCGTAAGGCTTCAGCACGGCATTCAGCAAGGCCGCGCGGTGAAAGCGGGCGCGCAAGCGGTCGCCGGGGCTGGCGGCACCGGCGTCTGTCCAGTGTCCGGGGGCAGCAGGGTTGCCACAGGCGTTGCACATGGCCGCACTCCGCGAAAGGGGCCGAGGGGCGGTGTCCGCCCCCCGGCGCTGAACGTCAGATCACCTCGGGGCGTTTACCGCCGCCGAAAGGATACCGCTTGCGGAAATCGTTGGCGATGTCCTCGAACGTCGCCCATTCCACGCCCGAATGCTTGCTGATGTATTCGATCAGGCGCTCCAGCATCAGCAGCACTTGCGGGCGGCCGGCCACATCCGGGTGGATGGTAAAGGCGAAGACGGCGTAGTCCATCTCACGATACACCCAGTCGAACTGGTCGCGCCACAGCTCCTCGATGTCGCGCGGATTGACGAAGCCGTGGCTGTTCGGCGACTTCTTCATGAACATCATCGGCGGCAGGTCATCGACATACCAGTTGGCCGCGATGTCGACCAGGTCGATCTCCTTGCCGTGCTTCAACGGGTGCATCCAGTCCTTGGCCGACTTGGAATAGTCGATGGTATTCCAGCTGTCGCCGACGCGCGCATAGAACGGCTGGAAGTCGCGATACCCCTGGCTGTGGTCATAGGTGAAGCCGTGCTTCAGCAGCAGCGCGGCGGTCGAGTTCGACATTTCCCACCACGGCGCCACATAGCCGCGCGGCGCCTTGCCGGTCAGGCCCTTGATCAGGTCGATCGACTTGACCAGGACGTCTTCCTCCTGCGTCGGCGTCATCGCGATGGGGTTTTCGTGCAGATAGCCGTGGGCGCCGACCTCGTGACCGTCCTTGACGATCATTTCCATCTCTTTCGGAAAGGTTTCCAGGGAATGCCCGGGAATGAAGAAGGTGGTGCTGAGGTCGTATTTCTTGAACAGGCGCAGCAGGCGCGGCACGCCAACCTCGGTTGCGAAAATGCCGCGCTGGATGTCCGAAGGGCTGTCGCCGCCGCCATAGGACCCGATCCAGCCCGCCACCGAGTCGATGTCGGTGCCGAAAGCGCACATGATCTTCTTGGTCATCCGTTATCCTCCTTATTCATCAGTTCTGGGGCAGGGTCATTCCCGCCCCTTCGGTTCAGGGCGGCCTCAGCCGCGAATGGTCTGTTCCAACGCCAGTCCGGCCGACAAAAGCGGCAGGTCGCGCCCGTGGCTGGCGCAGATCATCAGGCTGGTCGGCATGCCGTCGCTGTCGGTGCCGTTGGGGATGGCCAGTCCGCACCAGTCCAGAAAGTTGCCAAGCGCGGTGTTCCGCAGGGTGCGGAAGTTGTGGTGAAAGAACACCTCGACATCCGCCTCCAGCGGGGCGATCGGCATGGCCACACTGGGCGTGGTGGGGCAGATCAGCAGCGCGTCGCCCAGAATGTCGCCGACTTCGGCAATCAGGCGACGGCGGTGACCCAGAAGGCGAACCAGGTCCACTGCAGTCATCCTGTCGGCCATGCGAATGCGGCGCACCACGCGGGGGTCGATCCGGTCGGCATCGGGGCCGTTCAGTCGGTCCCAATGGATATCCAGCGCCTCGGCCGAAGCCAGGGGGCCAAGCCGGGCAATCACTTCGGTTGTCTCGCGCAGTTGCGGCAGGGCGATCCGGCGGACACGCGCACCGGCAGCGGCCAGTCGGGCCAGCGTGGCATCAAAAGCCTGGGCAACGGCGGGATCCAGATCGTCCAGCATCACCGTGTCGGGAACAACGAAATCCAGCCCTGCGGGATAGGCGGGGCGGGCCTGAGGCTGCGCCAGGCCGCGCAGCGCGGCGTCTGCCAGCACACAGTCGTTCACCGTCTGCGCCAGCGGGCCCAGCGTGTCCAGCGTCGGCGACAGCGGGAACACGCCGGCCATCGGGTGATGCCTGGTTGATGTCTTGTAGCCGACCACGCCGTTGAAGGCCGCAGGAATGCGGATCGACCCGCCGGTATCGGTGCCGATGGACAGTGGCACGATCCCCGCCGCCACCACCGCCCCGCTGCCCGACGACGACCCGCCGGGCGACCGGTGGGTTGCCGCGTCGCGCGGGTTGCGCGGCGTTCCGTAATGCGGGTTCAGCCCGATGCCGGAATAGGCGAACTCGGTCATGTTGACGGTGCCGATGCTGACCAACCCCGCCCGCATCGCCGCAGTCACCAGCGCAGCGTCTGCCGCGGCGGGCGGGGCATCGCGCAGCACGGCAGAGCCTGCCGTGGTGACCGTGCCCTTCAGGTCGAACAGGTCCTTCCAGGCCAGTGGCACGCCATCCAGCAGGCTTGCCGGATTGCCCGCACGCAGCCGTTCGCGCGCGGCGCGGGCCTCGGCCTCGGCGCGGGCACACGTTTGCCGGACGAACAGCGCCGCGTCGCCATGGGCAGAAATGCGGTCGAACACCTCGGCCACCAGATCGACGGGGTCGCGCGTTCCGGCGCGCAGGTCATGCGCAAGCTGGCTGGCGGTCGGCATCGTCATGGTATGCCTACTGCACGATCAGCGTGGCGTCAGAGGGCTGCCACGCCACCACCGCAGGGCTGCCGGCCGAAAGGGTATCGCGATACTTGTCGGCATGGCCTTCCAGTGTCACCGCCTCACCGTTCGGCAGCACCAAGCCGATCTGCAGGATATGGCCCACCAGTTGCAGCCGCGTGATGGTGCAGGGCACCATGTTGCTGCCCCCCTTCTCGCGGATTTCCGCCTCGGGCAGCGCGGCAGGCAGGACGTGCATCGCTTCGGCCGGCAGCACGATGGAAGCCGGGCGCCCGATGGTTGGCACGGAGGCGGGGGCGTCGGCTGTCAGCGGGCCAAACGCAGTGTCGAGCGTGATCTGCGCCCCCGAGACCGACCGCACAGACCCGGAAATCAGCGTGTTTGCGCCAATGAAGCGGGCGACGAAAATGCTTTGCGGGCGGGTATACAGCTCTCGCGGCGGGCTGATCTGTTCGACCCGACCGGCATTCATCACGACGATCCGGTCCGACAGCGCCAGCGCCTCGGACTGGGCATGGGTCACGAAGACGAAGGTGATCCCCAGATCGCGCTGCAACAGCTTCAGCTCGTTCTGGATAGACTTGCGCAGGTTGGCGTCCAGCGCGCCCAGCGGTTCGTCCAGCAGCAGGATATCAGGCTCCACCACAAGCGACCGGGCCAACGCGATCCGCTGGCGCTGGCCGCCGGACAGGCGGGTGGGGCGAATGTCGGCCACCTCGGTCAAGCCCAGCTTTTCCAGGATGCGGTCCACCTTGCGCTTCGCCTCGCCGGCAGGCAGCTGCTTGACCTCAAGCCCGAACATCACGTTCTGGCGCACGGTCATGTGCGGAAACAGCGCGTAGTTCTGGAAGATCATCGAGGTCGGGCGCTTTTCCGGCTCAAGGTCATTGATCCGTTTGCCGCGGATCAGAAGATCGCCCGAGGTGATGGATTCGAACCCTGCAATCATCCGCAGCGTCGTCGATTTGCCACAGCCCGACGGACCAAGGAAAGCAATGAACTCTCCCTTGTCCACATCAAGGTTGAAGTCGATCACGGCCGGCGTGCCGTTGTCGTAAACCTTGCCGATGTGCGAAAGCTGCAGGTCGTAGGCCACTGGAGTTTCCTAAGATTTCAGGTCCTTGCGCGGCCGGGGCATGATGCCCCGGCCGCAGGTTCACGGCAGATCAGGCCGACAGGAATTCGTCCCACTTCGAGATCAGCAGGTCGTACTCGTCCGGCCACTGGTGCCAGTAGGCGACGTTGGCCGCGCGGGTCGCCAACGAACCGCCGTCGCGCAGGTCGCCTTCCTTGATGCCGCGCTCTTCCGCGCCAACCCAGGGCGCGCCCTCGTACCAGAAGGCGTACTTCTCGGGCGCCATGGCGGCCTTCACCTTGTCGTTGGGCGTGTAGTAGCCCTGTTCCGACACTGCAACCGCCGGGCCGCCCGACAACCAGTAGTCGGCATAAGCCACGACTGCATCGAAGTTGGGCGAGGATTTCAACGCCGAGACACCGATGGCCCAGCCGCGATAGCCGTTCTTCATGGTGGCGTAAGAGCATTGCACGCCCTGCGCCTTGACGGCCATGACGGCCGGTTGCCAGGCGTCGGCCAGGATCATCTCGCCCGAGGCCAGAAGGTTCACCAGCTCGCCGAAGTCGCCCCACAGGGCGCGGAACTGGCCTTCCTTCTTCTTCGAGATCAGGAACTTGGCCGCTTCCTCAATGGTAGCCGCATCCGGGTTGCCGGGGTTCGGCACGGCCAGCAGGCCCAGCTCGTTCATCGCCATGATGGCCTGACCAAAAGCGATCAGGGGGTCGACGTTCAGGCCGGTCTTGCCCTTGAACTTCGGATCGAACAGCGAGGACCACAGCGACGCCTCTTCCGCCGAGACGAGGTCGGGGCGGTAGCCGATCGAGTCGAAGTTGTAGACGGTCGGCACCATGTTCAGCGCGGTCTGCGACTCGTCGGTCCAGATCTGGCCAACGATCTGGGCGCGCGGCTCCCACTTATCATTCGCCTTCAGGAAGGATTCGCCCACGCCCGTCCAGTTGGTCAACGAAGCGGTCGGGATCGGCGCCACGAGGTCGGTCTGCACGATCGACGGCAGGCGTTCCGCGATGGTTTCCCAGCAATCATAGGCGGTCGAGCCCGACAGAAGCTCGGTCTGGGTGTTCGGGAAGATGTCAGCCTTGCCCGAAACGGCCTTCACGCCGGAAGCGGCCTTGAAGTCGTTCAGGATGCGTTCCTGAACCGTCACGGAAAGGCCGACGGTGCGCAGTTCCTGCGACGCCAGGTCAGCGGCAAAGGCCTGCTGCGCGCCGAGGAACGGCATCCCGCCAGCGGCAAGAGCCACCGACCCGGCGGTTCCCTGAAGGAACCGGCGCCGCGAAAGAGACTGTTTGTTCATAGTCTTACCTCCTGATTATTGTCTGTTGGTTGAGGTCTTCACTTGCTGGGCCGGGCGTCAGTAGCGCCCGACCAGCAATCCTCCGTCCACGACCACGACCTGACCGGTCATGTATCGGGCGCCGTTGGATGCCAGGAACAGGACGACATCGGCGATCTCCTCGGGTTCGCCGATCCGTCCCATGGGAATGAACTCCCCCGCTTTCTCGGCCCCTTCCGGACCAAGCGAGTTTTCTTTCGACAGAAGTTGCGCCGTGCGGATATAGCCCGGCGCCACCCCGTTCACGCGGATGCCGTCGCGCGCCAGTTCGACCGCTAGCCCGCGTACAAGGCCGACAACCCCCGCCTTGGCGGCCGAGTAATGCACATGTTCGTCCCAGCCATAGGCCACCCCCATGATCGACGACAGCGCAATGACCGCCCCGTTCTTCCGTGCCTTCATGCCAGCCATCGCCGGGCGGACGACACGAAAGATGCCCTTCAGGTCGATGTCGAAGGTATGGTCCCACTTTTCGTCGGACAGCGCGGCTAAGGGCACCTTGTGGGCAATCCCGGCATTGGCCACGATTACGTCGAGCCCGCCGCGCTCGGCCTCGATCCGCGCCACCAGCGCGTCGGCCGCTTCGGTCGAACGGACGTCAAGAAGATGGAATTCGGCGCTGCCGCCAGCCGCCTTGATCTCGGCCACGCAGGACTTGCCCTCGGCTTCCAGAACATCGGTGACAACGACATGATACCCGGCACCCGCGAAGGCCTTGGCGCTGGCGCGGCCAATGCCAATTCCTGCCCCGGTGATCAAAACGGTCTGGGTCATAGCATTACGTCTCCGGAGTTGGGGCCAAGCGTCTGCCCGACGAACAACGACGCCTGGGGCGAGCAAAGGAACGAAACGGTTGCCGCAACTTCTTCAGGCTCGCCAAAGCGGCCCAGCGGCAGTTCG
Source organism: uncultured Paracoccaceae bacterium (assembly GCA_937907485.1). GTDB lineage: Bacteria > Pseudomonadota > Alphaproteobacteria > Rhodobacterales > Rhodobacteraceae > Pararhodobacter. Next base: position 34,518 of record CALESR010000018.1, on the reverse strand, counting down.
GCGGCCTTGGCACGCTGCCAGTCTTCGGACAGGCTGCGCACCAGCGGCGTGTTGATCGGGCCGGGGGCCACGGCGTTCACCCGCACGCCCCGGGCGCTGACCTCGCGCGCCAATGCCTTGGTCAGGCCGATGATGCCGGCCTTGGCGGCGCTGTAATGCACCAGCTCGATCCCGCCGATCTGGCCCAGCTGCGAAGCGACGTTGACGATGACTCCCGCCTTGCGTTCCAGCATTCCCTGGATCACGGCATGGGCGCACAGGAAGGTTCCGCGCAAGTGAACGGCAATCATGCGGTCGAAGTCGGCGGCAGTCAGGGTCTCGAACCGGCCCTGATGGACATGGCCCGCGTTGTTGACCAGATGGGTCACCGCGCCAAAGGCAGCTTCGGTGGCCGCAACCATCGCCGCCACATCTGCCTCGCTCGACACGTCGCCGCCGCAGCTTTGCGCATCCCCGCCAATCTCGGCGGCAACGGCGGCGGCAGCCTCGGCGCGATAGTCGTTGACCATCACCCTGAAGCCATCGGCGGCAAGCCGCAACGCGATGGCCCGCCCGATCCCCGATCCCGCGCCGGTAACGATGACCGTGCCCGCCGTGGTCATGCGATGTCCTCCTGCATGGCCATTTTCTTGGCGCGGCGAACCGACATCGCCATCAGGATGCCGTAGACCGACAGCAGCGCAAAGGAGAACAGCGTGGTCAGAACCCCGAAGGCAAAGATGTTGGGGTGAATTTCCACCGAGAAGGTGCCGTAGATCGCCAGCGGCAGCGTCTGATCGCGTCCCGAGGCGAACAGAGTCCGCGGGAATTCATCCAGCGACAGGGTGAAGGCGAAGAGCATCGCCGACAGCACGCCCGGAAAGATCAGCGGGAAGGTCACCTTGCGGAACGTGGTCCAGGGGTCCACGCCCAGCGACCAGGCCGCTTCTTCCACCGAGGCATCGAAGCGGTTCAGGATCGCCAGCATCACCAGGAAGGCGAAGGGGAAGGTATAGGCCACATGGGTGGCAAAGGCGGTGGTGTACCAGTGCCGCTCGATCCCGATGACGTTGTTGGCCAGCAGCGAGGTGCCAAGGCCGGTCAGCACGCCCGGCACCATCATGCCCAGAACGATCAGGTAGAATACCACGCCCGAGCCTTTGAACTTGCGGCGGAACGCCTGCGCCGACATCACGCCCAGCACGGTGGACACGACCATCGTCATCAGTGCCAGCACCAGCGACCGCAGCAGCGCCTCGCCGAACGGCAAGGGCGCAATGCGCGACGGCGGGGTCAGCCCGAAGATGTGGCGATACCAGTAGGTCGACCATTCGATGATCGGAAACTGCGGCCCGCCTTCCGGCCCCTGCTGGAACGAGATGATCGTCAGCACCACGAAGGGGCCGTAAAGGAACAGGATGAACAGCGCGACGTAGATGGCCAGCGTGGGTTTCAGGATGCGCGATTCCATGGCTTCACAGCTCCCGCTTCAAGTCGACGATGCGGAGGAAGCCCGCGATGACGATGCCCATCACGACCGTCAGGATCACCCCCACGACCGAGGCCATCGCCCATTTCAAGGACCCGACCTGGGTTACGATGATGTTGCCCAGAAGGTTGACCTTGCGGCCCGACAAGGCACCCGAGGTGGCAAATTCGCCCAGTACCATGACGCTGACAAAGATGGCGCCGACGACCACGCCAGGCAGCGACAGCGGGAAGATGATCTTCCAGAAGATGCGGCCGAACCCCGCGCCCAGGTCACGGGCCGCTTCGATGATGTTGCGGTCGATCCGGCTCAGCATGAAGGCGATCGGGCCGACCATGAAGACGCAGTAGATTTGCGTCATGCCGATGATCACGGACAGTTCGGTGAACAGCAGAACCTCGATCGGCTGCTGAATGATGCCCAGTTTCATCAGCACGATGTTGATCGCGCCTTCCTTGCCCAGCATCGGCCGCCAGGCCAGCACCCGGATCAGGAACGAGGTCCAGAACGGAATGACGCAGATCACAAGAAGCACGGTCGACAGTGTCTGCGACTTGACGAACAAGCCCACGAACAGCGCGGTGGGATAGCCGACGATGAAGGTGCAGGCCAGCACGATCAGCCAGATGCGGATCGTCGTCCACAAGGACCCGGTGTAGGTGTCAGAGGAAAAGAACTGCTTCCAGCTTGCCAGCGTCGGATCGGGCGAGATGTTGAAGGTCGTCTGCGTCCAGAACGACACATAGACGATCATCAGGATCGGCACGACAAGGAACAGCGACATCCAGATGATGCCGGGCAGCAGAAGCCAGCGTGTCGTCGTCGCCTGGCGCTTCTGGATGGTGGTTTGGCTGGTCATCGGGATGCCTCGCGACCGAATACAATGGCTTGATCGGGGTTCCACGTCAGAAGGTAGTCCTGCCGGGGTTCGAATTCCTGCGCAGCGCCCAGGCTCAGGTGATGCTCCATCTCGATCACATGGCCGTCCTCGGCCTCGAAAAAGTTCATCATCGACGAACCCAGGTATTCCGACGCAACGAAGCGCGCGCGGAAGGACGGGCCGCTGACCTTGGCCGACACGGGCAGGACCTGCATCCGGTCATAGCGCACCGCATAGACACTGCGGTCCGACGGAATGGCCTGCGGCGACGGAACCGCACCGAAAACGCCGTTGAAAGTGCCGCCCGACAGCGTGCCGTCGAACAGGTTGAAGCGGTTCAGGAAATGCGCCACTTCCGGCGAGGCGGGTGCGCCGTAAACCTCGTCCGGAGTGCCCACCTGGATGATGCGCCCGCGGTCCAGAACGACAATCCGGTCGCCCATCGCCAGGGCCTCGGTCTCGCTGCCGGTGACGTGGACGAAGGTCACGCCCAGACGCTCGCGAATGGCGCGCAGTTCGTTGCGCATCCGTGACCGCAGGTTGGCATCCAGCGCACCCAGCGGTTCATCCAGCAGCACCACCTTGGGGTGCATGGTCAGGGTCCGGGCCAGCGCCACGCGCTGCCGCTGTCCACCGGAAATCTGGTCGACGCCGCGGCCTTCCATGCCCGACAGGCCCACCAGTTCGATCATCTCAAGGCTGCGCCGCTCGATTTCGGCGGCGCTCAGACCGGACTTGCCATGCGTCAGCCCGAAGCCGACGTTCTGGATCACCGTCAGGTGCGGGAACAACGCAAAGTTCTGGAAGACGAACCCGATGCCGCGTTCATGCGCGGGCAGGTTCGTGATGTCCTTGCCATTGAAATAGACGCGACCGGATTCCGGGGCCTCAAAGCCCGCGATCACGCGCAAGAGCGTGGTCTTGCCGGAACCCGACGGCCCAAGGAACGAGATATACTCGTTCGCCCCCGCCTCCAGCGTGGCGTTGTCCAGCGCAACCAGGTCGCCATAGCGCTTGGTGACGCCGTCCAGTCGGAAGACTGACGTGTCCAAATCTTACCTCACCCGTGGTTCGGGACCGCGTTCATGGCCGCCCCTTTTTCAGTGTCTCCCGACAGCGCCGGACGCGAGTCGCATACTGGAACAAACTGTACTTCGTATAACACAGATAGTTTTTGCATCTGTCAACGGCATATCAAATTGCGCGGCAGGGCATAATTTCGGCAAGAAACGACAAGATTCGGGAAAAAATTCGGCAGAATGTGAAGCCTTTTCTCGCAAAAGATGCACTACGGTACGCAATAATCATTTTACTGAGGACTCAGATAGGCAGCGAATGCACCCCCCTCGGGGATAACCGCCACAATCTTCATCCGCGCCAGATGACGCCGGGCCGTGATGGACAGATGGTCGCGCAGATATTCGCACGCAGAATCAATGGGATGCCGGGCGATCAGGTCGAAAAGCGTCTGGTATTGCTCGATCGTATCCTCGTCGCGGGGCAAACCCAGCCGGATCAGGGCGCGGTCAACCGCCGACAAAAGCAGCCGGTTCGACCGGATCATCTCGACCAACGCAGTGTTTGGTGCCTGCGCGATGCAGTGTTCCAGCAGGCCCTCGCCGAGTTCTTGCGGCGAGATGGCAGCATCGCTTCCGATCCGCTCCAGCAGCGCTTCGACCTCGGCATAACGGATATGCGGCGCTGCCAGGCGCAGCGCGACCGGTTCGACGATGCCGCGCAGCTCGAACTTCTCGCTGACAGTGCGGGCGGTCAGCGGCCCGGCGATCCAGTGCGACGCCGCATTCTTGCGAATCAGTCCCCGCTCCTGAAGCCGCGCCAGCACGTCGCGCACCACCGTGCGGCTGACGCCCAGATGCTCGGCCAGCTCCGTCTCGACAATGCGGAACTCACCAAAGATCTGGCACGAGGCAACCTCTTCCTCGACCTCGTCATAGACATGGCGCCAGGTCCCTCGGGTCTGCAACGCATCATCCACCAAGGGCGGAATCGACAGGTCCAGCTCGCGGATATCGCGCCGGATCGGTGCCGCATCGGCTGCACCTTCCCCCACCAGATAGCCGCGCCCGTCGAACCGGTGGATCAGGCCTTCGTCAAGCAACTGGCGCAGCGCGGTCTGCACCGGCACTCGGCTGGTCTGCATCACCGTGGCAATCGGCCCTTCCAGCAGTACGAACCCCGCCGGCAACGCGCCCGAGCGGATGTTGTCGCGCAGCACGCGGGCGATCAGGTCATAGCGCGGTTCCTGCGCAAGGGGATTGGCCGCGCGGATCATGCCTCGACCCCTTCCTGAAGGCGGCGGACAAAGCGGTCCCAGGCGCGGGCGGCATAGTTGTATTCGTCCATCACGGTGTTCCAGATGACGATCTGGCGCGCCCGGTCGGTGTAGGGCCCGCCCGCCCGGCGGCTGCCGGCGGCCACGGCCACCTCACCCGTCGGTCCCGGCAGGTCGCGCGTGGCGGCGGCGCCATCATACCAATAGGCCCACTCGTCCGGCGCCAGAAAATCGCGCGCCCGTGTCGGGTTCGAGATGTAGTAACCCTGCCGCGCCATGACCGCGCCAGCAAAGCCCGACAGCCACCAGTTCAGGTATTCATACGCCATGTCCAACTGCGCACCGCGCAGATGATGCGACAGGCTGGCCCCGCCGTGCCAAGCGCGATAGCCCTCCACAGGGACGGCTTCCACGAAATGCGGGCGGGCCCGGCGCAGCTTGCCGTAGACCGGCGACCACATGCTTTGAATCGCCACCTTGCCCTGCTCGGCCAGCGCCGCAGCTTCGTCGCCGTCCCGCCAGGAGGCGCAGAAATATCCATCCAGCCGCTTGCGCTCCAGCAGCTTCATCAGGGCGTTGATCTCGTCGATCGTCATGTTGCCGATATCGGCAAACTCCAGCTCGCCACTGGCTTCGGCGGCAAGGGCCGCATCGAAAAAGCCGATGGCGGGTTCGTCGACCAGCGCAATCCGGCCCTTGGCACGGCGGTCCAGCAGCCAGGCCCAGCTTGGCCGCACCTCGGGAGAGGCCCCGAACACCCGCGCGTCAAAGCCGAAGCTGTCCATGTTGTGAACCGTGGGCAACATGCTGATATGGCGCGACGGCTTCGACCCCAGAAAGCCGCCCGGCTGGATGTACAGCTTCTTCACCGGCGCATCGCCGCGCCCCCGCCCGGCATATTTGGACACACCGCCCAGCTTCACCAGGTCCGAGATGTTGTCCCATTCCGGGATGCGCGCAATATCAATAGGTTGCAGCGCCCCCCAGAACCAGACGATGTCAAGGTTGTGGAAGCATTGCTCGTAAACGTCATAGCCCTGCGGCTCCATCGCCGCCTGACGCTGGCAGTCCAGGAAATCCAGCTGAGTGAACTCAATGTCGAACCCCAGGTCGGCCCGGGCCTGTTCGCGCACCGGCGGCAGCAGCGTGATGGAGGTGCCCAGCACCCGCAGCAGCCTGCGTTTCACAGCAGGCGGTGCGGCAAGCTGGGTCTGATCCGCGGTTCCGTGCATTGTCCCTCGCAAGCGGTGAAACCCGGGCCTTGGATCGCCCGGGTCAATGGTCCTGCGCTCTCAGGACAGCGTTGCCGCGATGCCGTCAAGCACCCGCTTGCGATCCGCCCGGGCGGCCAGTGCCTCTTGCATCGTCACCTTGACGAACCGCGTCGGCGTGTGGGGCTGCAACTGGCCGATCAGGTCCATGTCCGCCGAAATCACCGTCCCCACCATGAAGTATCCGCCGCCCGAGACGGCATCACGGTGCAGAACGATGGGTTCGGTGCCACCAGGCACCTGAACCGATCCGTAGGGGTAGCAGGCATCGACAATGTTCGACGGGTCCGACCCGGCGCCGAACGGCTGGTCGCGCGCCACGAATTCCAGCGGCTGTCCCGCCTTGAACCGATAGCCGATGCGGTCCGCCTCGGGCGCAACCTTCCAGGTATCCTCGAAGAACCGGGCGCCCGCACCTTCGGTAATCCGGTGCCAGTACAGGCCTGGCAGCATCCGCAGTTCCGCAGGCATCTGCGGCTTGCGGCGCAGCGCCTCGGGCAGGCAGCGGCCTTCGGCAGCGCCTTTGCCCGCCCCGACCGGCAGCACATCGCCCGCCTCCAGCTTGCGGCCCTTGAAGCCGCCCAGCGCGCCCAGCGTATAGGTCGACCGCGACCCCAGCACGACCGGCACGTCGATCCCGCCCGAAACGGCGATATAGGCCCGCGCGCCCGCCTTCAGGAACCCAAAGCTCAGCACCTGTCCCTTGCGCACCTTGAACGACGTCCAGGTGGCCTGTTCCTGGTCATCCACCTTGGGCGGCATGTCGGCGCCGGTCACGGCCACTGTCGCGTCGGCGGTGAATTCCAGTTCCGGCCCCAGGAACACTGCTTCCAGAACGGCATCGCCCGCCGCATTTCCGACCAGCAGGTTCGCCGCCGCCAGCGACAGCATGTCCATCCCGCCCGAGGTCGGAATGCCGATGTGATAGTAGCCGGGGCGCCCCAGGTCCTGAACGGTGGTCGACAGGCCCGGCTTGAGGACATTAATGGCCATTGAGCGCCTCCATGATGCGGGCGTTGGTGCCGTCGATGTCGGCCTGGAAATCGGTCAGCGAGAAGGTCACCGGCGCGATGCGCGGCATCCAGCGGCCCGCATCCACCTCGGCAACGGTCTGGTCGTATTCCTCGCGCCCGATGGGTTTCCACTTCACGATGTCGCCCGGTTTGAACAGGCACATGAAGTCGCGCAGGTAGGGCACCGTCTGGTTCGGGTCATAGATCGGCATCGGCGTGATGCCGAACATCTGGTAGCCACCCGCGCCCCGCACCGAATAGATGCAGGCAAAGCAGCCGCCATGGCCCACCGTCAGCCGCGGCGTATCGGTCCGCGGGCGCAGGTATTTCGGCGACTGGATTTGCCGCGGCCGGTCGACCATCTGGTAGAGGAACGGCAGGCCCGCCACGAAACCCACCATCGACACAAACCAGGGCGCGCCGGAATGCGCCTTGATGAAGCCGTCCACCCCGTCAAGGTTGTTGATCCGCGCGGTGTATTCGATATCGGTCGAGGTCGGGTCCTGATGGCGTTCGCGGAACCGCTGGCCGGTTTCGTACGTCCACGGGTCATTGTAGAACACCGGTACTTCGATGATGCGGGTCTCCAGTGTCGACGGCGCCGATTGCGCCGCCGCCTCCAGCGCCTTCAGTTCGGCCATCATCGCATCGGGAGCAATCACGTCGGGGTCGAAGCGCACCTGGAACGAGGCATTCGCCGGGCAGATTTCCGTCACGCCGCGGATCCTCGCGTCGCGAAGCGCGGTGGTAATCGACATGCCCTTGAAGAAGGCCTCCAGCGACATCGACTCGTCGCATTCCACGAAGATATGCTCGTCGCCGCCGAAGGAGTATCTGGTCGTCATTCCGTGGTCTCCTTTGTGCCAAGCCGGTGGGCGTTCTGGTCAAGCCAGGGTTCCAGCCATCGGGTGTGGAAGGCCGACGCTGCAACCTCGGCATCGCGCGCCAAAAGCTGATGAAGGGGTTTGGTGGTGGGCAGCCCCTCCACCGTCAGTTCCTCCAGCGCGCGGGCCATCCGGGCGATGGCGGCAGGCCGGTCTTCATCCCAGACGATCAGCTTGCCCAGAAGCGAATCGTAGAACGGCGGCACGGTATAGCCCTGATACAGCATCGTATCGAAGCGCACGCCCGCCCCCCCCGGCACCGTCAGCGCCGACACCGTGCCCGGCGCGGGCTGAAAGCTCTTTGCCGGGTCCTCGGCGCAGATACGCACCTCGATGGCATGACCGGTGCGCCGGATATCATCCTGACGCAGGCGCAGCGGCTCACCCCCGGCAATGCGGATCATCTCGCGCACCAGGTCGATGCCGGTGATCATCTCGGTCACCGGATGCTCCACCTGGATGCGGGTGTTCATCTCGATGAAGTAGAAATGCCCCGTCGCGTCGTCATACAGGTATTCCAGCGTGCCCGCCCCGCGATAGCCCACCGCTTCGGCCAAAGCGACAGCTGAGGCGCACAGCTTCTCGCGCAACGCCTGCGGCAGCACGGCCGACGGCGCCTCTTCCCACACTTTCTGGCGGCGCCGTTGCAGCGAGCATTCCCGTTCGAAGCAATGCACGGCGCGGGTGCCGTCGCCCAGAATCTGGACCTCGATGTGACGCGCGCGCGCGATCACCTTTTCCAGATACAACCCGCCGTCACCAAACGCGGCCTTAGCCTCGGCGCTGGCCTGCGGCATCAGGCGCTCGAACTCCTCGGCGTCATGCGCGATGCGGATGCCTCGCCCGCCACCACCTGCCGCCGCCTTGATCATCACCGGAAAGCCGATGGCCAGGGCGACGATGCGGGCCTGCTCAGGGTCGTCGATCCGTCCGTCGGACCCCGGCACCACCGGCACCCCGGCGCTTTCGGCGGCGATGCGGGCGGCAACCTTGTCGCCCATCACCCGGATGGCATCGCCCTTCGGGCCAACCCAGACCATCCCTGCCGCTTCGACCGCATCGGCGAAATCGGCATTCTCGGCCAGAAAGCCATAGCCCGGATGCACCGCATCTGCGCCGGTGGCGCGCGCGGCGTCCAGGATGGCGTCGACCTTCAGATAGGATTTCGACGCCGCAGGCGGGCCGATCAACACCGCCTCGTCGGCCAGTCGCACCGCCAGACTGTCGGCATCCGCCGCGCTATGAACCTGCACCGTGCGGATGCCCAACTCGCGCGCGGCGCGGATGATCCGCACCGCAATCTCGCCCCGGTTGGCGATCAGAAGCTTCTGGATCGGCATCGTCAGCCCAGGTCCACCAGCGGCTGTCCCGCCATCACCGGTTCCTCGTCATCGGCTGGAAAGCCGGTGATGGTGCCCGCCTGGTCGGCCACCACTTCGTTGAACGATTTCATCACCTCGATCAGGCCGATCACGTCGCCCACCGCGACCACGTCGCCGACGTTCTTGAAGTTCGGCTTGTCCGGCGCGGGCTTGCGATAGAAGGTGCCGGGAAGCGGGGAAAGGATCTGTTTGGTCATGTCGGTCCCTGTGCTTTGGGTTGGGGTCAGGCGGCCACGGCGTTGCGGACGGCAGCCGCCACCGCCACCGCGTTGGGCGTATCGGAATGCACGCAGATCGCATCGGCGCGCACCGGCACATCCACCCCGCCCACGCTGCGCACGCGGCCCTCGCGCATTGCCCGCAGGCAGGCGGCGGCGGCGGTGTCCGGGTCGGTCGCCGCATGTTCGCGGGTGATGATCAGGCCGCCCTGGTCGTTGTAGTCCAGATCGGCATAGAACTCCGACACGAACACATGCCCGCGCGCGGTGTAGACCTGTTCGTGCAGCGTCCCCGCCATGCCGAACAGCGGCACCCGGAAGATGTCGGCCACATCCGCCACGGCCTGCGCCACCTCTTCCATCCGCGCCGCCATGCCATACAGCGACCCATGCGGCTTGATGTGGTTCAACTCCATCCCCTCGGCCTGGAGGAACCCCTTCAGCGCGCCGATCTGATAGATCATGCAGTTGACCAGTTCCTCGCGGCCGATCTTCATCTCGCGCCGGCCAAAGCCCTGAAGGTCGGGCAGCGACGGATGCGCCCCCACCTTCACCCCATGCGCCTTCGCCAGCTGCACCGTCCGGCGCATGTGGTTGAAGTCCGAGGCATGGAACCCGCAGGCGACGTTCGCCACATCGATCAGCGGCATCAGCCCTTCGTCATCGCCGATGCGGTAAAGGCCGAAGCCTTCGCCCATGTCGCAGTTGATGATGGTCATTCGCCGCCCCCCCTCAGCCCGCATGGTCCAGCACATAGACGCCCGACACCGTCAACTCTGCCGTCCAGCCCGGCTCGATCACGATGGTGGTCGTCACCTCCTCGATCACCGCCGGTCCGGTGATCCGGTCCCCCGCACCCAGCAACGCCCCCGAATAGACCGGCGTCGGGCGCGCGGCGCCGTCGGCCGTGAAGATCATGTCGCGCGTTCCTGCCAGGGCGGCCTCGGCGCCCTTTCCGGCCGCCACGGTCATCCGCTTAGGCTTGTCCACCTGCCCCCAGATGGCGCTTTCGACGTTCACCACCTCAACCATGCTGCCCGGTTCAGAGTAGGTATACAACTCCTCATGCCGGGCGTGGAAGGCCGCTTTCAGGCGCTCCAACGCGGCTTCGTCCAGCGCGAAGGGGTCGACGTCCACCGTGCATTCATGCACCTGCCCGACATAGCGCATGTCCAGGCTGCGGCGCACCGTGATGCGGCCTTCGGTAAACCCGTCGCGCTTCAGGTCTTCGGTGCCGCGCGCTTCCAGCCCGCGGAACAGGCCGTCCAGCCGCGCCGCAGCGGCAGCCCCCTCCAGCCGGACAGGCGCGGGCGCCATGTAGTTGTACTTCACGTCCGAGATGATCTGCCCATAGGCGCACAGCCCTGAGGCCAGCTTCGACACCAGCACCCGCCGAATGCCCATCTCGCGCGCCAGCGCCGTGATGTGCGCCCCCGTCGCGCCGCCCGCGCAGTTCAGCACGAAGTCGCGCGGATCATAGCCACGTTCCACCGACACGCGGCGGATCGCGTTGACCATGTTGTTGTTGACGATGGTGTACATGCCATAGGCCGCCTGTTCCACCGTCAGGCCCAGCGGATCGGCCAGATGCGCCTTGATCGCGCCTTGCGCCTTGGCCACATGCAGCGGCAGGCGCCCGCCCACCAGACCATCGGGGTTCAGATAGCCCAGCACCAGGTTCGCGTCGGTCGTCGTCGGCTTCTCGCCACCCTGGTCATAGCAGGCCGGTCCCGGTTCGGACCCCGCCGATTGCGGGCCCATCTGCAACAGGCCCATGCTGTCGATCCAGCCGATCGACCCGCCGCCTGCGCCCAGCGTCTCTACCTGGATCATCGGAATGCCGATGCGATAGCGCAGGAAGTCGATGTTCTTCGACACGTTCGCCCGCCCGTCGCGCGTCAGCGTGATGTCGAACGACGTGCCGCCCATGTCCACCGTGATGATGTCCTTCAGGTCCCACGGCTCTCCGATGTAAAGTGCGGCCTGCGGGGCCGAGGCGGGGCCCGAGTTGATCGCATAGACCGACTGGTCGCTGACCACCGACCCCAGCGCCAGCCCGCCGTTCGACTGGAAGTAGCGCACCGGGTTCTTCGCGCCGAGGCTGCGGAAATAGCCGTCCACCGCCTCGACATAGCGCGACAGGATCGGCGCCAGATAGGCGTTCACCACGGCGGTCGAGGTGCGGGTATATTCGCGCACCTGCGGATACAGATGGCTGCCCACCGTCAGGCGCACCCCCGGCATCATCTCGCGCACGATCTCGGCGGCGCGGGCTTCATGCTCGGGGTGCAGCACCGACCAGACAAAGCTGATCGCCACCGATTCCACGCCCTCGCGCAGGAAATGCGCGCAGGCGGCGCGCACGTCTTCCTCGTGCAGCGGCGTATGCACGGCCCCGGTCGACACCACCCGTTCCCGCACCCCGCGCCGCAGATAGCGCGGCACCAGCATCCGCGCCGGCGGATACTCGGGGTCGTAGCGATAGCCGTCTTCCTTGTGGCCCAAGCGAATTTCGATCGAATCCTCGTGGCCTGCCGTGGCGATCAGGCCCGTCCGCGCGCCCTTGTGCTGGATCAGCGCATTCAGGCCCACCGTCGTGCCGTTGATGCACAGGTCGGCGTTCGAGACGATCTCGGTCGCCTTGATCCCGGTCTCTTCCTCGATCAGCGCCAGCCCGTTGCGGATGGCTTGCGTCGGGTCCTGCGGGGTGGACAGCGCCTTGAAGATGCGCACCTCGCCCTCCCGGTCGGCCAGGATGAAGTCGGTGAAGGTGCCGCCCGCGTCGATGCCCAGACGATATTGGTTCTGCATGATGGTGTTCCTGTGTGTCCGGGGGTCAGGCCGCAGCGCGCAGCTTGGCAGTGGCGGCGGTGTCGACAGTCAGGCTGTCGCGGTCGGTGATGACCACGCCATAGTCCAGCCGCGCGCCCTCTAGGCTGACCAGCCCGTTGCGCACGTCCTCGACCACCTTCTGCACATCGCGCTCGAACGGGTTGCCATAGCCGCCGCCGCCGGGGTTCTTGTTGGCCGCGCGCTCGCCCGGCTGGATCGTCTCGATCACGTTGTCGGTGATGATTTTCGTCGCGCCGCCGCGGGTGATCTCCAGCCGGCCGACCTTCTTGTCCACCATCGCCGACACCGCGCCCGCGGCCCCCATCGCCGGAATGCGCCGCCCCTCGCCAAAGGTGATCAGCGTCATCGGCGTGTCCAGCGGCTCCACCTCCCAGCAGGTGCCCGACCCGCCCCGGTTCCGCCCCGCGCCGCCGCTGTCTTCCATCAGCGAATAGCGGTGGATGATGATCGGATAGCTGTGTTCCAGCATCTCGATATCGCCACTGGTCAGCGCCCCGAAGCAGCATTCCGGCCCGACCGCGTGCCAGCCGTCCGCCTGCGCCGTGGCCCCCGCGCCCGAGATGATCGAGGCCAGGACCATCGTCACATATTCCTCGTCATGCCGCTTGTCCCAGCCGGCGATGTTGCAGCCGTTGGCATGGCCCCAGCTGGCCGAGACCTTGGCCGGAGCCGCCTGCTCGAAGGCCAGCCGCACGGCGTCGGTCAGCGTCTCCATCGGCGTCGTGGTGCAGTTCATGTGCGGCGCCGGGGACTTGGCGTTGCACAATGTGCCCTTCGGCCCCATGTCGGTGCTGACGCAGCGATAGAGCCCCTCGTTGTAGGGCGGCGGCAGCTGGGCAAACATCATCAGCCCCAGATAGACGCCGGAATGGCTGTTCCCCTCATAGCTGTTGATGAAATACGGGATCTGCGGCGGGCTGTTGATGGCGATGTGACAGCCATCGCCCTTGATCGTCACTGTCGCGGTGATTTCGAAGTCGCCATAGCCGTGGCCCGCGTCTTCCAGAATGGCGGTGCCGGAATAGGTGCCGTCGGGCACCTGGGCGATCAGGCTGCGCATGTGATGCTCGGCCATGTCCAAGAGTTCGGCGATGCAATCCTGCACCGTGTCCTTGCCGTATTTGTCCATCAGCCGCTTCAGGTTCCGCGCCCCCACCTGGCAGGCCCCGATCAGCGCGTTGAAGTCGCCCTCCTGGTCGCGCCGCGCCCGCATGTTGGACAGAAGCAGGTTCATCACGTCATTGCGCGGCTTGCCCTTGTCCCAGATCTTCACCGGCGGAATCCGCAGCCCCTCGGCATAGATCTCGGTCGCGTTGGGGTTATAGCCCGCCGGGACCGGCCCGCCGATGTCGGTCAGGTGGCCCTTGCACACCGTCCAGAACACCAGTTCGCCCTGATAGAACACCGGCATGTACATGCAGGTGTCGATGATGTGCGACCCGCCATAGGATGGATCGTTGTGCAGCATCAGGTCGCCGTCATGGATGTCGCCCTCGAAATACCGCGCCACCGACTTCATCGCCGGGATCAGCGACCCAAGGTGAATCGGAATGTCCTGCCCTTGCAGGATCATCTCGGGCGTATGGTTGAACAGCGCCGTCGAATAATCATGCGCCAGGTTGAACACCGACGACCGCGCCGTCTGCTCCAGCGCCAGGGTCATCTCGCGCTGCGTGGTCTCCAGCACCCCTCGCACCACGGAAAGGGTGATCGGATCGACGTTTCGTCTGGCCATGCTAACCTCCGTTCAGGGGCGGCGCTGGCACGGGCGAACAGGCCCGCAAGCCTTGCGGGGGCATCCGTTCTCACACTCCCTGTGCCGACCGAATCCCGGCCTTGTCATTGTTCTGTGACCGAAGGGTGACGCGCCCCGCCCGCCGCGTCTTGTCGCCCAGCGCGCAACGCTTTGTCAGTGGATGCACTCGGCGGTGCAAAGCCTTGCAGCCTGCGCCCGGCGGCATATCTGTCATGCATTGCGGAATTGACTCAGGCTTCGCAATGACGATCATTGAACCCTTATGCTTCCCGACGGGACGGTCCCTTTCGATGACCAGCAGGCTGCACAGCACGGACATGCTGCCCGCGTCGGCCCGCGCCGATCATTGGAATGCCGTCATTGACGAGGCGTATTTCCCGCTGGACCTGACCTTCCGTGATGCCGCCCGCTTCGAAGGGCGGCTGGAAATGGGCAGTTTCGGCGACGTGTCGCTGTCGCGCCTGCGCACCGAAGCGGTGCAATACGAACGCCACCGCCACCACATTTCCGGCACCACCGAAGAGCAGTATCTGATCACCATCCCGCGCCAGTCGCCGGTGGATTTCCGCCAGCTTGGCCGCGAGGTGCGCTGCGACCCCGGCGGCTTCATCCTTGAACGCGGCGATGAACCTTATCGCTTCTCCTACGCATCGGCGAACGACCTTTGCGTCCTGAAGGTGGCGAAACCCGTTCTGGCCACCCGCTTGCGCAACCCCGATCGCCATTGCGCCCTTGTCGTCAACGGGCGCGAGGGGACCGGCGCCCTGTTCACCACCATGGCACAGCAGGTGATGCGGCACAGCGCCAGCGACCCGGTCAGCCAATCCGTTCTGGGCCGCCATCTGGTCGAGTTGCTGGCCCTGACGCTGGATCGCAACAGCGATGTCGCAACCGGCGCCGGGTCGTCCGTGCGCGAAGCCCACCGTCGACGGGCCGAGGCGGTCATCCTGAAAGACCTGTCCAACTCCGACCTGTCGCCCAAAACCATCGCCGAGGCGGTGGGCATCTCGAAGCGCTACCTGCATGAGCTGTTCGCCGAGGTGAACTGCACCGTGTCGCAATTCGTGCGCGAACAGCGGCTGCGCGCGGCGCGCGACCTGATGATGATGCCGAACCCGGGACAGATGTCCGACATTGCCTACCGCTTCGGCTTTTCCGATCAGGCGCAATTCTCGCGCCTGTTCAAGGCGATGTTCGGCCAGACCCCGTCAGGCTTCCAGGCCGAAGTGCTGGCCCGGTCGCAGGTCTGACCCGCCCCTATCCCCGCGCCTGACCCGCCATGGTCACCGGCCCCCCCCGTGCCACCACGCGCAGAGCCAGCGCGTCGCCATCGGCATGGGCCTGCACCTCTGCCTCCTGCCCCACGATCAGCGGCGACAGGCCGCGATAGGAAAACACCTCCGGCACCCGGCCCAGCACCCGTGCCGCCAGGTTCATCATCGCCACCGCCTGCAACGGCCCATGCACCACCAGCCCGCCATAACCTTCCACTTGCCGGGCATAGTCGGCATCGTAATGGATGCGGTGGCCGTTGAACGTCAGCGCCGAAAAGCGGAACAGCCGCGTCGGGTCGGACAGCAGCGGCAGCGTCGCCAGCGGCGGCCCCAGCTCAGTCGCAGGCGGATAGGTGGGCGCCGCCCGCCCCGGCACCGGATCGGCACGATAGACCAGGTCCTGCCTTTCGCTGACGCAGGTCCGCCCCGCCACCAGATACTCATGCCGGACCACGATGAAGATCAGCGCGCCCGTCGACCCGTGCTTTTCGTCGATCCGCTCGATCCGGCTGCGGCGCTCCACCTCATCCTCGGGGGCCAGCGGCGCCAGGAACCGCACCTCGCCCCCCGCCCACATCCGCCGCGGCAGGGGCAGCGCGGGCAGCGTGATCCCAAGGCGCGGATGCCCGTCGCGGCCCAGATCGGCGGGCGGCAAGGCATCCGGGCACAGCGCCCAGAACAGGCCCAGCGGCACCGCCCCCGGCACCAGAAGATCGGGCAGCGTGGCGCGGAACTGCGCGATCAGCCGCGCCGACACCCGGTCCTGCCGCACGGTTTCCCGCCCGATCCAGTCTGCGTATTCGCCCACGTCTGCCCCCTTACGGCAACGGCCACTGCGGATCGACCAGGCCCAGGGGATAAGCATGGCCGTAATCCAGCGGCGGCTGGATCACATACTTGCGGTCGAACGGCAGCCACGGATAGGGCACGCCCGACCGCACGATGAAGGGCCAGTCCGGGTGCGCAAAGATTGGCCGCCCGATCGCCACCACATCCGCCGCACCACTGGTCAGCGCCGCTTCGGCCTTCTCTCCGTCGTCGATCCCGCCATTGGTGATCACCGGCTTGCCCGACGCACGTTTCAGCACCGTTGGCATCGGCGTCGGATCATCGGCGCAGCGGTTGTCCAGATAGTTGAAGCTGGCCCAATGCAGCGCGTCATAGGCGCTGTCGGCCAGCGCCTTGCCCACCGCTTCGGCATAGGCGGTGCCGCCCGGCCAGGCGCCGGTGAAATCATCCACCCCATCCTGCGACAGCCGCAGCACGATCAGCTTGTTCGGCCCGATGGCAGCGCGAATCCTCTCGCCCACCAGCCGCGCAAACCGCATGTTGTTCTCGACGCTGCCGCCGAAGTCATCCGTGCGCAGGTTGGTCTTCGGCGTGATGAACTGCCATAACAGATAGCCGTTGGCACCATGCACCTCGACGCCATCCGCCCCCGCCTCCACCGCCCGCCGCGCTCCCGCGGCAAAGCCGTCGGCAATGGCGTGGATCTCCTCGACGCTCAGCGCGCGCGCCGGTGGAAACGTCACTTTGGGCCAGTCGCCCGAAATGTTGCGGATGCGTTTTTCATCGTCTCTGTCGGTATAAAGCGTCCAGCCCCCGCTCTGCGTGGCCGAGGCGCTGACCGGCGGCTGCCCGCCCAGCACGCGCGGGTCACAGACCCGCCCCCCATGCATCAACTGGATGACGATCTTCGCGCCATTGTCATGCACGGCGTCGCACACCTTCCGCCAACCCGCCACATGCGCGGCAGTGGCGATCCCGGGCTGCGACAGATAGGCCTTCGACTGGGCGCCATCCTGTTCATAGGTGCCCTCGGTCACGATCAGCCCCAGCCCGCCCCGCGCGCGCCGCGCGTAGTAGGCCATCATTTCATCCGTCGGCGTGCCGTCGGCATCCGCCATCTGGCGCGTCAGCGGCGCCATGGCAATGCGGTTGCGCAAGGTCACGGGTCCCAGCGTGACGCTGGAGAACAGTGTCGGAAAAGCTTCGGTCATGTCGTCTTTCCTATGAATTGCAAATCAGAGCCTTCCGTCCCAGACCCCGGCGCGGACCAGTTCCGAGATATTGCTGCGGATCAGCCGCACGACCGCCTTCGTCACCGGCGCCGCCGCGCGGTGCGGCGCATGGGCCAGGATCAACTCGCGGCTGATGACCGGGTCGGTAATCCGCTGCGCCACCAGCCGCCCCTGCGCCACCTCCTGCTTGACGGCCGTCAGCGGCAGGATGGTGCGCAGCCCGCCCGTGGCAACCAGGTCATAGATGGTAGGCAGCGTCTCCACCTCCATCGCCACGTTCAGCGTCACGCCCGCGCGCACGGCGGCTTCCTCGACCAGCACGCGCAGCCCGTGCGGGATGCCCGGCAGCACTAGGTCCTCTGCCGCCAGATCGGCCATCGGCACCATATCAGCCTCGCCGATGCGCGGCGCATCATGGCCCGAGATCAGGAACATGTCCTCGAACAGCAGGTGTTCCGCATCCAGCAGCGTGCTGGCCTTCATCTTGTACAGCACCGCCAGGTCCACCTTGCCCGCCGCCAGCCAGTCGGCGACATGGCCGCTGAAGCCTTCCAGAACCCGCATCCGGATCAACGGATGATCGGCCCGGATCTGCCGCAACAGCGGCGCCAGCAGCACCAGCCCCACAGACGGCGGCACCGCCAGCTTCACCGTGCCCTCCAGGTCCGCCGCACTGCGCCGCATCGTCTGGCGCAGCGCCTCGCGTTGGGCCAGGATGTCGCGCGCCGCCGTCAGGAAGATTTCGCCCGCCTCGGTCAGCACCACGCCACGGCCGTTGCGATAGAACAAGGCGGTGCCCATCTCGGTCTCGATGTCGCGCACACGGCGGCTCAGCGCCGATTGCGCGACATTGTTTTGCAGGGCGGATTTCGTGAAGCTGCCCGTCTCGGCAATGCTGACAAAGTATTGCAGATCGACAAACTCCATCCGTCCCACCCCCGTCGCTCAGGCCGCGCCCAGCGAGGCGCGCAACGCCGCCGTGGCAGCCGCGTCCAGGCCCCAGGCATAGCCGTTGGTCACCGGCTGGAACACCACGCCATAGACCTCGCGCGCATGGTCGGGCGTGATGAACCCGTCCAGAAGGTCGTCCAGCACCTTCTGCGGGTCGCGCTCCAGCGGGTTGCCGAAGCCGCCGCCGCAGGGCGACAGGTAGCTGACCACATCGCCCAGTTCCGCCCGCATCCCGGAAAACTTGGCATGCACATCGCGCGGCTCTTCCGCCCGGTCGGCATTGTGGATGCGCACCCGCGCGGCCACGCCCTCCCCCCCGCCGAAGATGCCCCAGGGCGCATCCTCGTTGCGGTCGCTTTCATGCGTCATGAAACCCGGAGTCAGGAACCGTTGCGACTTCACCACCCCCATGCCGCCGCGATACCTGCCCGCGCCGGGGAACACGTCGTCGCGGATTTCATAGCGGTCGCAGATCATCGGCAGGTGCATCCCCAGGTCTTCCAGCGGGTTGTTGCGGGTGTTGCGCATCAACTCCTCGATCGTGTCCGGCCCATCCGAGTTCGGTCGCCCGCCCATCGCCGCCTCGTTCACCTCGATCAGCACCCAGTAGTCGCCGCTTTCCCGCACGCCGGAATAGCTGGCAAAGGACAGGCAGGCGGCGTTCCCGGCGGTGCATTTCTCGGGCAGCACCGGCGCCAACGCCTTGATGATCAGGTCCACGACCCGCTGGATCTGGTTGAACCGCGCCTCGCAGGCGGCGGGCGCGATCGGATTGAAGATCGACCCCAAGGGCGCTGTCACCTTCACCGGGCGGAACGACCCCTCGTTCTGCGGGATGTATTCCTGATTGGTGTAGGTATCCAGCAACAGCGCCCGGAAGGCAAAGTAGCAGGCCACCTTGGTCGACCCCTCGAACGGCACGTTGAAGGCCGTCGGCACCTGCGGCGAGGATCCGGTCAGGTCCACCTCGACATCATCGCCGCGCACCCGCACGGTCACCTTGATCGGCAGCCGCACGTCTCGGGTGCGGCCATCGTCGTCCATGAACCCTTCCGCCGTATAGTCGCCATCCGGGATCTTGGCGATCTCGCGACGCAGCATCCGTTCGGAATAGTCCATCAGCTGCTGCGCGGCCTGTTCCACCGTGTCGCGGCCATAGGTATCCATCAGCTCGCAATATCGCTTCACGCCCAGTTCGGCGGCGGCAATCTGCGCCTCCAGGTCGCGCATCACCAGCCCCGGCACCCGGGTGTTGCCGCTGATATAGCGCCACAGCGTCTCGTTGCGCTTGCCCGCCTCGACCAGCTTCAGCCCGTTCAGCAGCATCCCCTCGGCGAACACATCCGGCACGTCGATGATCAGGCCCGGCGTCGCCGCGCCGATGTCCAGATGGTGCGCCGTGTTGGCCGAGAACCCCACCAGCTCGCCCTTGTAGAAGATCGGCATGACGATACCGATGTCGGGCGAATGGCTGGCCCCGAAATACGGATGGTTGTGAATGACCACATCGCCCGGCTTCCAGTCGGACTTGGGGATGTTCTTCTCGATCCCGTGCAGATAGCCGGGGATCGAGCCGATGTGCATCGGCGTGGAATCGCTTTCGCACAGCGTGTTGTAATCCAGGTCGAACAGCCCCGCGCCCAGGTCCTGGCTTTCCCGGATGATCGACGAATAGGACATGCGATACAAAACGTTGCCCATCTGCTCGGCAATCGAGTGTAGCGCGCCGCCGATGACTTGCAGGGTGATCGGGTCGATTTCCTTGGCCATTCCTCAGCCCTCCTGTCCGACGCGGGCAATCACCAGATCGCCCAGTTTCATCACCGTGGCGGCAAAGCCCGGCGGCACGATGGTGGTGGAATTCTGCTGCACGATCACCGCAGGCCCGGCGACCACATCCTGCGCCCGCAGCTTCATCCGGTCGAACCGCGGGGTCTGCACCGTCTCGCCATCGTCAAAGGTGGTCGGCCGGGCGTATAGCGCGGCCTCCGACGGGTTGCGCCGCCCGCCCTTCTCCAGCACCGGCAACGCCAGCGTGTCCGAGGACGAAGACCCGATCACCCGCAGCGTCACCATCTGCACCGCCTGATCCTCGAAGGCATGGCCGTATTCGGTGCGGTGAACCGCGAAGAAGCGCCGCGCCATGTCCTGCGCGCTGTCGGCGGTGAACGGGCCTTTCGGCACCGCCACCCGCAACTCGAACCCCTGCCCGACATAGCGGCACTCTGCCACACGCTCGAAATGCTGGCGTTCCGGCGGAATGCCGTCCGCTGCCAGTTGCGCCGCCGCTTCCGCCTGAAGCCGGTCGAACACCGCGTTCACCGCCGCCAACTCGCCCTCGCCCGCCGATTGCAGGATGGCCAGCGACGACTGGGTGAACTCATACCGCGGCTCTGTCACCAGAAGCCCCATCGCCGCCGTGATCCCCGGATGCAGCGGCGAGATCACGTTCTTTGCCGCGATCATCTGTCCCAGCGCCACCCCGTGCAGCGGCCCCGCCCCGCCAAACGCCATCAGGCTGTAGTTGCGCGGATCAATACCCCGCGCGACCGAGTTAGACGCGATGGCCAGCGACATGTTGTTGTTGATGATCCGCAGCACGCCCAGCGCCGCGTCCTTCACCGACAGGCCCAGCGGCTCGGCCAGATGGGTGCGGATCGCGGCTTCGGACAGGGCTGGATCAATCGCCAAGCCACCGCCCAGGAAATGCTCGGGGTCCAGCCGCCCCAGCACCACCTGCGCATCCGTCACTGTGGGCTGCGTGCCGCCCTTGCCATAGCAGGCCGGCCCCGGCTCGGCCCCCGCCGACTTTGGCCCCACGCGGAACGCCCCGCCGCTGTCGACATAGGCGATGGACCCGCCCCCCGCGCCGATCGCGTCGATGTCGATCATCGGCACCAGCACCGGCAGATGCGCCACCTCGGTATCGCGCGGGTTCTTGATCGACAGCGCCCCGTCGCGGATCACGCTGATGTCGGCCGAGGTGCCGCCGATGTCGATGGTGATGATGTCGCGCTGGTCGCAGGCTTCGCCCGTCCAGCGCCCGCCGATCACGCCGCCCGCCGGCCCCGACAACAGCAGCCCCACCGGGTTGCGGCTGGCCTGCTCGATCGTGCTGACCCCGCCGTTCGACTGCATGATGCGGACATAGGCGTTCACCCCCGCCTCTTTCAGCCGCGCCTTCAGGTTGTCCAGATACCGCTTCGTCCGCGGCCCGATATAGGCGTTCATCGCCGCGGTCGAGAAGCGTTCATATTCCCGGATCGTGTTCACCACCTCGGATGACGCGCAGACAAAGGCATCCGGCAGCACGCTGCGCACGATTTCGGCGGCGCGCAGTTCATGGTCGTTGTTCAGGAACGAGAACAGGAACCCGATCACCACCGCCTCCAGCCCGCGCTCGGCGAAAAGGTCAGCGGCCTGCTTCACCTGGTCTTCGTTCAGCCGCGTCTCCACCCGCCCGTCCGGCGGCAGGATGCGCTCATCCACCACAATCCGGTTGCGCCGCTTGATCAGCGGGGCGCTTTGCCAGGGCACGTCGAACTGCAACGAAAAGTTGTGCGGCCGCTTGTGCCGCCCCATGTGCAGGATGTCGCGGAATCCCCGCGTGGTGATCATCCCCACCTCGGCGCCGTTGCGCTCGATCACGATGTTGGTGGCCACCGTCGTGCCATGGAACAGCGCGTCGATCTGGCCCGGCTGCACCCCGGCAATCGCGCACAGCTCCACCACGCCCCGCACCACGCCAACCGACTGGTCCGCCACTGTCGAGGATACCTTGTGCGTGAAGACGCGCCTGCGCCCGCCCGCCTCAACCTGTTCCAGCACCAGATCGGTGAAGGTTCCACCCACGTCCACGCCCACACGTATCATCGTCGTCTCCCTTGTTCCGGCCTTTTCGAGGCCCGTGGGCCGGGCTGCGGAACGCGCGTCAGCCCTGCCCTTTTGCTGGATTGAGCCATGGCTGATGCGGTTCTCCAACAGGATTTTGCATACAGTCATGTTTGTCTGCGGGGGTGAAATGCGGCGCGGTCCTCTGCCGCCGCCTTTCAGGATTTTCCTTGTTTTACAAGCCTAACGGCAGCTTCCCATGCTTTCCGGGTGCCTCTCGCGGTTGACCTATGCCTGCATCAGATAGCTGGTTTCCGGCGCGCCCAACCCATGGCGCACAAGATTCAATTTCTAACCTGCTGCGTCCGGTGGCAGCACCGCGCCCTTGCGCTCAACAATCAGGCCGTAATGTTCCGGGCGGCGGTGGCGGGCAAAGTTGAAGATCGTCTCCTTGTAGATGCGCCCCATGTCCAGGTCGCACCTGGCGGTGATCACCTCGTCCTCCACCGTCACCGCCTGCGCCACGATCTCGCCCGACGGCGCGACGATCACGCTTTGCCCGCCCATCTTCGACCCTTCCTCGGTGCCGCATTTCGCCGTGCCCACCACCCAGGTCGCGTTCTGGTAGGCCCCGGCCTGCATCGACAGGTGGTTGTGAAACAGCGTCAGGCTGTTCACCGCCTCGTCGCCCGTGTGGTCGAAGGGCGTGTTGTAGCCCAGCATCACCATGTCCACGCCCTGCAACCCCATCACCCGATAGGTCTCGGGCCAGCGCCGGTCGTTGCAGATCGCCATGCCCATCACGCCGCCAAAGCCGCGGAACACCGGGAAACCCAGGTCGCCCGGCTCGAAGTACCGCTTCTCCAGATGCTGGAAAGCGCGGCCCGGTTGCGGGGCGTCATGGCCCGGCAGATGCACCTTGCGATACTTGCCGATGATCCGCCCCGTCCGATCCACCAGGATCGAGGTGTTGAACCGCCGCTTCACGCCCCCGTCCACCACCAGTTCCGCATAGCCCAGGCAAAACCCGATCCCCAGCCGTGCCGCCTCGTCGAACAGGGGCTGCGTCGCGGGCGATGGCATCGCGGTTTCGTAAAAGCTGTCCAGCTCTGCCTCGTCCTCGATCAGCCAGCGCGGAAAGAACGTGGTCAGCGCCAGTTCGGTGAACACCACCAGTTCCGCCCCGCGCGACCGCGCCTCGCGCATCATCTCGACCAGACGGCGCACCGTATCGGCGCGGGTTTCGCTGCGGGCAATCGGGCCCATCTGGGCGGCAGCCGTGATCAGGGGGCGGGGCATCCTATCCTCCGGTGTTGGGGTCAGGGTCAGGGTCAGGGTTGGTCCGTTGCGCCAGAATGCGCGCCGCGCGGGCAATCACCGGCGCGTCGACCATCTGGCCCTCCAGAGCGCCAACGCCCGCGCCCGTCGCGCGCATCCGGTCCGCCTGCGCCAGAATGGCCAGCGCCCAGGCAGTCTGCTCGGGCGTCGGTGCCAGCGCCGCGCGGATCACCGGCAGTTGCGCGGGGTGAATGGCCGCCACCGCCGTCATCCCCAGCGCCCTGCCCTGCGCGATCTGCCGGGCATACAGGTCAAGGTCACGGAAATTGGCGATAGAGCCGGGAAACCCGATGGCCATCAGCCCGCGTTCCGCCGCCGCCAGCGCAATCTGCGTTGCCGGATGCACCAGCCCGCCGCCATTCGGGTCTATCCCCAGGCTGGCCGAGAAATCCTCGCTGCCCAGCATCAGGCCCGCCACCTGCGGCACCGCCGCACTGCGATTCAGATGGCGCAGGCCCGCCGGGCTTTCGATCAGCGCGATCAGCGGAACCCGGCCTCCCGTCAACTCGGCGGCGTTCTGCAACGGGCGGGCGTCGTCGCACTTCGGCACCACCAGCGCGTCCAGCGCCGACAAGTCCAGCGCGGCAACGTCAGCGGGCATGTCGCGCAACGGCGCATTGATGCGCACCGCGCAGCCGATGCCGGCCGCCCGCACCTGCCGCTGCACCTGCGCAACAGCGGCCCGCGCCGCCGGGCGCGCGGCGGCCTCCACCGCATCCTCCAGGTCCAGGATCACCGCATCCGGGTGCCGCCGCAGCGCCGACGCCAGCAGTCGGTCGTTCCCGGCGGGCACGAACAGCAGCGCTTGCCAGGCGGGCGGGCGGGTCATCGGCGGTCCCCGAACTCGCGGCGCAATGCGGCGCCGTGCTGGTCCAGCGCCGGCACCGGGCCAGGCGCCGCCTCGCCGTCCGACAGGCGCACGCCGCGCGCCATCATCTGCACCGGGCCGGTCGGGGTGTCGACCCGGATGTGCCGCGCCTGCGGATGCGCCTGCAGATCGGCCAGGTCCGACATCCGCCCGCAGGCAATGCCCGCCGCGCCCAGCCGCTGCATGGCCGCCTCGCGGTCCAGCGCGCCGATCACCGGGGCGATCAGCGCATCCAGCACCGCGCGATGCGCCACCCGGGCCACATTGGTGGCAAAGCGGGGGTCTGTCGCCAGCTCGGGGCGGCCCAGCACCTTGTCAGCCAGCACCGCCCACTCCCGGTCGCTTTGCACCGACAGCAGTACCTGCCGCCCATCCGCACAGCCAAACGCGCCATAGGGCGCGATCGACGGATGCGACACCCCCACCCGCTGCGGCGGCATCCCGCCATAGGCCGCCTGCAAGTAGGGCACGTTCATCCAGTCGGCCATGGTGTGAAACAGCGACACCTCCACCGCCCGGCCCTGCCCGGTGCGCCCGCGCGCAATCAGCGCTTGCAGGATGGCCGAAAACGCCGTCTCTCCCGCCGCGATGTCGCAGACCGAAATGCCAACCCGCGCCGCGCCCTCGGGCGTGCCGTTCACCGACAACAGCCCGCTTTCGCCCTGGATCAGCATGTCATAGGCCTTCTGGTCCCGGTAAGGCCCGTCCGGCCCATAGCCCGAGATTGACACGTGGATCAGCCGCGGGTTTCCGGCACGCAGCGCCTCGGCCCCCAGTCCCAGCCGGTCGGCAGCGCCGGGGGCAAGGTTCTGCACGAACACATCGGCGCGCGCCACCATCTCCCGTACCAGAGCCATGTCCCCGGCCTGCCGCAGGTCCAGGCAGATGGATTCCTTGCCCCGGTTGATCCAGACGAAATAGGCGCTTTCGCCATGCACCAGCCGGTCATAGCCGCGGGCAAAGTCGCCCTCGGGCCGCTCGATCTTGATCACCCGCGCCCCGGCATCGGCCAGATGCGCGGTTGCCAGCGGTGCCGCCACCGCCTGTTCCAGCGCGATGACCAGCAGGCCCTCCAGATCACCCGCCGCCGTCATGCCTTGCCCTCGGTCTCAAGCCAGCGGCCCAGGTCGCGGGCGGCCAGCCGGTCGGTCGCCTGCATCTGCGACGCAAGACCGTCGGCCACCGGGCCCAGCAGCGCCCGCGCCTTAGCCTGCAACTCTGCGGCCAGCGCGGCAGGCGGCAGCGGCGCCGCAAGGTCATGCGCAAAGGCCAGTTCGCGCCCCCCGGCCAGCCGCACCACGCCCCGCGCCTGCATGTCGGACAGCCCCGGATCGCCAGCCACCACAACCTTCGCCGCCAGCGCCATCAGCGCCGGATCGGCGGCCACTGCGTCGGTAAAGCTGCGGTCCGACGCGGTGTCGCGCCCATGGATCACCATCGCCGCCAGCCAGGCATAGCTGAACTTCACCTCCAGCCCCGTGCGCGGATGCGCCAGCGCGCAGACCGACAGCCAGCGCGGCGCGGTCTCCAGATGGATGCCCGCCACCGCATCCGGCCCCACCCGGTTGTCGGCAAGGACAGCGCGCAGCCCCTCGATCATCGCATGCGTGCCATGGCAGCAGGCGTGCAGCTTGTGCCGGATGTCCGCCAGCAGGAACTGCGGCAGCGGCACGGCGAAGGCCGCTTCGGGCTCGCTGCCCTCGGCATGGGTCGCAAGAAACCCCTGCGGTCCGGCCAGCCCGTCGTCGGGCGCCGACAGCCCGCGCAACGCCAGCAGCGCGCATTCCACCCCGTTCGAGGCCGCAATCCCCGCGTTATACGGCTTGCCCATAGTGCCGAACTGCGATTTCAGGCCCGAGGCGCGGGTCGCACACAGCCCCAGCGCCCGCCGCATCCCGTCGCGGTCCAGCCCCAAGAGGCGCCCCGCCGCCACCGTTGCCCCGAAGGCACCCGCCGTCGCGGTCTGGTGGAACCCCCGGTCGTAATGCCCGGCCCCCAGCGCCAGCCCCAGCCGGATCGACACCTCGGCCCCGATGGCAAAGGCCTCGACCACGCGGTCGACCGTCAGGTCCTGGCATTCCGCCACCGCCAGCGCCGCCGGGTAGATCGCCACCGACGGATGCCCGACATGGGCGAAATGCGTGTCATCATAGTCCAGCGCATGACTGGTGGCGCCATTGACCAGCGCCGCGCTGCGCATCGGCGCCGACCCGCCGCCGATCAGGCTGGCCTGCGGCGCGCCGCCCTCGGCCCGCACCATGCCGCGCAGGATGCGCGCCACCGGCTCATCCCGCCCGGCCAGGCCGCAGACCATCCAGTCGAACAGCGAAAGCCGCGCCATCCGCATCGCCGCTGCCGGAATGTCGGTTGCCGACAGCGCGGCCAGGTCCAGCAGGCGCGACGTCAGCATCACACCCCCGCCCCGTAGGACTTGGGCAGGCCCAACACCTGCTCGGCGATGTAGCACAGGATCAGGTTGGTCGAGATCGGCGCCACTTGGTAAAGCCGCGCCTCGCGGAACTTGCGCTCCACGTCGTATTCCTCGGCAAAGCCAAAGCCGCCATGGGTTTGCACACAGGCCTCGGCGGCCTCCCAGCTGGCGTCGGCGGCCAGCATCTTGGCCGTGTTCGCCTCGACCCCCGGATTGTGGCCCGCGTCATACAGCGCCGCCGCGCGGTAGACGATCGCCTCGGCCGCCATCATGTGCGCCTGGGCGCGGGCCAGCGGGAACTGCACCCCCTGGTTGCGCCCGATCGGCGCGCCGAACACCACCCGTTCGCGCGCGTAATCGGCGCCCTTCTTCAGGAACCACTTGGCATCCCCGATGCACTCCGCCGCAATCAGGATGCGTTCGGAATTCATCCCCGACAGGATATAGCGAAAGCCCTTGCCCTCTTCCCCCACCAGCGCATCCGCCGGGATACGCAGGTTGTCAAAGAACACCTCGGTCGTTGCATGGTTCATCATGGTGCGGATCGGGCGGATGTCGATGCCGTTGCCGATCTTGCCCCGCATGTCGACCAGGAACACCGACAGCCCCTCGGTCCGTCTGGCCGCCTGCTCGCGCGGGGTGGTGCGGGCCAGCAGCACCATCAGGTCGGAATGTTCGGCCCGGCTGGTCCAGATCTTCTGCCCGTTGATTACCCACTCGTCGCCCTCGCGCCGCGCGGTGGTCTTCAGGCTCAGCGTATCGGTGCCGCTGGTGGGTTCGGTTACGCCAAAGGCCTGAAGGCGCAAGGACCCGTCTGCGATTCCCGGCAGATACCTCTGCTTCTGCTCGGCGCTGCCGTGGCGCAGCACCGTGCCCATCGTGTACATCTGCGCATGGCACGCCGCCGCGTTGCAGCCCTGGCGGTGAATCTCCTCCAGGATCACCGCCGCCGCCGTCAGCGTCAGCCCCGAGCCGCCATAGGCCTCCGGGATCATCGCGCCCAGCCAGCCCGCCGCAATCAGCGCGTTCACGAAGTCGGTCGGATAGGCCCGCCGGGCATCCAGATCGCGCCAGTAGCTGCCGGGAAATCCCGCGCAGACGCGGGCCACGCCATCGCGGATTTCGGCATGGTCTGCGGTTGGAGAAAACTCTGCCATCGGGGCCTTGTCCCTGTCGGTTCTGCGTTCTTGGTCGCAGGAAATCGGCCCGAAAGGAAATAATCAGACATGCATCCAGATATCGCGCCGGGGCATGGCGGCGGGCGCCCGGCATCTGTTGCGGGCAAGCAACCCCCCGCGGCGCCACAAAAAAAATCCGGCCTGCGCGGGGGGCAGGCCGGACCAGGATGCAGACGTCAGGGGGAGACGCAGCCTGCATGTCCGTTGGGTGGCGGGTGGCCCGCTCAGCCGCGCTTGCGCAGCGTGGCGCGCAGCTTGTCCGTGGCCGCCATGTCCACCGTTTCACTGTCCAGGTCGACGATCACGCCATAGGCCTCGCGCGCCAGGGCAACCGTGCAGAAGCCGTCCAGCACATCCTCCAGCACCTTGACCGGAGGGCGGTCCAGGGGGTTGCCATAGCCGCCGCCGTTGGGGCTGTAGTAGGTCATCACGTCGTCTGCCTGAACCTCCAGCCCCGAGAATTTGGACGGCATGTCGCGCACCTCTCCCGGGCGGCCCGGGTTGGTGATGGTGCAGCGCCCCACCGTCCCGTCCTGCCCGCCGAAGATGCCCCAGGGCGCATCGGTATGGCGTTCGGATTCATGGGTGATGAAGGCGGGCGTCAGCACCCTTTGCGCCTTGACCACCCCGATGCCGCCACGAAACGCGCCTGCCCCCGGCGGCAGGTCATCGCGCAGCTCATAACGGTCGCAGATGATCGGGATATGCATCGCCAGGTCTTCCAGCGGGTTGTTGCGGGTGTTGGCCATCAGGTTGTCGATGCAATCCGGCCCGTCGGACCGCGGCCGCCCGCCATAGGCGCCCTCGTTCACCTCCAGGAACACCCAGTAATCGCCGGACGGGCGGACCCCCGAATAGGCCGCAAAGCTGATCGACGCGGATGACCCCGCAATCACTTTGTCCGGCATCACCGGGGCCAGCGCGCGGATAATCAGGTCGATCATCCGGTTGCACTGGGTGAACCGCGCCTCGGCCGAAGCGGGGGCCTTGGGGTTGAAGATCGACCCCAAGGGCGCCGTCACCTTGATCGGGCGGAAAGACCCTTCGTTCGACGGCACCCGCAGGTCCGACGTGGCAGCGTCCAGCAGAAGCTTGCGGAACCCCGCATAGGCCGCCACCTTGGTCGACCCCTCGAACGGCACGTTATAGGCGGTTGGCGTCTGGTCGGCCGATCCGGTCAGGTCCACCTCTACCTCGTCGCCGCGCACCCGCACCGTCACCTTGACCTTCAGCCGCCGGTCCCGGTTGCGCCCGTCGTCATCCAGCCAGCCCTCGGCGGTATAGTCGCCATCGGGGATCTCGCTGATCCGCTGCCGCGTCATCCGCTCGGCATAGTCCATCAGTTGGTTGGCGGCGGCGAACACCATCTCCTCGCCGTATTTCTCCAGCAGTTCGACGAACCGCCGCGCCCCCAGCCGTGCCGAGGCCACCTGCGCCTCGATATCGGCCACAAGCTGCCCCGCCGCGCGGCTGTTACGGCGGATATAGTTCCACATCGCGTTGTTCGGCTCTCCCTTGCGGTAAAGCTTGGTGCCCGCGAACAGCATCCCTTCGGCGAAGACATCCGGCACGTCGATGATCAGCCCCGGCGTGGCCGCGCCGATATCCACATGATGCGCCGTATTCCCGGCAAAGCCGACCAGCCGACCCTGAAAGAACACCGGCACCACGATGGCCAGGTCGGGCGTGTGGCTGGCGCCGAAATACGGGTGGTTATGCACGACGACATCGCCGTCATACCACTCGCCATCCTCCAGCGTCTCGGCAATGCCGCGCAGATAGCCGGGGATCGACCCGATGTGCATCGGCGTCGATTCGCTTTCGCACAGGGTGTTGAACCCCACGTCGAACAGCCCCGCCCCCAGGTCCTGGCTTTCCCGGATGATCGAGGAAAACGACATGCGATACAGCACATGCCCCATCTCCTCGGCGATCGTCTCGAAACTGCCGCGAATGACCTGAAGCGTGATCGGGTCCACGGTCAGGGCGGCGGGCGTGGTCATCTGGTTCATCTGTGGTCCCTCCTTCACACGCCGACCGGGCGGATGCGGGTGTTGCCATACTCCAGCGTCTCGGCGACGTAGCCGGGCGGCACCAGCGTGGTGGCGTTGTGCTGGTGCAACAGCGCCGGTCCCGGCACGCGGTCGCCCGCCATCAGCCGGGTCCGGTCATAGCGCGGGGTCTCCAGCGTCCGGCCATCATCGAAGGTGGTCGGCCGCACGAACATCAGCGCCCGGTCGATGCTGCTGCCGTCGCTGGCCGCAATCGCCGGAATCTCGATCCGCCGGACGGCGGCCTGGCCAATCGCCCGCAGGGTGATCAGCTCTACCTCCGCCTTGCGGTAGCTATAGCCATAATCCTGCTGGTGCCGGTCGTGGAAGCTGTCGGCGATGACATGGACATTGTCCGCCGTCACCGGCCCCTCTGGCACCGTGGCGCGCAACTCAAAGCCCTGCCCGTGATAGCGGCACTCGGCAATCACCGTGATCCGCCGCTGATCGGGCGCGATGCCGTCGCCATCCAGTTCCGCCTGCACCTTGGCCCGCAGCGCCGCGATGGCAGCATTGATCCGGGCAAACGCGCCCGCATCCGCCTTGGTCAGTTCGACAATCACCGCCTCGGTATGTTCATACTGAAGATCGGTTTTCAGCAGGCCCACGGCGGCGGTGATCCCCGGCGCCACCGGCACGATCACGTCCTTGCACGCCATCGCCTCGGCCAGCGCCACGCCATGCAACGGCCCCGCGCCGCCGAACGGCATGATGGAAAACTCGCGCGGGTCGATGCCGCGCGCGACCGAGTTCGAGCGGATCGCCAGCGCCATGTTGTTGTTGATGATGCGGATGATGCCCAGCGCCGCTTCCTTCACCGTCATGCCCATCGGGCGGGCAATCTTCTCCTCGATCGCCTTGTGCGACAGGCTGGCATCCAGCTTCAGGTCGCCGCCCAGCGCCATGTCGGGGTCCAGCCGCCCCAGCACGATCTGCGCATCCGTCACCGTCGGCTGCGTGCCGCCCCGGCCATAGCAGGCCGGACCCGGCTCTGATCCGGCCGAGGCCGGGCCAACATGGAACGCCCCCGCCTCATCGATGAAGGCAATCGACCCGCCGCCCGCGCCGATGGTGATCAGGTCGATCATCGGGGTCAGCACCGGGTGGCCCGAAACATAGGTATCGCGCGGGTTCATGATCTTCACCGCGCCGCCCGGAATGGTCGAGATGTCGGCCGAGGTGCCGCCGATATCGACGGTGATGATGTTCGCCTCGCCCGCCATCGCGCCTTCGGACGCGCCGCCGATCACCCCGCCTGCGGGGCCCGACATCAGGATGCGGATCGGCCGCCGGGCGCAGGCATCCACCGTCGACACCCCGCCGTTCGATTGCATGATCCGCAGCTTCGAGGTCACCCCCGCCTCGCGCAGGCGGGCATCCAGGTCGCGCAGGTAGAACGCCGTCTTCGGCCCGACATAGGAATTCATCGCCGCAGTCGAGAACCGCTCATATTCCCGCATCACCTTGGCCACTTCCGAGGACAGCGTGACATAGGCGTCCGGCATCTCCTCCAGCACGATCTCTTTCGCCCGCTGTTCATGCGCGTCGTTCAGGAAGGCGAACATGAATCCGATGACGACCGAGTTGATGCCGCGCTTGCGGAACACCGCACAGGCCGCGCGCACCGCCGCCTCGTCCAGCGGCGTGGCGATGGCGCCGGTCGGCGGCAGGATACGTTCGGCCACCGCAATGCGGTTGCGCCGCTTGACCAGCGGCTGGCTTTGCCAGGGCACATCGAAATGCAGGCTGAAGTTGTAGGGCCGCTTGTGGCGCCCGATGTGCAGGATGTCGCGGAAACCCTCGGTCGTGATCATGCCGCATTCGGCGCCGTTGTGTTCGATGGTGATGTTCGTCGCGGTGGTGGTGCCGTGAACAATCGTCTCCACCTCGGACGGGGCGATGCCTGCCATGCGGCAGATGCCCTGCACGCCCTCGACCACGCCGATGGACTGGTTTTTCAGGGTGGTGGGAACCTTGTGATAGAAGACGCCCCTTGTGCATTCCAGCACCAGGTCGGTGTTGGTGCCGCCGACGTCAACGCCGATTCTGGCCATGTCATCTCTCCTGTTGGGCTTGCGTCTCTGCCGGACGAAGGGGGGGCGCCGGGCGCTGCGGCCCGGCGCCAGGTCTTACTCGGCGGCCATCTTCTGCGCCGCCAGCCCGTCGATGTAGGCCACGCATTCGTCAACGGTGTGGACGTCGCCGAACTTGGCGTCGATGTCGAACAGGTTCCAGGCCACGGCGCCCGGCACGCGGTCTCCAATGGCTTCCTTGACCGCGATGGTGCGGAAACCGTCGGCCAACCCGTCGCAGATGGTCTGGCGCACGCAGGCGCAGGCGGTGACGCCGGTGACAAGGATGGTGTCCACGTTGCCAGCCCGCAGGATGCCGGCCAGTTCCGTGCCATGGAACGCCGAGGCGCGCTTTTTCAGCAGGGTGTATTCGCCGTCAACCGGGGCAATCCGGCTGTCGATGGCCCACAGGTCCTTGTCCTTCAGGTTCACCACGTCGACCGGGATCTTGTTGTGCCACAGGCCCATGTCGGTGAAGGGCGCGTCGCGGTCGGTGATCTCGTAGGCGGTGGTCACATGCACCACCGGCAACTGCGCGGCGCGGAACGCCTTCAACAGCTTTTGCATCCCGGGGATGATCTCGGTATCCATCTTCTCCTGGTCGCAGGTGAAGGGGTTGCCGGGGCGGGTCCAGGCATTCGCCAAATCGACGCTGATCAGCGCCGGCCGCTTGCCGAAACCCACCCGGCGCTGAAAGCCGCGCTGCTGATACAGCTTGCTGGCGGTGTCGAAGGCCTGCTGCAACAGACGGTCCAGTTCCCTTGCGTCAACGTCGCTCATGTCGTTCTCCTGTCATGCCATTGATGCAGCCGCGCCATGCGGGCGGCTTGTCGGATCGGCGGCGGCTGGCCCTTTCTTTGCGGACCAATCGCGCCCTGAGGACAAGTCTGGCGCAGTGATTGACGGCTGTGAAATGGCATGTCAGCATTTATTGATGCGCGTCATGCATCAGTGGAACCGACAGGATCGCCGTGAAGAATCCGCCCGGCCTGGAAAACGTGCAGTCCTTTCTGGTGCTTGCCCAGGAACTGAACTTTCGCCGCACCGCGGACCGGCTGAACCTGGACCAATCGGCCCTGACCCGGCGGATTCAGAAGCTGGAGCAAAGCCTGGGCTTCCGGCTCTTGGAGCGGTCCACCCGCGAGGTGGCGCTGACGCAGGCGGGGCAGCAGTTCTATCAGGCCAACGCCGACCTGATGCGGCGCTATGGCGATTCGGTGCAGGCCGCGCGGCAGGTGGCGGAGGGGAAATCCGGCCTGCTGCGGCTGGCCTACATGGCCTTTGCCGCGACCGAGCTGATGCCCGGCGCCGTGCTGCGCTTTCGCCAGGCGCATCCCTATATCGACGTGCGGCTGGACTATATTCGCACCCAGGGCCAGAAACTTGCGCTGGCGAATGGCGATATCGACATCGG
Organism: uncultured Paracoccaceae bacterium; assembly: GCA_937907485.1. GTDB lineage: Bacteria > Pseudomonadota > Alphaproteobacteria > Rhodobacterales > Rhodobacteraceae > Pararhodobacter. The sequence goes on along the minus strand of CALESR010000018.1, from coordinate 1,071 downwards.
CTACATGATCGGCCCCTTCGACCATGCCGATTTCAGCGCGCTGCAACTGTCGTCCGAGCCGCTGTATGTGGTTACGCCGCGAAACCACCCTTTGCTGCTGCGGCCCAAGATCGTGCCGGCAGACCTGGCCGATCAGCCGGTGATCCTGGGCAACATGCAAGAGTGGGAGGAGTATCGCTGGCGGCTGAACGACATGTTTTCCAGCGAAGGCATTGCCCTGAACGTGGCGCTGGAGGCGTCGAACACGCTGGCGCTGAACGGGCTGGTGGCGGCGGGCCTGGGCGTCACGATCTATCCCGAAAGCCTGATCGGGTTTCTGGGCCGCAATGTCGAGGTGCGGCAGATCATGCACCCGGAGTTCCGCAGCCGCACGGTGCTGGTGTGGAAGCGGTCGAACCGGACACCGCAAGTGAAGGCCTTTGTCGAGGTGGCAAAGCAGGTCGGGTCGCCCACGTTTTGAGGGGGAGCCATCAGGCCGGGCCGAGCAGACGCTCCAACTCGGCCAGCATGGTTTCGACCAGGATGCCATCGACGCGGGCGCCTTCCAGGCGGATGAACCAGGCGCGGCCGTCGTGGCCCGAGGTCAGCCGGACGCCGGTGGAAAGGGTGGCCGCGCGGACAACCCGGGGCCGCGCGACCGGGCGGCCGCCACGGTCGGGGCGAAGGGGGGCGGGGTCGGTCTGGGCAAGGGCGTTTTCGAGGATGGCCAGTTCATCCGCTGCGGTTTCGCAGCGAACATCGGCAAGCGCCTCTCGCAGCAGCGGTTCGGCGCCGTCGCGCAGGGCGGCGGCGAGGCGCAGGCCCTCTTTCTCGCGCAGGGCGTGCGGGAAGGCCAGCATGTCGCCCAGTTCCTCGAAGATCAGCGCGAAGGAGCGGATCTTGGACCGCTTGGCGCGGGAGGCCTGCGCGTAAAGCGCGTCCACTGCCGCCTCGACATTGAGGAAGGCGCCCTGTTCGGCGGCAATCACCGCGATGCGCCCGCGTTCAAAATGCGACTGTCGCGTTGCCGTTAAATAGGGTCATCCTCAATTTGTGTGGTGCAGAGGAAGCATTCGGGCCCTGAGCAAGTTC
>CALESR010000017.1 GCA_937907485.1 uncultured Paracoccaceae bacterium | reverse complement strand
TGCGGTCGCCGGTGATCGCCATGCGCGAGCCCTCGCCCAGACGGGTCAGGAACATCTTCATCTGCATCTCGGTGGCGTTCTGCGCCTCATCGAGCACGACAAAGGCATTGGCCAGCGTGCGCCCGCGCATGAAGGCCAGTGGCGCGATCTCGATCCGGCGTTCCTCGATCAGTTTGGGCAATTGTTTCGACGGCAGGAAGTCATTCAGCGCGTCATAGAGCGGCTGCATGTAGGGATCGACCTTTTCTTTCATGTCGCCGGGCAGATAGCCCAGTTTCTCGCCCGCCTCGACCGCCGGGCGCGACAGGATGATGCGGTCGACGTGGCCTTCGGTAAAGAAATGCACCGCCGCCGCGACGGCGATATAGGTCTTGCCGGTGCCGGCCGGGCCGATGCCAAAGTTCAACTCGTTGTCAAAGAGCGACTGGGTGTAGTCCTGCTGCGCCTTGGTGCGCGGCGCCACGGGTTTCTTGCGCGTGCGGATTTCCATCTGCCCGCTGCGGAACATTTCGAGCTGCTTTTCGCCCGCCTCACCGGCGGACAGCCGCAGCGCGCCATCGACGTCACCCGCCTCGACCACCTTGCCGTCGGACAGCCGGGCATAGAGCGATTTCAGCGTCTCGGCGGCGCGGGCACGGGCGGCGGGGTCGCCCATGATGTGCAACTGGTTGCCCCGGTGGATGACCTGCACGCCCAGCTCGCTCTCCAGCTTGACCAGATTGCGGTCGTATTCGCCGCACAGGGTGACCAGCAATCGGTTGTCGGCGAATTCCAGCAGCGTCTGCAGCGGGTCGCCGGCGGCGGGCGGGGGGGTCAGCGCGCTGATGCCCAAATGGCTCTCCTGATGGATCGAGGGGCCCCGGAGGGATGCCCCATGCTGACTCGCACCGCGGCGCGGGGCAAGCAAAGAAACGGTGACAGCGCCGCCTGTGGCAGATTTGCGCCACTTTTATTGGCTGGGCGGCGGACGAATGCCACATCTGGGGGCACGAAACGCAGAACGGCCCCCGGTGGGGGGCCGCCTGAAGGGTCTTGCCGACAGACTCAGGTGCTGCGGCGATAGCGGCCGACAGCCACCGTCGGCGGCGCGATGCCCGAGCAGACCGGGTTGCCGTAAGGGTCAAGCCGCGGCGACATGAAGCCCTCGATGCCCTCGTCGATCATCCAGTGGTCGCAGCCCTGCGGGTCGACCCAGATGCCCGCATCGCGCAGGTTGGACGAGTGGTTCGGCACGCCCAGATGGCGGTCCGAGGTGTTGTCGGCCGGATTGATCTCGACAAAGCTGCCGCCAGCGCCGCCGCCGACACAGCCCGAAAGGGCCAGAGCCGCCACGCCGATCAGGACGAATTTGGTGGTTTTCATCTTGCTTCCCCGCCCCTTACTGAACGCACAGGATTTCGACGCGCCGGTTCTGCTGCATCCCGGCGGCCGAGTTGTTCGACGCCACCGGATACATCGGACCAAAGCCGCGCACCGAGCTGACCCGGATGCCATTGGCGATCGCCACGTTGGCCACCACACGGGCACGGTTTTCCGACAGGTTCATGTTGTATTCGAACCCGCCACGCGGATCGGTATGGCCGTAGACCACGACCGCCGTATCGTTGCGCGACCGGAAGAACGCCGCCAGCCGGGCCTCGGCACCTGCACGCAGCCGGTGGCTGCCGGTGTCGAACAGCGTGTCCGAGCTTTCGGTCAGGCAGATGTTGGTGCGATGGCAGACCGGGCGCCCGTCGGGCGTGCGGTTGATGGCCATGTAGCCTTCGATTCCGTTGTCGATCACCCAGTGTTCGCAACCGTCCGGGTCGATCCAGATGGTCGGCACATAGCGTTCGCCGACGATGGTGCGCTGACGCTGCGCCGATGCATCCTGCGTCATCAGTCCGATCAGAATCAGCGCCATGGCAGCGGCGCCGACAATCAGCCGGACGGCTTTTGAGACAGACTTGACCACAGCCATTGTCCTTTGTTGTTACCCCCTGGCAGAACCCGCCACTTGCCTGACACCCCCGGCAGAAGGAGGTGCGAACGGGCCAATGCCTACCACAGCGGAAACATTAGCAAATCGAACCGGCTTTGGAAGAGCGATTCCCACCTAGAGTCACAGATCGGTGTTCTTTCGGGCGAATGGGCCACATTTTGTGGTCGCTCTGCGCCGATTGTCCGGCCTGGCTCAGGCCAGAACCCCGGCGAGGGAATTTGTCATGCTGGCAGTGATTCTGACCCGGCGCAGGTCGCCGGGCGTCAGATCGGGCGCCACCACGTTGACGGCGTGCAGATGTTCGGACTTGCCCATCCATTGTCCGGGCATCCGACCGGGCTTTTCGAACAGCACGCTGACCTCGCGCCCGACCATCGCCTCTTGCGCCGCGCGCTGCTGTTCAGTGACCAGCGCCTGCAGGCGGTGCAGCCTGTCGTCGAGGGTGGCCTCGTCCCGCACCGGGCGCTCGGCGGCCGGGGTGCCGGGGCGGGCGGAATACTTGAAGGTGAAGGCCGAGTGATAGCCGACCGCCCGCACCAGCGCCAGAGTCGCCTCGAAATCCGCCTCGGTCTCGCCGGGAAAGCCGACGATGAAATCGCCCGAAATCGCCAGATCCGGCCGCACCGCGCGCAACCGCGCGATCAGCGCCAGGTAATCCTCGGCCCGGTGCTTGCGGTTCATCGCCTTCAGGATGCGGTCGCTGCCCGATTGCACCGGCAGATGCAGATAGGGCATCAGGGCGGGCAGATCGCCATGCGCGGCGATCAGGTCATCGTCCATGTCGTTGGGGTGACTGGTGGTATAACGCAGCCGCACCAGCCCCTCGATTTGCGCCAGTTCACGCAGCAACCGCGCGAGGCCCCAGTCGCCGTCTGGCCCGGCGCCGTGATAGGCGTTGACGTTCTGGCCCAGCAGCGTGATCTCACGCACGCCGCGCGCCACCAGATCGCGCGCCTCGGCCAGAATGCGCGCGGCGGGACGGCTGACCTCGGAGCCGCGTGTATAGGGCACCACGCAAAAGGCGCAGAACTTGTCGCAGCCTTCCTGCACGGTCAGAAAGGCCACCGGCCCGCGCCCGGCCCGCGGGCCCTTGGGCAGATGGTCGAACTTGTCCTCGGCGGGAAACTCGGTGTCGACCGGCCGCGCCCCGGCGCGCGCGGCGGCCTCCATCTCGGGCAGCCGGTGATAGGTCTGCGGCCCGACCACCAGATCGACCATCGGCGCCCGCCGCAGGATCTCGGCGCCCTCGGCCTGCGCGACACAGCCCGCCAGCGCGATCTTCAGGTTCGGATTGGCGTCCTTCAGGGGCTTCAGCCGGCCCAGTTCGGAGTAGACCTTCTCTGCCGCCTTTTCGCGGATATGGCAGGTGTTGAGCACGATCATGTCGGCCTCGTCGGCGCGTTCGGTCGTCACATAGCCCGCGCCGCCCATCGCCTCGGCCATGCGCTCGCTGTCATAGACGTTCATCTGGCAGCCATAGGTCTTGATGAACAGCTTCTTCGGCGGGGTCATGGGCGTTCCTGCACTGGTGTCAGCGGCAGATAACCCCAAAGCCCGCGCAGTTCAACGCCAGCCGCCGCCCCCATCTTTGCTCTTCAAATATCCTCAGGGGGGTGAGGCCGCAGGCCGAGGGGGGCGCGAGCGCCCCCCTTGCGCGATCCGCGACCCTCACACCGCCAGAATGGTCGTCGACTTGATCTCTTCCATCGACAGCAGCGCGGTCACATTGTGGATCTTCACGTCGCGGATCAGCGCCTGATAGAACACGTCATAGGCCCGCGCATTGGCCACCCGCACCTTGAGGATATAGTCGATGTCGCCCGCCAGCCGGTGCGCCTCCAGCACTTCGGGGCGCGCGCGCACCGAGGCAAGGAATTTCTCCTGCCAGTCGGGCGCGTGTTCCGAGGTGCGGATCAGCACGAAGAAACACGCCTCCAGCCCCAGCGCCTCCGGGTCGAGGATCACGGTCTGCCGCCCGATGATCCCGGTCTCGCGCATCTTGCGGATGCGGTTCCAGACCGGGGTTTTCGACGACCCCACCTTGCGCGCGATATCGTCGAGCGACTGGCTGGCGTCGTCTTGCAGTTCCTTCAGGATCTTGCGATCGAGGCTGTCGATGTCGGTCCGTGCGGTCTCTGGGCGGGGCATGACGGTTTCCTGCTGATGTCGCGGTTGTATCGGGCATGTCGCGGCGCGTCCAGCATCGGGCGCGGCGCTGTGCAAGGCATGGGAAAAATGGGGGCGGGGATGGACGGGAACTTCGATCATGTGATCGTCGGGGCGGGATCGTCGGGCGCGGTGCTGGCCGAGCGGTTGTCGGCGGCCGGGCGGCGGGTGCTGCTGCTGGAAGCGGGCGGCAGCGACCGGCGGTTCTATGTCCAGATGCCTTTGGGCTATGGCAAGCTGTTCTATGACCCGGCCGTCAACTGGTGTTACCGGACCGAGCCCGATCCGGGGCTGAACGGCCAGCGCGATTATTGGCCGCGTGGCAAGGTGCTGGGTGGCTCGTCGGCGATCAACGCGATGGTATGGATCCGCGGCCATGACAGCGATTACGCCGACTGGCAGGAGGCCTGCGGCGATTCGGGCTGGGGGGCCGAGGCCGTGCGCACCGCCTACCGCGAGATCGAGGACAATGAGGACGGCGCCGATGACTGGCGCGGGGTCGGCGGGCCGTTGCACATCCGGTCCAGCAAGGAGCCGGCGCATCGGCTGGTCGAACCCTATCTGGCCGCCTGCGAGGCGGCGGGCCTGCCGCGCAACGCCGATTTCAACGGCGCGGTGCAGGAGGGCGCGGGCACCTATCAGTTGACCATCAAGGGCGGGCGGCGCAATTCGACCGCGCGGGCCTTTTTGCGACCGGCGCTGAAGAGTGGCCGCGTGGCGCTGCGCACCGGCGCGCTGGTGACCCGGGTGCTGTTCGAGGGCACGCGGGCGGTCGGCGTCGAATACCGCTGGAAGGGGGCGTTGCATCAGGCGCGCGGCGCCGAGGTGATCCTGTCGGGCGGGGCGATCAACACGCCGCAGCTGTTGATGCTGTCGGGGATCGGTCCGGCGTCGATGCTGGCCGGGCAGGGCGTGCCGGTGCTGGTCGATCAGCCGAATGTCGGCGCGCATCTCAATGACCATCAGGGGATCAACTATACCTACCGCATGACGGTGCCGACGATGAACGACATCCTGCGGCCTTGGTGGGGCAAGGCGCTGGTGGGGATGCGCTATCTGTTGACCGGCGGCGGGCCGCTGGGGGTGTCGATCAACCACGGCGGCGGGTTCTTTCGCACCTCGCCCGAGTTGAGCCGCCCGAACATGCAGCTCTATTTTCAGGCGTTTTCCACCCTGATGCCGCGCGAGGGCGAGCGGCCCGTGTTGTCGCCCGATCCGTTCCCCGGCCTGTCGATCGGCCTGTCGAACTGCCGCCCCACCAGCCGTGGCCGCATCGAACTGGCCAGCGCCGACCCGGCGGCGGCGCCGCGTATCATCGCCAATGCGTTCTCGACCGAGCAGGATGTCGCGGAAATGCTGGCGGCGGTGAAATTCGTCCGCACGATCGCCGCGCAGGCGCCGATTGCCGGTCTGATCGCCGAAGAGTTGCGCCCCGGACCGCAGGTGGCCAGCGACGCCGACCTGATCCACGATTTCCGCCAACGCTCGGGCACGGTGTATCACCCGTCCTGCACGGCGCGGATGGGGGCGGATGCCGCCACGTCGGTGGTGGACGCCGATCTGCGCGTGCGGGGGGTGCAGGGGTTGCGGGTCTGTGACGCCTCGGCCTTTCCGACGCTGATCGGCGGCAATACCAATGCGCCGGCGATCCTGATGGGGTGGCTGGGCGCCGAGAGGATCCTGCGCCGCCGGTGATTTGATCCGTGTCATGGCAGCCTGCCGGAAAGCCGCGCAAAGTGGCGGCGTGCAGCCATAGGGGCCGGATATGAGTGTTCTGGTAACTGACGCGGGCTTTGGGCCGGAGAACTGGAAAAACGGGCTGGTGCCGCTGGCGGCGCTGTCCGATCAGCCCTGCAACATCGGGCCGGTGGCGGTGGACCTGTCCTCGCCTGAGCTGTCGGGGCGCGACTGGGCGCAGTTGCGCCACCACCTGCCGCGGCTGTCGATGGTGCGGGTGCATCTGCGGCATTTCGGCGATACTGCGTCGCTGGATCTGGCGCGGGCGCTGCGGGCGCAGGGCTTTGCCGGGCGGATCCGGGCGCATGGCGCGGTGCTGGCGCGGCTTTACACGCTGCTCAGGCGTGCGGGCTTTGACGAGGTCGAGCTGGACCGCGAGCAGGCGCGGCGGCAACCGGCCGAGCATTGGCAGTTTGAATCGCTCTGGCGGCCGCAGCCCGCCTTGGCGCCACCGACGCATTAGCCGCTGCGGTCAGGTGCCGCATCGGACGCCCCGGCCCCGCGGCCGGGGTTTCGTTTTTCCCTGAGCCGCCTTACATACGGCCATCCAGACAAAGGTTTCCGCCATGCCCGACGCCGCCCCGATCCCGCCGATCAAGACCCTGCCCGATGCGCAGAGTGTCACCAGTGTGCAGCACTGGACCGACCGGCTGTTCTCGTTTCGCTGCACGCGGCCGCGCAGCCTGCGGTTTCGCTCGGGCGAGTTCGTGATGATCGGGCTGATGGGCGACAATGGCAAACCCTTGCTGCGGGCCTATTCCATCGCCTCGCCCAGTTGGGACGAGGAGTTGGAATTCTATTCCATCAAGGTGCCGGACGGCCCGCTGACCTCGAAACTGCAGCATATCCAGCCGGGTGATGAGATCATCCTGCGGCCCAAACCGGTGGGCACGCTGGTGCATGACGCGCTGTTGCCGGGCAAGCGGATCTGGTTTCTGGCCACCGGCACCGGCATTGCCCCCTTTGCCAGCCTGATGCGTGATCCGGAGACCTATGAGAAATACGAGCAGGTGGTGATGATGCACACCTGCCGCGAGGTGGCGGAACTGGAGTATGGCCGCCAACTGGTCGAGAGTCTGGCCGATGACCCGTTGATTGGCGAGATGGTGGCGGGCAAGCTGCTGTATTATCCGACCACCACGCGCGAGGAGTCGCCCCGGATGGGCCGGATCACCGACAACCTGACCTCGGGCAGGGTGTTCACCGATCTGGGGCTGGCGCCGATGGACCGCGAGCATGACCGCGCGATGGTCTGCGGCTCGCTGGCGTTCAACCATGACGTCAAGGCGGTGCTGGAGGGGTTCGGCCTGCGCGAGGGCGCGAATAGCGAGCCGCAGGAGTATGTCATCGAAAAGGCCTTTGTCGGCGACGGGATCTGAGGGCGGCTTGACCTGAGCGCGGTTTTTTGTTACCACGGTAACATGACGCAAGATCAGACCCACCGCACCCAAACCGGCGTCCGCCTCTCGACGCCGATGCTGAAAACCCTCAAGGCGCTGGCCGAATACACCGACCTGTCGCTGGGCGATCTGCTGGAGGGCATCGTCCTGCATGCCTTTGACGGCAAGGACCCGTTCAGCCCCGAGACCCGCGTGGTGATCGAGCAGTTGCGCGCGGTTTACGGCTGTGACTGGCGGGCGGGTGACAGTCACCTGCACCCTGAGGCGCGCTGAAATGGCCGTCTTTCGCCACGGCTTTACCCTGCCGATGCCGCCCGAGGAGGCGCTGGCCCTGTTCACCCCGCGTGGCGAAGAGGGCTGGGTGCCCGGCTGGGCGCCGCGTTATATCGACCCGCCAGAGGGCGAGACCGTGGCGGGGATGATCTTTTCGACCGAAGGCGGCGCGGTCTGGTGGACCTGTCTGGACTGGAACCCGCAGGGCGGCGCGGTGCGCTATCTGCGGCTGACGCCGGGGGTCAAGGTGGCGCGGGTCGGCGTGACCTGCCGGGCCGAGGGCGCGGGCACGGCGGTCAGCGTGGTCTATGACTGGCATCCACTGGGCCCGGAGGGCGAGGCCGAGTTGGCGGCGCTGACGCCGCAGGCCTTTGCCGAAGGGATCGACGGCTGGCGGGCGTTGATCCTCGCCGCATGAAAAAGGCCCCCGTCCGGCGGGGGCCTTTTGGTCGTCGGGCGAGGGGGGGCTTACAGCCCCATCAGCGCGCGCACCTGCGTCAGCGCGCCTTCGAGCAGCGCCGGGTTGTCACGGGCGCCCTGCAGCGCGCGGGTGGCGGCGCCCTTGGCGAGCGCGCTGAGGTTCGAGGCCTCGACAGCGGCGACGGCGCGGTCAAAGTCGAACCCTTCGGCGGTGAACAGCGTCGCCAGATCCTCGGCCGGAGCGGTCACGGCCTCGGTGGTGGCGGCGGCGGCCTCGGTTGCGGCTTCGGTGGTGGCGGCGGCAGCCCCGGTCGCGGCTTCGGTGGTGGCAGTCACAGCCTGGGTCGCGGCCTCGGTGGTGGCGGCAGCGGCGTTGGCGGCGGCAGCGGCGGCTTCGGTGGCCAGACGCTCGGCCTCGGCGGCGGCGGCGCGGGCGGCCTCTTCGGCGGCGGCGGCGGCCTCGGTGCGACGCGCTCCGCCTCGGCAGCGGCGGCACGGGTGGGCTCTTCCGCGGCCGCCGCAGTTTCAGCGGCGAGACGCTCGGCCTCGGCGGCAGCGGCGCGGGCGGCTTCTTCG
>CALESR010000016.1 GCA_937907485.1 uncultured Paracoccaceae bacterium | reverse complement strand
GATGGTCGCGGCGTCGAACATGCTGGGCCCCCTGGCCTCAGGATGCCGCGCCACGGGTCAGCGGCGCAAGAGGTAGATGTCCATGATCCAGCCATGCCGGGCCCTGAGCGCGGCGCGGGTGGTCAGGATCTGCGCGCCGACCTCGGCCAAGCGCCCGGCGAGCAGCGCCTGATGCTCCATCCCCAGATAGGCGCCCCACCAGATCTGCACTCCCTCAGGCGGCAGCACCTGAAAGGCACCGCCCGCGTCCAGCATGACCGCAACGCTGTCGGCGCCCGCAGGCCAGCCGTGGTCACGCAACTGCCGCCCGGTGGTGATGAGCACCGGCGCGCCCAGATCGTTCAGCGGGATGGCATGCGCCGCCGTCAGCACGGACAGCGAGGTGACACCGGGCACGACACGCGGTGTGATCCCCAGCCGGGCGGCGATGCGCAGGGTGGAGTCATAAAGCGAGGGGTCCCCCCAGACCAGCAACGCCACCCGCCCGCCACCGGGCAGATGCGCGTCGATGGCCGCGCGCCACACGTGGGCAATAGCGTCGTGCCAGTCATTCACCCCGTCGAGATAACCGCCCGAGGCATCGCGCAGCGGCAGGTCGAATTCGACCACGCAGGAAAGGTCGGAAAGATGGGCGGCACAGATCCCGCGCCGCAGATCGGCCAGATCGCCCTTGTCCTCGCCCTTGCGCGGCAAGAGGATCAGGTCAGCCTCGCGCATCGCGCGGATCGCCGCCAGCGTGACATGTTCGGGGTTGCCGGTTCCGATGCCGATGAGATCCAGCGCGATCATTCGCAGCCCCTCGCATGAAAAACGCGGCAGGCCAGTGGCCCGCCGCGCGCAGTCGGTTTCGATCAATCAGGCGGCGTTGTGCAGCCGGTTCACGAAGAGGCCCGAGGCGCGGTAGCCGCGCAGCGCCTTGGCACCAGCCAACGCGGCCAGATCGGCCAGCGGCTCGACGATGACAACCAGCATGTAGGCTGCGCCAAAGGCGGCGACATCACCCATCACGCCAAAGCCCTGACCATAGAAGGCCCAGAACGCCACCCAGGCGACGATCCCGCCCTGATAGGCAAAAGACAGCTTCAGCACGTCCGAATAGCCCAAATCGACATAGGCCTTGTTGGCCGGGATGATCCGCTTGGCCAGCGTGGCAATCAGCGCCAGCGGGAACAGCAGCGTGGTAACGTTGACGGTGAACATCGCCAGATCGGTGGGGGAAAGGAACAGACCCTGCACCAGCAGACCGACAGTCAGACCCAGCGCGGCAGGACCAGCGCCCAGGATCAGCATCAGGGTGGTTCCAAGGATCAGGTGAACCTCGCTAACGCCGACGGCGAAATGCGGCAGCACTTCAAAGCAGATGAAGGTGCCGATGGCGGCCAGAGCCGAGCGCAGGGCAAAGGAGAGGCCGTTGTGGGCCTTCAGATCCTCAGCGATCAGCTTCAGCGACAGGCCACCGGCGGCAGCCGCGGTGCCATAGGACAAGATCATCTTCGCGCCGTCGACGACGCCGGGTTCGATATGCATTCGCTCGCTCCTTGCCGTCCCACCGACGGCGGTTCAGTCGTTTCCGGTGTCGGGCCGGTCTCCTGGCTCGCGGGTCGCTGCGGACTGCCGCCTTCCCGCCCTGTGGGGGCAGTGGCATCTTGGCAGCCAGCTCGCCGCTGACAGTCGCGGGGGCGGCCGGGGCATTGCACCCCGTTCCCGTTTCAGCCCCAAGACCGGGGCACCTGACGTCCCCACCCTTGCAGCAAGCCTTGGCAGCGGTCAAGGCGGTTCGCGGCAATCGAGGCGGCGGATGCGACCTCAGGCGTCAGTCAGCGGGCCATAAAGGATCAGCGCCGCGGCCTTTGGATCGGCGCCCAGCAGCACGGTCGCCAACGCCCGCACCGTGCTGCGGGTCAGGCGCTGGCCCGGATGGCTGACCTCCTCGGCCAGCAGGGCGGGGGTTTCGCCGGGCAACCCGGCCGCCATCAGCAGCCCCGCCAGTTCGGCAAAGGTGCGTTTCGGCATGAAAACCACCGTCGTCGCCGCCGGATCGGCCAGAGCCGCCATGTTCAAACCCTCTGGCAACCCGCCGGTCACGTCATGCCCGGTAACAAACTGCACCCGCCGCGCCGCCAGCCTGCGCGTGAGCGGTATGCCCGCTGCCGCCGCCGCGGCAAAAGCCGAACTGACCCCCGGCACGATCTCGTATCCGATCCCGGCTGCTTTCACTGCCGTGATCTCCTCCTCCAGCCGCCCGAAAACCCCCGGATCGCCCGACTTCAACCGCACCACGCGCGCGCCCGTCTGCGCGTACTCCACCAGCAAGCGGCTGACATGGTCCTGCTTGGGCGAGGGGCGCCCTGCCCGTTTGCCCACCGCCACCAGCTCAGCCCTCGGCCCGGCCAGCGCCAGAATCGGCCCGGCGGACAGGTCATCGAACAGCACCACCTCAGCCGATTTCAACCGGTTCACCGCCCGAACCGTCAGCAATTCGGGATCGCCGGGGCCCGAGCCCACAAAGGCCACAAACCCGGTCATCCCGCATCCTCCGCGATCAGGTGAAAGAACGTTCCCGAGACCTGCCCCCGCACCGAGCCTGTTTCGGTCACCTCTGCCCCTTCGGCATCCGTCACCCGCGCCAGCGGTGCGTCTGGCTGCTCCAGGATGGTCGAATAATGAAACTCATGCCCCCGCAGCACTGTGCGGGGCGCAAAACCCGGCATACCGGCCACCAGCTCGGCCCGCCGATAGCCAAGATGCATGCGCCGCGCCTCATACGAGGTGACCAGCCCCAGCAAGCCCGCCATCCTGTGCCGCATTCCCGTCTTGTCGATCAGCCCCTCGCCCAGCGCCATGTAGCCACCGCATTCGCCATGCACCGGGCGGGTTTCGGCGTGGCGCCGCAGCCCAACCCGAAAGCGCTCCGCCGCGGCCAGCGCGCCGGCGTGCAACTCCGGATAGCCACCCGGCAACCAGACCAGATCGGCCTCGGGCGGCGCCTCATCCGCCAGCGGCGAGAACGCCATAACCTCGGCCCCGGCCCGGCGCCAACCCTCAACCAGATGCGGATAGGCAAAGGAAAATGCCGCGTCCTGCGCCAGCGCGATTCGCTGCGCGGGTGGCCGGATGCGCAACCCGGTAGGGTGCGTCATTGACGCACCGCTGGCCGCCGCCCGGATCGCCGCCAGATCGACATGCGCGCGCAGGAACGCCGCATAGCCCGCGATCGCGGCCTCCAGATCGGGATGCTCGACCGCCTGCACCAGCCCCAGATGCCGCTCAGGCAGCACCAGATCGCCACGCCGGGGCAAGGCGCCCAGCACCCTGATCCCCGCCGCCTCCATCCCCAGCCGCACCAGCCGCTCATGCCGCGCGCTCGCCACCCGGTTCAGGATCACACCCGCGAAGGGCAGGTCGGGTGCATAGTGCTGGAACCCCAGCGCCACGGCTGCCGCAGACTGCGCGGCGCCCGAGACATCGACCACCAGCACCACCGGCCAGCCCATTCGCCGCGCAGTTTCCGCGCTGGACCCATGGCCAGAGGCGCCAGCAAACGCCACGCCGTCGAAAAGGCCCATCGAGCCTTCGGCCACGATGATATCCGCGCCCGCCGCCTGCCCTGCGATGGCCGCCAGCAAATCCGGCCCCATCGCCCAGCTATCGAGGTTGAACGACGCCCGGCCACTGGCCGCCCGGTGAAACGCCGGGTCAATATAATCCGGGCCCGATTTGAATGGCTGCACCACCAGCCCATCCTCGACTAGCGCCCGCAGCAACCCCAGCATTACCGTGGTTTTCCCCGTGCCCGAAGCCGGGGCCGAGATGAGCAGACCCGGTGTCACTCCTTGGACTCCGCATAGACGGACTCCGCCGATTGCGGCCGAAAGCGGCGGTCATACTCGGCGGCATAGAGGCTGCTGTCCTCGAACCCCTCGCCCGCCAGCGCACGGCCCACCAAAATCAGCGCCGTGCGCTCCATGCTGCCTGCCACTGCCGCCTCGATGGTCGCCAGCGTCGCGCGCAGCACGCGCTGTTCGGGCCAACTGGCACGCCAGACCACCGCCACCGGGCAATCCGCGCCATATCCCGGCGTCAGATCGGCCACCACCTGCGCCAGATTGTGGATCGACAGATGGATCGCCAGCGTCGCCCCCGTGGCGGCGAAATTGACCAGCGTCTCTCCCCCCGGCATGGGCGAGGCCCGGCCCGTCGTGCGCGTCAGCACAACGGACTGTGCCAGCCCCGGCAGCGTCAGTTCGGCCCCCAGCGCCGCGGCGGCGGCGGCAAAGGACGGCACCCCCGGCGTCACCGTATAGGGAATGCCCAGCGCCCTGAGCCGCCTCGTCTGCTCGCCCATCGCCGACCAGACGCTCAGGTCGCCCGAATGCAGCCGCGCGACATCCTGCCCCGCCGCATGGGCGGTTGCGATTTCCGCAATGATCTCGTCCAGCGACAGGGGCGCGGTATTCACGATCCGCGCGCCCGGCGGGCAGTGGCTCAGCACGGCCTCGGGCACCAGAGACCCCGCATAGAGGCACACCGGGCAGGCCGCGATCAGGTCGCGCCCGCGCAGCGTCAACAAATCCGCCGCCCCCGGCCCCGCGCCGATGAAATGCACGCTCATGCGCCCGCTCCTTTTGCTATGGCGCAGGTCGCCAGCCCATCGGGCGAGACCCTGCGCGTCGTCAGCAGATAAGCCCCCGGCCCGGCGGCGTCCAGCGCGCAGGCCTCGGCCACACTGCCAGTGCCACGCGCGGCCAGACTGGCGGGCGATTGCGTGGGGGTCAGGGGCAGCGGGCTCGACACCGCGATCACCGGCAGGCCCAGCGCGGACAGCAGGGGCGCCTTGTCCGCCAGCGTCGCCACCGCGTCAGGCTGGTGCCCGGTTGCCGCCAGCGCGCCCTTCAGCGACTCGACGGTCGCGCGGGTCGAGAATCCGAAGCCTGCGACGATCACAGCGTCACGCTCCATTGCACCACCGGATACGAGGCTTTCCACCCGCGCAACCGCCCCAAAGGCGCGGCTTCGGCCAGTTCGATGCGCAGCAGCGTGCCGCCCCGTTCCGCCTGCAACTGCGCCAGCAGCGCCTCGCTCTCCAGTGTCACCGCATGGGCGACCAGCCGCACACCGGCTGGTAACGCCGCCACCACCTCACGCGACAGGCCCCCGCCAATGAACACCGCGTCCGGCCTCGGTTGCCCTGCCAGCACCCCCGGCGCGCGCCCCTCGATCACCTCCAGCGACACGCCCAGCCGCGCGGCATTCGCCTGCGCCCGCGTCGCGCGCGCGGGGTCGCCCTCGAATCCTATGGCGCGGCAGGTTGGGTCTGCCAGCATCCATTCGATGCCGATACTCCCCGATCCCGCGCCGATGTCCCACAGCAATTCACCGGCCCGCGGTGCCAGAGCCGAAAGCGCCAAGGCCCGAACAGGCCGCTTGGTGATCTGGCCGTCATTTTCGAACCACGCGTCTGCGCGGCCACTGGCCCGGCCCAGCGTTGCGCCCGCGCCGGTCACCTCGACCGCCACGGCGACGGGATGCGCGACGTCGTCCAAGGTATAGGTCCGCGCGGCAACCCTGCGCAGCCGCTCACGCGGCCCGCCCAGCGCCTCCATCACATGCAGCAGGCTATCGCCAAAGCCCTCCGCCGCGAGATACCCCGCCAGATCCGCCACGGCGGCCCCGTCGCGCAGCGTCACCACGGCGCGAACGCCGGGCGCCAGATGGGGCCTGAGCCGCGTCAAAGGCGCCGCGTGAAGCCCCATCGCGAGCACACCCTCGCTGGCCCAGCCCAGCCGTGCACAGGCCAGTGCCAGCACCGATACGCCCGGAATCGCCCGCCATTCGCCCTCAGCCAGATGCCGTGCTATCACCGACCCCGCGCCAAACCAGAAGGGATCGCCCGAAGCCAGCACAACCACCCGCCGCCCGCGCATCGCCAGCAACAGCGGGATGCCCTCGGCAAAGGGCACGGGCCATTCCACCCGCTCAGCCCCCCCCGGCACCAGCGCCAGATGCCGCGCCGGACCCATCACCACCTCGGCCCGCGCCAGCGCATCGCGGCTTGCATCCGGCAGCCCGCCATGGCCATCCTCGCCGACACCGACAATCACCAGCCAGGGATCCTCAGCCATGCCCAACATCCTCGTTCTTGGCGGCACGACCGAGGCATCGGCGCTGGCCCAGGCCCTCGCCACTGCGCAGATCCCCGCCACCCTGTCCTATATGGGCCGGGTGGAGAGGCCCAAGCCCCAGCCGATCCCCACCCGCATCGGTGGCTTTGGTGGCGTGCCGGGCCTGATCGAATACCTGCGCGACCAGCAGATCACCCATGTCATCGACGCCACCCACCCCTTTGCCGCGCAGATGAGCACCAACGCGGTTCAGGCCTGCGCCGCCACCGGCACGCCGCTGCTGGCCCTGACCCGCACGGCGTGGGAACCCCAGCCCGGCGACCGCTGGCAACGCGTCCCTGACATCCCCGCCGCCGTCACCGCCCTTGCCGGTCCGCCGCGCCGCGTGCTGCTGGCCATCGGCCGCATGCATCTGGCCGAATTCGCCGCCCAGCCCCAGCACCATTACCATTTG
>CALESR010000015.1 GCA_937907485.1 uncultured Paracoccaceae bacterium | reverse complement strand
CACTGTCCAGAGTCACCCCGCGGACCCGGTCGCGCCCCTGCACCGCGGCAATCCGCCCGGACAGGCAGGGCAGCGCGTCCTGCCCCGCAGCGCCGCGCGCGTCGATCAGCGTCACCTCGGCCCCGGCGGCGGCCAGCGCCTGCGCCGGTTCCAGCCCGGCGTCCGAGGCCAGCGCCACCGCCACCCGCCGCCCAACCAGCGCGCCCTGCAGGCGCAGATAGGCCAGCGCCGCCTCGGCCGACATCACCCCGGGGCGGTCGTTGTTGGCAAAGGGCAGGCCGCGTTCGATCGCTCCGGTGGCAAGGATCGTCTGCCTTGGCCGCAACCGCACCAGCCGCGCGCCGTCACCAACCCCCTGGGCCAGGCCGACAAGCCCGTGGTCATAGACGCCAAAGGCACAGGTCCGCAGCCAGACGCGCGCCCCCGCCGCCGCCAGACGGGCCAGCGCGGCGCGCAGCCACTCCGCGCCGTCCATCCCGTCGATCTGCGCCTGCCGCAGCCGCAGGCTGCCCCCGGCGTGGGGCGCCTGTTCGACCAGCACCACATCGCGCCCGGCCTCGGCGGCACTCAGGGCCGCCAGCACCCCGGCAGGCCCGGCGCCGACCACCAGCAGATCGCAGCGCGCGTCCTCGGGCGCCTGCGCGGCAAAACCGGCGCTGCCCAGTCGAACCCGGCCCAGCCCGGCCATGGCCCGGATGCCGGGCTCGAACAGGCGCCAGTTGGGCCAGAGAAAGGTCTTGTAGTAAAATCCCGCGGGCAGGAACCGGGCGAAGCGGTCGATCACCGCCAGCCGGTCGCGCGCCGCATCGGGCCAGCCGTTGACGCTGCGCACCGTCAGGCCGTCGCGCGCGGGTTCGAGCGTGGCGCGGCAATTCGGCCGGTGGCTGTCGCCGGTCACATCGACGATGGCGTTGGGTTCCTCTGGCCCCCAACCCCAGATCCCGCGCGGGCGGTGATACTTGAAGCTGCGGCCAACCACCGACACCCCGGCGGCGATCAACGCCGAGGCGATGGTGTCCCCCGCAAACCCCGCGATCCGCTGGCCGTCAAAGTCAAAGTGGAGTGCCCGGCTGCGGTCGATCTCGGTTCCGCCGGGGATACGTTGGCCGCTCACGGCGCCACCTCACCGACCCGGTGGCTCAGCGTGTCGCGCTGCAGCACAAAGGTCTCCATACAGGGCAAATGCGTCCAGATTTCGCGCGACGGCCCACGCGCGGCGGTGCGCGCGCGCAGATACAGCGACCATTCCGTGTCCGTGCAGCTCAACGCGGGGCGCAGCTTGCCGGCCTCGCCGTCATGGCGGAACTCGGTCTCCGGGCGGGGGCCACAAAAGGGACAGGGGAAACTCTGCATCTCGCTCTCCTAATGGGCAATGCCCGCCGCCGCCCCCTCGTCGATCAGGCGACCGGTGGTAAAGCGGTCCAGATCGAAGGGGCGGCTGATCGGATGGTGGCTGCCATGCGCCAGCAGATGCGCCAGCAAGGTGCCGCCCGCCGGGATCGCCTTGAAGCCGCCGGTGCCCCAGCCGCAGTTCAGGAACAGGCCGGGCAAGGGGCTGGGCCCCAGGATGGGCGAACTGTCGGGCGTCACATCGACGGTGCCGCCCCATTGCCGCATCAGGCGGAGCTGGCGAAAATCGGGGAACATCTCCAGCAGCCCCGACAGCACCTGCGACAACACCGGCAGATTGCCGCGCTGCGCATACGACGGCATCCGGTCGAGCGCCCCGCCGATGACGATCTCGCCCTTGCCCGACTGGCTGACATAGGTGCCCAGCGGCGGCGAGATCAGCGTGGTGTTCAGCACCGGCTTGACCGGCTCGGAGACGCAGGCCTGCAGGGTATAGCTGCTGATCGGCAACCGGAACCCGGCCATCGCCGCTAGCGCGGGCGAGGCCCCGGCTACCGCCATGCCGACACGCTCGGCGCGGATCTCGCCCAACGGGGTGCGCACGCCGACGCAGCGGCCACCTTCGATCAGGATGTCCTGCACCGCGCAGCCTTGCAGGATATGCACCCCCAGCCGACTGGCCGCCCTCGCATAGCCCCAGGCCACCGCATCATGGCGGGCAGTGGCGCCGCGCGGCTGAAAGATGCCGCCATGCACGCGGTAGCGCGCAGCCGGTCCCCGGTTCAGGATCGGCACAAGGCTGTGCACCTCTTCCGGGCCCAGCCAGCGCGCGTCGATGCCGTTGATCTGCATCGCGTTGACCAGCCGCGCGCCCATGTCCACGTCATGCAGGCTGTGCGCCAGTTGCAGGTTGCCGCGCTGCGACACCATCAGGTTATAGTTCAACTCGCGCGACAAACCCTCGTACAGCCGCAGCCCAAGGTCATAGAGCGCGGCACTTTCGGGATAGAAATAGTTCGAACGGATCGCCGTGGTGTTGCGCCCGGTATTGCCGCCGCCCAGCCAGCCGCGCTCGATCACCGCGACATTGGTGATGCCGTGAGTGCGGGCGAGGTAATAGGCGGTGGCCAGACCATGCCCGCCGCCGCCGATCACCAGCACGTCATAGCGGCGGCGCGGTTCCGGGGCTTCCCAGGCGCGGACCCAGCCTTTGTGTCCAGTGATCCCTTCGCGCACCAGGGCGAGGGCCGAATAGCGGCGGGCCATTGTGTATCCTGTGGGCAAGGCGGGACAGGGTTGAAAGGTCAGCTTATCGGCACGGCGCCGCCTTCGGTGGTGCGGCGTTCGAGGAACGGGGCGAGGGTCTCGGCCACGCCGTCGCAGGCTGGCGGTGGGGTATAGGCGGCCAGCCGGGCCTCCCAGACCGCCAGCGCGCGCTCTGGCGTCAGCGGGGCGCCGGCCTCGGTCCATTGGCCGTGGTTGCGCAGATCGGTCACCAGAGGCTCGTAAAACGCGGTCTCATAGCGCGCCATCGTGTGCTGCGTGGCAAAGAAGTGCCCGCCCGGTGGCACCTCGGCAATCGCATCCAGCGCCAGCGCCGCCTCGTCGCCCGCAGGCGGGCTGCACAGTTCGGCCAGCGTTTGCACGGCTTCCATGTCGACGATCAGCTTTTCATAGCCAAAGGTCAGCCCGCCCTCCATCCAGCCGGCCGCATGCACCACCATTGTCGAACCCGCCATCAGCGAGGCCCATAGGCCCATCGCATTCTCCTGCGCGCCCTGCGCGTCGGGCGCGTTGCCCGCCGAGCCCGCCCCGGACCGCCAGGGCAGCCCGACGTGCCGCGCCAGTTGCCCGGCGCCCAGCGTCGCCTGAATATGCGCAGGCGTGCCAAAGGCGGGCGCGCCGGATTTCATGTCGACGTTGGACGAGAAACTGCCATACAGCACCGGCGCACCGGCCCGCGCCAGTTGCGCCAGCGTGATGCCCGCCAGCGCCTCGGCGTGTTGCAAGACCAGCGCCCCGGCCACGGTGATCGGCGCCATCGCCCCCATCAGGCAAAACGGCGTGATGACGCTGACCTGCCCAGCGCGGGCGAAATCGAGGATGCCCTGCGACATCGGGATATCCAGCTGGCGCGGCGAGTTCGAATTGATGACGGTGTAGCTGTGAACCCGGGCGCGCACCGCGTCCTCGTCCAGCCCCCTCGCGAGGGCAATCATCGTCAGCGCGTCCTCCAGCTGCCGGGTGCCACGGGCAAAGACGAAGGGGAACTTGTCGGACAATTCCAGTTGTGCGCGGGTGACCGCGAGGTGACGCAGCGGCGGCGGCACATCCTGCGATTCGACAAAGGGCCCGAGGATTTGCAGCGCCTCAAAGCCCTGCACCAGTTTCAACAGCTCCTCGTAATCGGCCTGCGTGCCGGGCCTGCGCCCGCGCCGCGCATCGCTGACATTGGGCGCTCCGCACCCCGGCACAAAGGTCAAGGCGCCGGGTTCCAGCACCAGATCGCGCGCCCGTGTTGCGGCACGACACGCGATCGAGCGCGGCGCCATGGCCAGCGCCGCCGTGACGATCTCGCGGCCGATGCGCACCATGTCGCCCTCGACCCACGCACCAGCGGCGCGGAAAACCGCCACCGCTTCGGGCAGCAGGACCTTGATGCCGTGGGTCTCCAGCACGCCCAGCGCCGCCTCATGCAGCGCGGCAACCCTGTCGTCCGAGAACACCGGCTGCGGCGCAAACGGGTGCCGCAGGCTGTGATACTCGGGCTGACGGGCACTGGCACGCGGCCCGGTGCTGCGACGACGGCGGGTGGGGTCCATGTCCGGCTCCTTCAGCTGCGGGCGCGCTGGCCCGAGGGGTCCCAGGGCGAGGCGGGAATGACACGGGCGATGCGGGCATCGCCCATGACCTGAACGTCCAGAACCTGCCCTGCTTTGGCAAGGGTGCTGTCGACCAGTGCCATCGCCAGACTCTGGCCGCAGCGGTGCCCCCATGCGCCCGAGGTGGTCATGCCGACCATCCGGCCATCCCGCCGAAGCGGTTCGAACCCGACACAATCGGCGTCGGCGGCCTCGATCGCCAGCGTCACCAGCCGCCGCGCGGGCGGCGCTGCAGCGCGCATCGCCTCGGCGCCGATAAAGTCCTTGTCCGGGTCGCACCAGCGGTCCAGCCCGGTCATCGCCGGGGTATAGCCTTGGGTAAACTCGGCGCCCCAGATGCCGATGGATTTCTCCAGCCTGAGCGAGAACAGCGCGTTCCAGCCGATCTCGCGCAGGCCCAGATCGGCGCCTGCCGCCAGCAGCGCGTGGCGCAGCGCCGCGTGTTCGCCGGTCAGGCAGTTGATTTCATAGGCCAGCTCCCCCGACAGCGACAGCCGCGCCACATCGCAGCGGTGCAGCCCCAGATCGAGCGGCCGCGCCTGCATCATGCGCAGATCGCCCAGATCCTCGCCCGCCAGCCGTTCCAGAATGGCGCGCGCCTGTGGCCCCTGCACCGAAAAGCCGGCCACCGCGTCCGACAGGTCGCGCAGCACCACGCCCTCGCCGGGATGCCCGGCGAACCAGCGGCCATGCACGGCGCGCAGCCGATAGCTGCCCATCAGCCACCAGCGCCCCTGCCCCCAGTTCAGCACGGTCATGTCGCCCATCAACCGGCCATCCGCCGCCAGCATCGGCGCCAGCCGCACCCGCCCCGGCCCCGGCAAACGGCAGGCCAGCAGCCGGTCCAGCCAGGCCTCGGCGCCCGGCCCGGTCACCTCCCAGCGGGCAAAGCCCGAGGTATCCAGAAGCCCCGCCGCATCGCGCACGGCCGCGCATTCGGCAGCGACGATCGGAAAGGCCGCACTGCGCCGCAGGGTGCCCGGCTCGACAAACCCCTCGGGCGCGAAATAGAGCGGCAGCTCCATCCCCCAGCTCTGGCCCCAGCGCGCGCCTGCCGCGCTCATGTCGGCATGGGCGCCGGGCTGACGCAGCGGCCGCCCGGCGGGCAGTTGCTCATTGGGAAAGGTCATCACGAAGCGGCGCTCATAAAATTGCCGCGTGGTGTCGCGGATATAGGCGCGGTTGGAATGCTGCGGGCCAAAGCGCGCCACATCCATCCCCGAGACGTCCTGCGCCGGGGCGCCGTGCACCATCCACTCCGCCAGCGACTTGCCGACACCGCCGCCCTGACTGAACCCGGCCATCACCCCGCAGGCCACCCAATGCCCGCGCGGGCCGATGGGGCCGATCAGCGGGTTGCCATCGGGCGCAAAGGTAAAGGCGCCGTTGATCCAGCGGCGAATACCGACCCGCGACAGCGCCGGAAACCGCTCCATCCCCTTGGCCAGTTCGGGCATGATGCGGTCCACATCCGGGGCGATCAGCTCCATGCCGTAATCCCACGGCGCGCCCTCGGGCTGCCAATGCCGCGGGTCGCGCTCGTAAAGGCCCATCAGCAGCCCGTCGCGCTCCTGCCGCGTATAGGTAAAACCGTCGAGATCGACGATGATCGGCATTTCCGGGTCAAAGACCGCCAGATCATCGACCCGCTCGGTGATGAAATAATGGTGCTGCATCGGCGTCACCGGCAGATCGACCCCGGCCATCCGCCCCACCCGTTTCGCCCAGAGCCCCGCGGCGTTCACCACATGCTCGGCCCGGATGGTGCCCTGCTCGGTCACCACATCCCAGCCATCGGCGCAGGGGATCAGATCAATCACCCGGTTGCGCAGGATCACATCGGCGCCGCGGTTCTGCGCGGCCCTGGCATAGGCATGGGTGGTGCCGTTGGGGTCCAGATACCCCTCGGTCGGGTCATAAAGCCCACCCAGCAGGTCATCGGTGCGAATGATGCCCTTGGTCAGCGCCTCGATCTGCGCACGGTCCATCAGCCGGGCGGTGTCGATGCCGATGGCGTGGAAGGTGGCGCAGGCGCCGCGCAACGCCTCCCAGCGGGCCGGATCAGCGGCGACATTGACGCCCCCCGTCATGTGCAACCCGCAGGAGATGCCGCTCTCGGCCTCGATCTGCGGATAGAGGCCAATGGTGTATTGCTGCAGGGCCGCGACATTCGGATCGCCGTTCAACGCATGAAAGCCCGCCGCTGCGTGCCATGTGGACCCCGCCGTCAACTCGGCCCGCTCGATCAGCGCGACATCGCTCCAGCCCTCGCGCGCCAGGTGATAGAGGACCGAGGCCCCAACGACGCCGCCCCCGATAACCACTGCGCGGTAAGTGCGTTTCATGCTCAGGCTCCAGTTTTTCGAGGAAGGAGAACAGGGCTGCACGGCGGCTCCCGGCAATCGTCGAGGCGCCGTTCAAGGCAGGTCAGGGCCTGCGCGAACCCCTCGGCTGGCGCCACGATGGCGCTGTAACGGTCTGGCCGCATCAGCACGAGGGTCGCGGCCAGCCCGGCGACGGCGGCCGGATCGACAGGGCGCATCGCGCCGCCGATGTCCAGAACCGGCAGGTCTGGCCAGCGGTCCCGCAGCCGCGCCAGCACGGCGGGCGGAACCTCGGCGCCAAAGCGCAGCAGGGCAAAGCCCGGCCCCGCCAGATCATCCAGCCAGTGTTCGGTCCCTTGCGCATCGCGCAGCCGCAGGCGCGGCACCGGGCGCCCCTCGGCCCGGTGCGCGCTGCCCGCCACCAGCCCGGCACGCACATCGGGGCGTGGCATGTGGCGCATCTGCTGAAAGTAGCGCCGCACCGGCGGGATCAGCAGCGCCGCCCCCAGCGCCAGATCGCGCACCAGGGCCAGCACCCGCGAGGTCACATTCGAAAGCCGCCCCATGCCCACCGAATAGCGGATGATCGCCGCCAGATGCGCGCGTCGCTCGGGATCATAGGCATCGAGCGCGGTTGCCGGCAGCGTGCCGCGCAAGACCCCGGCCAGTTTCCAGGCCAGCGAATTGGCATCCCGCGCGCCCGAGTTCAGCCCCTGCGCGCCAAAGGGCGGCATCAGATGCGCCGCGTCCCCGGCCAGAAACACCCGCCCATGCCCCAGCGCCGAGGCCAGCCGGGCGTGGAACACATAGACCGCCTTGCGCACCACCTTGACCTTGGCCCAGTCGCGGTAGGGCGCAAACAGCCGCGCC
Organism: uncultured Paracoccaceae bacterium; assembly: GCA_937907485.1. Taxonomy (GTDB): domain Bacteria; phylum Pseudomonadota; class Alphaproteobacteria; order Rhodobacterales; family Rhodobacteraceae; genus Pararhodobacter. The sequence continues at coordinate 19,286 of CALESR010000015.1, read as the reverse complement.
AGATTCTCGGGCTCCAGCATGGCCTGCGGGTCTTCGTGCGGGAACAGAAAGAACTCGAACCGCCGCATCCCATAGGGCAGCGGCACGCAGGTGCAGGGGCGGCGCGGGTCGCAGTAGAATTTCGTGTGCGGCAAATGGCCGTCCGGGTCGTCGGCGACATCGACGACGACATGCGGCTGCTCGTCTGCCGTGGTGCCGCCAAAGCTGACCGGCAGGGCGGCGCGGACCAGACTGCGCGCACCGTCGGCGGCCAGCAGATACTTGGCGCGCAGCCGGTGAGGGCCTGTCGGCGTCTCCAGCTCGCAACTCACCCCGCTGTCGTCTTGCGTGAACCCGGCCAGCCGGGTGCCATGGACCAGCCGCCCCGGCGCCCGGCTGCGCAGCGTGTCGGCGAGGATCTCCTCCAGCTTTGGCTGCCAGATCGTCGTGCGATTGGGGAAACCATTGGGCGTGGTGAACCCCTCGACCCGCAGGATGGTGAACCCCATGGTCGAGTAATAATAGACCCCGACCGGACCGAATCCATGCGGCTCCATCGCCGCCTCGGCCCCCAGCGTCGCCAGCAGGCGCGAGGCCTCGTCGTCCAGAATCACCGCGCGCGGTTCCTGCACGGTGGTCGGATTGCGCTCGATCAGCAGCACGTCGATGCCATAAAGCGCCAGCAGATTGGCGGCGAACAGGCCCGTGGGCCCGCCACCGACCACCAGAACCTCGACCTCATGCGGCAGATCAGCCATTCAGACCCCCCGCCAGACGGCGAAAGCGCGCCAGATCGGCCACGTCCTGCGCGCCGAAACCGGCAGCGACGGCCGCGGCGACGGCCTCGAAGGTGCCCGCCGCCGCAGGCGCGGACAAACCGCCATCGGCCAACGTGCGCGCGACGGCGCGCATGTCCTTCAGCACACCTGCCAGGTCAAACCCCACCGGCGCAGGCTGGCCCAGCAGGATCGCCCGTTTGACCGCCAATGCAGGCGTCGCGGCGGGGCTGTCGGCCAGCACATCGAGCACCTGCGCACGGTCGAGTCCCCCAGCCTCGGCCAGCGCCAGCGCCTCGGACAGGCCCTGCCACCAGACCGTCAGCAAGAGGTTCATCGCCATCTTCATCCGCGCCCCGGCACCCACCGGCCCCATGCCGTGCACCACGCGCGCCAACGGCGCCAGCAGCGGCGCCAGTTCATCAAGATCGGCGTCATCCCCGGCGGCAAAGATGATGAGCTGCCCGGCGCGGGCGGGGGCCACCGTGCCGCCAACCGGCGCCTCGGCATAACGCAGGCCAAGCGACCGCGCCCGTTCAGCCAGCGCCAGCGCGTCAGCGGGCGCATGGGTGGCCATGTCGCAGACCAACCCGCCGGGCCGTTGCCCCAGCGCGTCGATCACCTGCGCCGTCGCCCCGGCGTCGCGCAGCATGCACAGCACGACCCCGGCGCCCTGCCACAGATCAGCGGGGGAATGAACCGGACTGGCCCCTTCGATGGCCACCCCCGGCGAGCGGTTCCAGACGGCCAGATCGAACCCCGCCGCCACCAGCCGCGGCGCCATCGCCTGCCCCATTCGGCCCAGCCCGGCAAAGCCCACGCCGGTCATCGCTCAGACCTCCTGCGCGCGGGGTTCGTCTGCGACCGAATTGACCAGCGTGCCGATGTCCTGAATCTCGACCTCGACCGTGTCACCCGGCTTCAGGAAGATCGGCGGCTCACGCAGGAACCCCACCCCGCCACAGGTGCCGGTGACGATCACGTCGCCGGGCACCAACGGGGTGAAATCCGAGGCATAGGAGATCAGCCGCTGCATCGAATGCACCAGCAGCCGCGTGTTGGTGCGCTGCAGTTCGACCCCGTTCAGCCGCGTCACCAGATCCAGATTGAACGGATCGGGCACCTCGTCCGTCGTGATCAGCCACGGACCAAACGCCCCGGTGCGCCAGAAATTCTTGCCCGCGGTGAACTGGCTGGTGTGGCGCTGCCAGTCGCGCACGCTGGCATCGTTGTAACACGAGAACCCCGCGACATGCGCCATCGCGGACTCGACCGGAATGTGCCGCCCGCCCTTGCCGATGACCAGCGCCAACTCGCCCTCGTAATCCAGCCGCTCGGACAGGTAGGGCCGGATGATCGGTTGCAGATGCCCGACCTGCGAAGCAGCCGTGCGCAAGAACAGCACCGGGTTTTCGGTGTGGCCGCGATTGGCCTCTTTCATGTGGTCTTCGTAATTGACCGCGGCCAGCAGGATCTTGTCGGGGTTGGGGATCACCGGCAGCAACTCGACGGCAGCAAGGGCGACGTCCGGCTCGGCGCTGGCGACGATCTGGCGCGCGTGGTCCAGCCCGTCGGCCAGCAGGCTGGCCAGCGTCGGATAGGGGCGCTGCCCGTGGGTCCCGGCCCGCAGCCGTGCCCACAGATCAACAATTCCCTCGCCCTTGACCGCGCCATAGCGGTCCTGCCCGTCATGGCGATAACTGACAAGTTTCATGACATTCCCTTTGGTTTGCGGTTCAGCGTTGGCCGTCTTCGCCCTTGATCTGGTCAACCGACAATCCGCCCAGCCGGTGATGCACCCGGCCCCCGGTCGCCATCACCAGCCCAAAGAGGATCTCGTCGGCGCGCGGCGCGTCGTGCAGGCCGATGTCGGTGCTGGCGAAATGGCTGCGCACATAGGCCGCGTTGATATGGCCCAGCGGCACCATCAACCGCAGGCCCAACGCGCCCACAGCCTTTGACGCCGGCACGATGGCCTTGGTGCCGCCCAACGCCTCGCGCATGGCCCAGCCGCCGGCCTCGTGCCAGACCGCGCCGTGCTCGATCTCGCCGGCGGCGCCGACGATGGCGCCCTTGCCATAGGCCTCGATCTGCGCGGCGCCGCCCAGCGCCTCGATCAACCGCGCCGCCATCTGGCGCGCCATCGGCTTCAGCGCGGCCATGAAGGGCATGAGGTCGGGCTCATAGCGCCCGGCAAAGGGGTTGGCGACCACCGAGACGATACTGCCCACCCGCAACGGCGTCGCAGGGGGCGGTCCGCCCTCGTGGTGAATGGTCTCGACAGCCAACAAGGTCTTGCGGATGCGGGGCGCGGTCATTGCGCTGTCCCCAGCCGCTGGGCCATGGCGCGTTCCCAGTCGGCGCGCGGCAGGAAACCGGGATCGGCGCGGCAGACGGCCTGGGTCTGCGCCAGAATGTCGGCGTCGCTCTGGCTCAGGTCCAGCGGATCGCCATGCGGCTGCGGCACATAGAACGGACTGTCCAGATAGACCTCGATCGTATTGCCCTCGGGGTCCTTGAAATAGATCGACCAGGCGTTGCCGTGGTTCAGCGCACGCATGGCGCTGGCGCCCGCCGCCTCGGCCCGCGCCTTGATAACGCGCAACTCGTCAAGGCTGTCGATGGTAAAGGACAACTGGTTGATGGTGGAAAACGCCGCGTCGGCAGGCCGCCCCGAGGCCAGCACCACCTGATGATGCTTGTCGGATTCGTTCGACAGGAACACCAGTTCGACCGGCATGGCCTTGCCGTGGCCACGGTCGGTGATGATCAGCCCGAGGACCGATGTGTAAAAGGACAGCATCATCGGCAGGTCATGCACATAGAGGCCCATATGCGTCAGTCGTGGCCGGATTGGTCTGCTCATGCTGTCCTCCCTGTCACGGCGAATGGCGGGTGCGACTCGCGGGTGACGCTGAGACTAGCATCTTGGACACATATGTCTATTAATACTTGCGCCTTTTCCCGGCGCGGCAGTCAGCGCGCCGCGGGCAGGCGGATCAGGACGGTTGGCGCGTCAGGAAATCGGTGATTTCGGCAGCGGTCGGCCACTCGCCCGCGTGGACAAAGACATATTCCGACAACAGGTCGTCACGGGCTGACTGCGGCTCGGAAACCTGCAGGACATAATAGCCGATCTGACTGAAATAGAGGGTCCGCGCGCGCACGATGGCTTGCTTGGCCGGGATGTCGAACCGGGCAAACATCTCCGTCAGGGCCGCAATGCGCTCGGCATCGGCGCGCATCACCGCCGCACGGGCGCTGTCCGACCGGCGGCCCCATTCGCGCACCGCAAAATCCAGTTGCGGATCGAACAGCCGGATGTTGCGCCAGCAGTCAAAGACATTGGTCACGGCCTGCGCAACGCTGGACGCGGGCTTGGCCGCCTGCACCAGAATCGCCTGCGTATTGGTCTGGCGCCAATGGTCCAGCAGGGCGTCCAGCAGATCCTCGCGGTCGCGGAAATACCAATAGAAGCTCGAGCGCGAGACCCCCAGTTCCTGCGCAAGGGTCAGGATCCGGACATTCTCGATGCCTTGCGTGACAAGAAAACGGATCGCCGCGACGAGCCAGTCGTCGCGCAACACCTTGACGTTCCCGCGCAGGGCGGGGCTGGGGTTGGGCTGGTCCATGAACCCAGTTGGCATGACTCGCCGCATCGGGCAAGCCAGAAAAAACCGGCGCCGGGGCTTTGATGGTCAAACCGCGGGGTTCCGGCGATGACCGACGCCCCCCTGCCCCGCGCGACCGGTCAAACCGGCAGCTCGGCCTCGATCACCAGCGCCGAGCCGACCGAGGCGATGACAAAGGACTCGGGCATGGCGTCGGCGATCTGGTGCGTCGCCTTCCAGCCGGTGCAATGGCAGGGCATCAGCCGCTTGGGCGCAAAGGTCTTCAGCGCCTCGATGGTGTCGGGGATGATCGGCTCGAACAGCGCGCCGGTCAGGTGAAAGCCGCCAAGATAGCCGTGGATGCGCGACTCGCCCGCCAGCGTCTGCGCGTGCAGCAAGGTGTTGATCGCCCCGGCATGGCCGCAGCCGGTGACCACCACCAGCCCCTTGCCGCGCACATTGACCACCAGCGCCTGATCGTCGAGCACCTGCGGGTCGGGCGTCCACTCGCCATTGATGCGCGACTGATGCACCGGCAGGCCGCGCTCGAACGGCGTCACCCTCGGGATTTCGCCAGTCAGCAGCACCATGCCATCGGCCAGCACGGTGGGGCCGCGGCTTTCGACCAGACGCGCGCCCAGACCCTCCAGCACCTCGCGATCCGGCGGCGGGGTCACAAAGATCGTGCCGTCGGGCATCACCAGCCGCCGATCCAGCAGCGCATCCGGATGCAGGTGCAGATCGACCGGCGCCCCGCCGCGCCGCTCCAGAATCGCGGGCAGGCCCTGCGTGTGATCGACATGGCCGTGGCTGAGCGCAATGACCTCGATCTCGGCCGGGTCGATGCCCAGAAACTCCATGTTCTGCAAGGCGGCAAAGGTGGTCACGCCGGCATCGAACAGGATGGTCGCCGTCTCCTCGCCCCGCCAGACGCGGACCAGCGCGCAGAACCCGTGCTCGGCGATCAGGTTGGGCCGCGCCCCCCAGGGCGCGCGGCTGTTCCAGCGCGGGCGGCGAACCTCGGGGCTGTCGGTGAGGAAACCGTCGATGATGTTGTCGATGACAAGCTGGATTTCAACGCGGTCAACCGGGATCAGCATGACGGTTCCCTCGCTCACAGACCAAAGATGCGGCGGGCGTTGCGATGGCGCACGGCGTCGCGGTTCGGCTCGGCCAGACGCTCGACCCCGGCCAGCTTGCCGTCGAAATCGCCGACGATATGCGGGAAATCGGTGCCGAACATCACCTGATCGATCCCGGCGATGTCGATCAGATACTTCAGCGCCTCGTGCGAATAGGTGATCGAATCATAGGCGATGCGCGACAGATAGGTCGAGGGCTTCTCCAGCGCCTTCTGGTCGTCCAGCGTGGCGATCTCCCAGCCGCGGTCAAAGCGCCCGATCAGCCAGGGCAGCGCCGCGCCGCCATGCGAGGCGATGATGCGCAGCTTTTGATAGCGGTCAAGGAACCCGTCCAGAATCAACCGCCCCACCGCCAACGTGGTGTCAAAGGCAAAGCCGGTGTTCCAGCTCAGGTCATAGCTGCCCAGATCCATCGCCCGCGCGCCGGGCGGCGTCGTCGGATGCACCAGCACCGGCAGCGCCAGCGCGTCGATCTTGTCCCAGATCGGCGTGAACATCGGATCGGTCAGCGATTTCCCGGCGATGTTGGCCAGCACCATGACGCCCGAGGCCCCGGCCTTGTGGCTGCGCTCCAGCTCTGCCACGGCCAGATCGGGATATTCCCACGGCAGCGAGGTGAACCAGCGGATACGGTCCGGCCAGGTGGTCTGAGCGGCGGCCATCTCGTCATTGACCAACTGCGCCGCCAGCAGACTGACGTCGCGCCCGCCCCAATACACGTTCGGGCAGGTCAACGAAACGACCGCCATGTCGATGCCATAGCGGTCCATCGCCTTGATGCGCAGCTCATAGTCCAGATGCTCGGGTCGGGCGATGGCGACCACCGCGTCGCCGTCAAAGATGGTCGGCCCATGCGCCTCGTTGCGCATCGTATAGAGCGGCGCGGCGCGATCCTTGAGCAGGCGCACCCACTCGTTCGAATACATATGCGTGTGGACGTCGATGATGGTCATGGAATGTCCTCAGGTCAGGGCGCGGCCGATGGCTGCGGCAATGGAATCGATACGGTCTTCGGGCAGGCCGGCAAAGTTCATTCGCCCGTCGGTTATCAGATAGATCGCATGGTTATGTCGCAGGGCATTGACCGACTCGACACTCAGCGGCAGTCGGCTGAACATGCCGCGCTGATGCGCCAGGGCCGACCAGTCGCGCCCGGTTTCGCGCGACAGCGCGTGCGAAAAGGCGGCGCGCAGGGCGCGCAGGCGGCGGCGCATTGCCTCCAGCTCGGTCTCCCACTCGCGGCGCAGCACGGGGTCGTGCAGCACCAGCCGGACACAGGCCGCGCCATGATCGGGCGGCATCGACCACAGGCAGCGCACGATCCCGGCCATGACCCCTGCCGCCGACACCGCCTGCGCGGCCGAGCGGGCCAGGACATAGGCCGCGCCGACGCGCTCGCGGTAGAGGCCGAAACTCTTCGAACAACTCACCGCCAGCAGAACCTCGGGCAGCCGGGCGGCCAGCATGCGCAAGGCGGCGGTGTCGCCCGTGATCCCGTCGCCGAACCCGGCATAGGCCAGATCGACCAGCGGGATCAGACCACGCGCCTCGGCCAGATCGGCAAAGGCGGCCCACTCGGCCGGTGAGGGGTCGATGCCGGTCGGATTCTGGCAACTGGCGTGCACGATGACCACATCGCCGCGCCGCGCGACCTGCAGCGCGGACAGCATCGCAGCCGCCCCGGTGCGCAGATCGGGGACCGGATAGCGCGCCACCGCCAGCCCCGAGGCCAGCGCGATCGGCCCATGCACGGGCCATGTCGGATCGGGCACCCAAACCGTCGCGCCGGGGTTGGCGACCCGCGTCACCTCGCACAGCAGCCGCAGGGCACCGGCACCGCCCGGCGTCTGCAGGCCGCGCAAGCGGTCAGCATCCACCGTCTTGACCAGCACCAGATCGGCCAGCGCCTGCACAAAGCCCGCGTCACCCGCCATGCCGAGATAGGATTTGCTGTCCTGCGTCGCCAGCAACTGCGCCTCGGCGGTGCGTATCGCCGCCATGACCGGCGTGCGGCCTTGGGCATCCCGCCAGACACCCACCCCCAGATCAACCTTGCCGGGCCGCACATCCGCGCGCGCCTCGGCGGCAAGGGCGAGGATCGGATCGTCGGCAACCGGGGTCAGGGTTTCCAGCATGTGCGGCGCATCCCGTGCGGATCAGGCGTTTACAAACATCAGGCTAGGGGTAATGTTCATATGTGTCCACACAATTATTCCCGCTTTGCCCCTCACTCGGGGCGCAAACTGCCAATGGCCTCGGTCAGCCATCCGGCCCGCATCTGCGGCGCCGCCGCCAGCAAGCGCCGCGTATAGGGTTGCGCCGGGGCCTCGAACACGGTGCCGGTGGCCCCCTCCTCGACGATGCGGCCCCGCTCCATCACTGCAACCCGGTGGGCAAAGCGCCGCGTCAGGCCCAGATTGTGCGTGATGAACACGATGCCCAGACTGCGGCTCTGCATCAGCCGTTGCAGCAGGGCCAGAATGCCGTCCTCGACCAGCGGGTCCAAGGCCGAGGTGATCTCGTCGCAGATCAGCAGGTCGGGCTCGGCGGCCAGCGCGCGGGCGATGCAGACCCGCTGCTTTTGCCCGCCCGACAGCGCACCGGGAACCCGGTCCAGCAGCGCGACGGGCAATTCGACATCCGCCATCAGCGCCGCCAGCCGGGTCTGAAACGCGGCGCCGCTCAGACCGTGGAACAGGGTCAGCGGCCGCCCGATGATCTCGCGCAGCGGGTGGCGCGGGTTCAGCGCCACATCGGGCAGTTGATGGATGAATTGCAGGCGACGGCGATCTTCAGCGCTGCGCCCTTCAACCAGCGGCGCCAACGCGCGCCCCTCTAGCCGAACCGACCCGGTGCGCGGCGCAATCAGCCCGGCCAGCGCGCGCGCCACGGTTGTCTTGCCGCTGCCCGATTCCCCGACAATGGCCAGCACCTGCCCGCGCGGCACCGCCAGCGACACCTCCTGCACGATCACCTTGCGGCCATAGCCCAGCTCCAGCCCCACGGCGGCCAGCAGCGGCGCAGACTCTGCCGCCTCAGGCGGGGCCGAGCCGCTGCGATGCGCCACCAGCGCGCGCGCATACTCGGTGCGCGGCGCCTCGACGATCTGCCGCACCGCGCCCTGCTCGACCATCCGCCCGTGCCGCAGGACCAGAATGTCATCGGCCATCTGCGCCACCACCGCGAGGTCATGCGTGATATAAAGCGCAGCGCAGCCCTGCTCGGCCACCACCTGACGGATCTGCGCCAGCACCTCGACCTGTGTCGTGACATCCAGCGCGGTGGTCGGCTCGTCGAACACCACCAACTCGGGCCGGTTGGCCAGCGCCATGGCGATCATCGCCCGCTGCAATTGCCCACCCGAGACCTGATGCGGATACCGTCGGCCAAACACCTCAGGTTCGGGCAGATGCAGCCGCGCAAAGAGATCACGGGCCAGGGCGCGGCGGTCCGGGGTCACGGCGAGTTCGGTCACCTGCCGCTCCAGCCGCCAAAACGGGTTGAACGCCGCCGCTGCGCTCTGTGCGACATACGAGATGCGTTGCCGACGCAGCGCCCGCAGCGCCTCGGGCGACTGCTGCCCCAGATCCTGCCCCAGCAGCCGCACCGTTCCCGCCGTCACCGCACAACCGGCCTTCAGATAACCGATTGCCGCCAGTCCCAGCGTCGACTTGCCCGCGCCGGATTCGCCGATCAGCCCCAGCACCTTGCCCTTTTGCAGGCTCAACGCGATCCCGTCGAGGATCGGCGCCCCGCGCGCCTCGATGCGCAAACCCTCGACGTGCAGAACCTCGCTCATGGCAGCAACTCGGGCCGGATGGCGTGGCGACGCACAAAGCCATCGACCACGCCGTTCACCGCTATGGCGATCAGCGCAATGACAAAGGCAGGCACCAGCGGCGCCAGTTTGCCCACGGTGATCGCCAGCGCATTCTCGCGCACGAGGCCCCCCAGATCGGCGTCCGGCGGCTGGATGCCCGCCCCCAGAAAGCTGAGCGACGAGATGAACAGCGCGGCAAAGGCAAAGCGGATACCGATTTCGGCCAGAACCGTCGGCATCAGCACCGGCAGAACCTCGCGGCGCAGGGTCCAGGCCAGACCCTCGCCACGCAGCCGCGCGACTTCAAGGTAATCCATCGCCGCAACATCCCCGGCGGCAGGTCGCAGAACGCGAAAGAACAGGGTCGTTTCCAGCACGATCATCGTGCCGATCAGCGTCGGCAGCGACACCCCCAGCACGGCCAGCACCATCAGCGCAAAGATGATCTGCGGCACCGCCATCAGCGTATCGACCAGCCGACCCAGCACCATGTCCAGCCAACCGCGCCGGATCGCCGCCACCAGCGCCAGCGTGATCCCCAGCAGCGCGGCGCCGACCGTCACCGCCAGCGCGATTCCCAAAGTATGCCGCAGCCCGAACAGCGTGCGGCTGAAAAGATCACGGCCAATGGAATCGCCGCCCAGCCACGCCTGCGCCGAAGGGTCGGCAAAGGCCCCGGTGACCACCGACGACGGCGGATGCGGCGCGATCCAGGGCGCCGTCAGCGCCACCAGCACCAGCACGGCCAGCAGCACCGCGGACAGCGTTGCGCGGGTCATGCGGCCAGCCTCAGCCTTGGGTTGGCCAGCATCGCCAACACATCCGCCGCCAGATTGAGCGAGACAAACACCACCGAGAACACCACCCCGCAGGCCGCCACCATCGGCAGATCGCGATAGCCGACCGCATCGATGATCAGCTTGCCCAGACCGGCATAGCTGAACACCACCTCGATCACCACGACGCCGACAATCATGTAGGCAAAGGTCAGCATGGCAATGGAAATCACCGGCGACAGGGCATTGGGCAAGGCGTGGCGCAGGATCACCCGCGCCGGGCTCAGGCCCTTGATTTCCGCCATCATCACATAATCGGACGACAGGATTGCCACGATCGCCGTGCGCGTCAACCGCATCGTATGGGCCGAGGCGACAAAGGTCAGCGCGATCACCGGCAAGGTCAGGGCACGAATCCACCCCATCAGGTCAGTGCTGCGCCGAACCATCGACAGCGCGGGAAACCAGCCCAGCTCGACGGCAAAGATCTTGATGAGCAGATAGCCGGTCAGAAAGGTCGGCAGCGACAGCAGCAGCATCGAGATGGTGCCAATCGCCCGGTCCGGCCAGCGGTCACGATACAGCGCCGACAGGATGCCCAGACCGACCGCCAGCGGAACCGTCACCGCCGCACCGGCCCCGGCAAGGATCAGCGAATTGGCCAGCCGCGGCAGGATCAGGTCGATCACCGGCCGCCCCGAGGAAAACGACACCCCGAAATCGCCCTGCAACGCCGCCAAGACCCAGGCCAAGTAACGCTGCCACAAGGGCAGGTGCAGGCCCAGTTGGTTGCGCAACTCTTCCAGCGCTTGCGGCGTTGCCTCTTGTCCCAGAATGGCCTGCGCCGCGTCGCCAGGCAGCAACGCGGTGCCGATGAAGACGATCATCGACACCGCGACGATGGCCAGCACGCTTGCCGCAATGCGGGCCATCAGATAGCGCGAAAACCGCGACATCGGGGATGGGTCAGGCGAACCAGACCATCTCGGCGACCTTGAACGTGGGCGAGGTGCCGCCGATGTAACCCTCCAACTCGGTCGACACCGCCTCGACGACGTTGACGAACAGCGGGATGATCGCGCCGCCCTCGTCCGACAGCAGCCGCTGCGCATCGGCATAGTGCTGGCGTCGCACCGCCATGTCGCCCGAGGCCCGTGCCGCCGCGATGGCGCTGTCGAACATCGGGTTGGCATAGGCCGTGTCATTGGCCGGCGAGCCCGAGCCAAAGGCCAGCGACAGGATCATGTCCTCGGTCGGCCGGGCGCCCCATTGCGTGCCGTGGAAGGGCGTCTTGGCCCAGACGTTGCCCCAATAGCCGTCAGCGGGCTCGCGCTGCACGGTGATCTGGAACCCGGCGGCGGCGGCCTGCTCGGCGAACAGGGTTGCCATGTCGATGCCGCTGCTGACGCCTTCCGAGGTCTGCAGGGTCAAGACCCCGTCATGCCCGGATTCGCGCAGCAACGCCCCGGCGCGGTCGGGGTCATAGGCCCATTGCGGCCCCTCGGCGTCGTAATAGGGCGACGAAGGCGGCACCGGATGATCGTTGCCAGCCTGAGCAAAGCCGTTCAGCACGCGGGTGCGGATGTCCTCGCGGTTGATCGCCGCCTTCAGCGCCTGACGCAGCTTCAGATTGTCAAACGGCGGCTTGTCCAGCATCATGTTGAAGCCGTAATACCCGCCGCCCGGCAGGTTGTGGATGGTCAGCGTCGGCAACGCCTGCAACAGCGTCGCGGTGCGCGCGTCGATCAGCGTGCCGACCTGCGCCTGCCCCGATTGCACCGCACTGACCCGCGCCGCCGGATCGTTCACCCCCAACAGTTCCACCGTATCGACCCAGGCGCGGTCGGACTTGAAATAGCCCTCATGCCGCGCGGCCTCCAGCGTCTGGCCGGGTTCAAAGCGGGTGACGCGATACGGCCCCGCACCAATGCCCGCCGCCGGATCGGCGCCTTCGGGCATGATCCCCAGATTGTAGTTCGACAGCATCGCCGGAAAGAAATAGTTCGGACTGCGCAGGCGAAAGATCACCCGGTGGTCGCCCTCGGCGGTCATCTCGGCAATCGCACCGACGATCGGGCGCGAGTTCGACCGCGAGCCCTCGGCGACATGCAGGCGCAGCGACGCAATCACATCCGCCGCCCGCACCGGCGAGCCATCGTGGAAGGTCGCGCCCTGCACCAGATCAAAGGTCCAGACAGCCCCTGACTCCGAAGGCTCCCAGCCGGTCGCCAGACCGGGGCGCAGTTCGGCCGCCGGGCCCTCGACCTCGACAAGGGTTGCATGAATGGTGCCGCCGAGGATCGCCATATAGGGCGAATTATAGCCACGCGGGTCCAGCGTATTGCCCGACGATGCCCCCGGCGCCGCAATCACCAGATGCCCGCCGCGCGTGGCAGCGCGGGCGCGAAGGGGCAGCCCCGCCGCCGTCACCAACCCCGCCGCGCCTGCGACTTTCAGCAGGTTCCGACGATTCAGTCCACGTCCAAAGCCGTTCATCGCGTCTCTCCCCCGTTGCAACAGGCGCCCTCAGCGCCTTGTTTTATTGAAGCTTACAGAAATGGACACTTTTGTCTACAACTTTTCGAACGTCAAACCATGCGGGTTTGCAGCCGATCGTCGAACCGATAGGTGGACATGCGCTCAACCCCGGTTTCGGTAATCAGGAACTGGTCTTCCAGCTTGACGCCCTCCTGACTGCGCTCCCAGCCGATGTAACTTTCCAGACAGATCACCATGTTCGGCTGCAGCACCTGATCGATCGGATAGGGCACCCCCGGCGTATGGTGCGGAATGTTGGGAAACTCGCCTGCCATGCCCAGACCATGCCCAATGACATAGTATCGACTGGCCTGATGCTCGTCGGGGATGCGCCACGCCTTTTCGGCGATCTCGCGAAAGGACCGGCCCGGCGCCAGCAGCGCGGCGTTGGTTTCCAGTTGCTCGCGCGCGCGGCCATAGAGCAGCTTTTGCGCATCACTCGCCTTGCCTTCGCCGCACAGGAAGGTGCGCGAGAAATCGCAGGCATAGCCCTCGAACCCGATGGCGTCGGTGTCGAGCGCCAGCAACTCGCCCGGTTGCAGCTTGCGCGGCCCGGCCTCCTGGAAATAGGGGAAGGTGTTCGGCCCGCCCTGCAGCAGGCGCGTGACGACGTATTGGCCCTCCTTGGCCATCAGGTCGTAATGAAACTCGGCCCAGATCTCGGTTTCGGACAGGTCAGGGCGCTGGCGGTCCTCCAGCCGGGCGACGCCTTCCGCCACCCGTCGCACCGCCTCGTGCATATAGGGCAGTTCCTGCGGCAGCTTGATCATCCGCGCCCGGCTGAGCACCTCACCCGAATCCGTCAGGTGCAGCCCCTGCGCGCGCAGCGCGTCGGTCGCCTGAAACGGGAACCGCCCCACAGCAATCCGGTCGATGGCCGGGTCGTGGTCATCAATCGCAGCGCGGATCGCGGCGGCAAAGCGCAGCGAGGACTCGGCAATCCGGCCGCCGGAACTGACAAAATCCAACCCCTCGGCGGTGCGGATGTCGCTGATCGTCGGCAGGGCGCGCGCCAGATGCTCGCAGCCGCGGTATTCGAACAGGATCACCGGACCCTCGGCAAAGACCAGCAGATAGCGCGAGGGCATGCGCACCGTGACCAGCGTCATGTTGCGCGCCCCGGTGATGTAGAAAATCTGTGTCGGGTCAACCTCCAGCAGCGCGGCGACCCCCTGCCGCGCCATCTCGGCGCGCACATGCGCCAGACGGGCCTTGTAAAGGGCATGCGCGCTGGCCGTATCAAAAGCTGAGTGTTGGGCGGCGTCCGACATCGGCGACTCCGGGCTGATCTGGTGGGAGTGTCACGCAATTATACACTTGTGTCCAGAAAAAACCGTCACCGGAAATCGCCCGATCCCCCCCGCCCGCTGGGGCGACCTTGGTCATCTGTGGCAAGGCCAATTCCCACGCCACCCCGCGAAGCCCGCGCTTACAGTGCCAGCGTGATGCGTGGGCCCTTGGCGCGCGAGCAGCAGGTCATCATCCGTTTGCCCTCGGCCCGTTCAGCGCGCGAAAGGACCCTGTCGCGGTGGTCGATCTCGCCGTCGATGACTGCCGCCTCGCATGAGCCGCAGAGCCCCTCCTTGCAGTCGCAAGTCAGGTCGATCCCGGCCATCGTCAGGGCCTGAAACAGGGTCTGATCCGGCGCCACCTCAACGATCAGGCCGGAATCCTGCAGCACCGCCTGAAACCCGTGTTCGTGCCGGGGGTCCAACAGCGTGTCGCGCGGAGCGAAATGTTCGATGTGCAGCGTGCCCTCGGGCCAGTCGGCGGACAAATCCTCGAGCGCGCTCAACATCCGCTCGGGCCCGCAGGCATAGACCTGCCGCGCCGCACTGGCGCCCTGCGTCAAGGCGCGCAGGTCCATGCGCTGACCCTCGTCGCCTGCGTAAACCACCAACGCGCCGCCGTGATCGCGCTGCACCAGCGCCAGCAAAGGCATCAGGGCGCGCCTGCGCCCCGCGAAATGCAGGGCATAGGGTTTGCCCAAGGCGCGCAGCCGGTCGGCCATCGCCAGAATCGGCGTGATGCCAATGCCGCCCGCGATCAGCAGATACTCCGCCGCGCCTTCGTCCAGCCGGAACAGGTTGCGCGGGCCGGCCACCGCGACATCGCTGCCCGTGGTCAGCGTCTGGTGGAAATGCACCGATCCGCCTTGCCCGGCATCGTCGCGCAGGATCGCGATGTCCAGCGTGCCACGGTCCGATGCCGCCCCGCACAGCGAGTATTTGCGCGAATACCCGCCCGAAATCAGGTCGATATGCGCGCCGGGGCTCCAGTCTGGCAAGGCTCGCGCCTGTGGGTCGCACAGGCTCAGGTGCAGCGTGTCGCCCTCAATCACGGCCTTGCTGACGCGCAGAGGACGGGTGATCGCGGCTTTCTCGGGCGGCCCGATGGGAAAATCGACCGGGGCGCGCAGGGTTTGCGGGCTGTGGTTTTCCGGGTTCAGCGCGGGGTCCCATTCCACCCAGACGGCCTTTGGCCCCCTAAACGAGACATTCGCCGGATAGTCAAACACCTGTCCCGGCACCAGCCGCAAATGCGGCAAGCGGCGCGTCAGTTCATCCAGAAAGATGCGCATTTCCATCCGGCCGATGTTCTTGCCCATGCATTGATGACTGCCATAGCCGAAGTTCAGATGCTCGGTCGTATTGTCGCGGTACACATCGAACGTATCGGGGTTTTCGAACACCCGTTCGTCATGGTTGGCCGAGGCCGTGGCGATCAGCAGCTTCGCGCCCTTCGGCAGGGCGACCCCACCCAGCAGCGTGTCAGCCATGACCACCCGCCGCCACGCCGCAATGGGGCCCGAGTGCCGCAGGCATTCTTCGACCGCGTTGGGGATCAAGGCCGGATTGCCGACGATCTCGTCCCAGATCGCAGGCTGCGACAACAGCAACCGGAACGCATTTGCCGACGCATTCGCGGTCGTCTCATGCGCCGCCACCAGAATCGCCATCATCATCGAATGCAGATACGAGTCCGTCACGATATCCGGGTGTTTCAGATGCTGGCGGATGCTGGATCTCATCCAGCCCGGCCCGCCGGGATCGGCCTTCATCTTGTCCAGAATGCGCCCGGATGCCTGCCAGAACTGCCCCACGGCCTCGGCCACGGCCAGTTGTTCCTCGGGCGCGGGTTTGCCCCATGTGTTGACCGTATGTGCGACCGAGAAGGATTTGAGGTTGGCGATATCGGCCTCATCAACCCCCAGAAACGCCAGCGCGACGATCTGCGGAATCTCCCAGACCATCTCGGCCACCAGATCGGCGCGGCCCCGTGCGATGAAACGGTCGATATGCTGGTTGGTCAACCTGCGCACCATCGGCGCGTGATGGGCCAGGCGTTCCGGCAGGAAATCCTCCATCAGCAGGCGGCGGCGCTCCATATGCGCCGGTTCGTCCTCGTTCACCAGCGTGCGGTTCATCGCATAGTTATAGCGCTCCAGCACTGCGGCGGCTTCGGGGGGCGAGGGGGTGATCTTTTCCAGCGCAATGGCGGGTGAAAACAACAGGTTGTCGCGAAACACCGCGCGCACATCGGCGTGGCGGCTGACGATCCAGTAACCCAGCTTGGGGCTATAGAACACCGGCTCCTCGGCGCGCGACCAGCGCAGGGCCTCGGCCGGGTCCAGACGAAACGCATCCCCGAACGCGTCGAACTCGGCCGCCCGATGCGACACCGGGCACCCTGTCGGCGACAGCGGCCCTTGCGACGATCCGCGCGTGGCAGGGATGACTGTCATGACAAGCGCCTCGCGGTTTCAACCTTCATCCCTGACCCGAATCGGCGCCACGGCGCCGTCAGGATGCGGGGCCGGGCCACAGGCTTCAACGGCAAACCCGCTGCACGCCGTCAGACGGGCCCGGCCCGGCCAATCAGCGCGCCCTTGCGGTCGAGTCGAAACCCGCGTCCGTGCAATTTTAGCGATTTTCCCGGCCTGCTCCGACACCGGAAACCAATTTTACACTCCTGATGGCCATCCTGCGGAAAACGAGGTCTCTCATGCTCCAACTGTTTCGCGCCGCCGCCGATGTCGAGGCCATCGCCCTCGCCGCTGCCATCACCCAGACGGCCATGCAGGTCACTCTTGACCCCCAGGGCCGGGTTCTCGGCGCCAGCGACCGGTTCTTGCAGGCCACCGGGCTCGACGCGTCCAATCTCGTCGGCAAAGCGCTGCGCGAGTGCCTCGCCCCCGGCGCGTCGCTGCCCTTTGACGACCCCAAGGCCCTGCAAACCCTGACGAATGGACAGGCGATTGCCACCACAGGCACCCTGCTCAATCGCACGATCGGGGCGCGGCGGCTGACCGGTGACATGGTCCCGGTCCGGTCCGACAGCGGGCACTTGCTGCGCTGCCTCTGGCTGGCGCAGGATCACACCGCGCACCACGACGACCTGCGCGCCGCGCTCGACTACAAATCCGCGATCCATCGCTCGCAGGCAGTGATCGAATTCGACCCGTCCGGCACGATCCTGCATGCCAATGACATCTTCCTCAAGCTCATGGGCCATGACCTCGCCGCAATTCGCGGTCAGCATCACTCGATCTTTCTCGCGCCAGATCAGGCGACCAGCGCCGACTACACCCGGTTCTGGGAGGATCTCGCCGACGGCCATTTCCAGTCGGGCGAGTTCTGCCGCCTCAATCGCGCGGGCGAAAAAGTCTGGCTGCAGGCCAGCTATAACCCGATCAAGGACGACTCTGGTCGAACCATCAAGGTTGTGAAATTCGCGCTCGACACCTCGGCGCAGCGCCGGGCAGCCCTGGATGCGATGGGCAAGATCGCCGCCGCCGATCGGGCGCAGGCCATCATCGAATTCGACATTGACGGCCAGATCCTGACGGCCAATGCGAATTTCCTCGCCGTCATGGGCTATCAACTGCCCGAACTGGTCGGGCGACACCATCGGATCTTCCTGCGCCCCGACGACGCCAATGCCCCGGCCTATGCCCAATTCTGGCAAAACCTGCGCAAGGGCGCGGTGCAATCCGCCGAATTCTGCCGCCTTGCCAAGGACGGGCGCCCGGTCTGGCTGCAGGCCAGCTACAACCCGGTGTTCGACAGCGACGGCAAGCTGTGGAAGGTGGTCAAATTCGCCACCGACGTCAGCGCCCGCAAACGCGGCGTGCAGGCGCTCGAGCACGCGCTCGACCGGCTGGCCGACGGTGACCTGACGGTGCAGATCGACCACCCGCTCGAGGGGGAGCTCGACCACATCCGCCGCGATCTCAACAATGCCGTCAACCGCTTGGCCCAGGCCCTGGGCGACGTCGCCAACAACGCCCTGTCCATCCGCAACGAGACCAGCGGCATCAGCCGCTCGGTCACCGAATTGTCCAACCGGACCGAGGGGCAGGCCGCAACGCTGCAGGAAACCTCGGCCGCCCTGCATGCGATGACCGATGCGACCGCCGTGACGACCCGGCGCACCACCGAGGCCAGCGAATTCACCGCCGCCGCCCGCCGCGATGCCGACCGCTCGTCGCAGGTGGTGACCGAGGCCATCACGGCGATGTCGCAGATCGCGGACAGCTCGGCGCAAATTTCCAAGATCATCAAGGTGATCGACGAAATCTCCTTTCAGACCAACCTCTTGGCCCTGAACGCCGGGGTCGAGGCGGCACGCGCCGGGGATTCCGGCCGCGGATTTGCCGTGGTCGCCGCCGAGGTGCGCGCCCTCGCCCATCGGTCGTCCGAAGCCGCGCGCGAGATTTCCGGCCTGATCGGTCAGGCCAGCGAGCAGGTCAGGAACGGCGTTTCTCTGGTGAATCGCGCGGGCACCTCGATCGAAAGCATCCAGAAGGCGATCCATGACATTGACCAGGAAATGTCCGGCATCGCCGAGTTTTCCCGCAACCAGTCGGTCGCGCTGGCTGAGATCAACCAATCCGTCGCGCGGCTGGATCAGGTGACCCAGCGCAATGCCGCGATGTCCGAAGAAACCGCCGCGGCAACCGAAGAACTCTCGCGCGCCGCCGACAAGCTCTACGCCAACACTTCGGAATTCAAACTCGAGGCCGCAGCGACCGACGCCCGGCGCGTCGCCTGAACCCGGCCACCCAACACACCGCGCAACCCACCGCCCGGCGCACCCGGCTCGCCGAACCGACGGCAGACAGACCCTGCGCGGGACGGTCCCCGGCCCCACGGCGCGCCAAAGCCCCCTTTTGGCACGAGTCCCCCCTCGTTTCACCCTTCGACGCGGTCAACCTCGCCCTGATGATCTCACCCCAACGCCGTCACCACCGCTCAAGCCCCCCGCAATCGCCGCCTGACTCCGGTCCAGCGGGCAAAAACCGCAGCGCCGTTGACGGCCCACCTCTTGGCAATGGGCAGTCCACAGACTTGCCGCCTTGGGCACAAGGCGACACCGACCCAGCCCTTCAGCCAAGGCACATCGCCGGGTTCCCCGCCGTGGCGCCCTACCGCGCGTCCCGCTCACGCCAACCCGGCAAACCACCACGGCCGCGGCGGCACCGCAGGTCGTGGCCTGCCAGCCCAGCCCCGCCCACCGCCCAATGCCCCATTCCTCCGGCCTTCGGCCAAGACCCATCCGTATCCGCCCACCAATCCGGCCATCGCGGGCGGCCGCCTGCCCCCACCCCCTCCGCACAGCCGCCCCAGACCCGCTGAACCCAC
>CALESR010000014.1 GCA_937907485.1 uncultured Paracoccaceae bacterium | reverse complement strand
GCGCTGCGGCGGATGAAGCCGACCTGCATCGAGGATATCGTCGCCCTCGTCGCCCTCTATCGCCCCGGCCCGATGGAGAACATTCCGACCTATTGCGAGGTCAAGAACGGCCAGAAGGCGCTGGAATCGATCCATCCGACCATCGACCATATCCTCAAGGAAACCCAGGGCATCATCGTCTATCAGGAACAGGTGATGCAGATCGCGCAGGTGATGGGCGGCTACAGCCTCGGCGGCGCCGACCTCTTGCGCCGCGCGATGGGCAAGAAGAACCCCGAGGACATGGCGCGCGAGCGGCCGAAATTCATCGAGGGCTGCGCCAGCACGCATGGAATCGACGCGAAGAAAGCCGGAGAAGTCTTTGACCTGTTGGAGAAATTCGCCAACTACGGTTTCAACAAGTCCCACGCCGCCGCCTATGCCGTGGTCAGCTATCAGACCGGCTGGCTCAAGGCCAATCACCCGGTCGAATTCATGGCCGCGGTGATGAACTGCGACATCCACCTGACCGACAAGCTGGCGATCTACAAGCGCGAGGTCGATCGCATGGGCCTGACCGTGGTGCCGCCCTGCGTCAACCGCTCGCTGGCCACCTTCAGCGTCGCCAAGGGGCAACTGGTCTATGCGCTGGGGGCGCTGAAGAACGTCGGCGTCGAGGCGATGAAGGCCATCGTCGAGGCCCGCGGCGACCGGCCCTTTCGCGACCTGACCGATTTTGCCGCGCGCGTCGATCTGAAACGGGTGGGCAAGCGCCCGTTGGAGATGCTCGCCCGCGCCGGGGCCTTTGACGGGTTGGAGCGCCAGCGCAAGCGGGTCTTTGACAGCCTCGACGCGCTGGTCGCCTATTCCACCGCCAAGGTCGAGGCCGCAGGATCCGGTCAGGTCTCGCTCTTCGCTGGCGGCGACGATCTGCCGCCGCCCCGGCTGGCGCCCGGCGGCGACTGGCTGCCGATGGACCGGCTGGCGCATGAACACGCGGCGGTGGGCTTTTATCTCTCGGGCCATCCGCTCGACGATTACGCCGGGGCGCTGCGCCGCAAGGACGTGCTGACGCTGGCCGAGCTGACCCGCAAGGCCCTGCGCGGCCCCCTGGTGGCGCGCATCGCGGGCTCGGTCAGCGCCCGGCAAGAGCGCAAATCCGCCCGTGGCAACCGCTTTGCCTTTGTCAGCCTGTCCGATCCGACCGGCCTTTATGAGGTGACGGTGTTCTCGGACACGCTCGACGTCGCGCGGCAATACCTCGAACCGGGGCTGAACGTCGTGCTCACCGTCGAGGCGACACTCGAAGGCGAATCGCTCAAACTGCTGGCCCGCGCCGCCGCGCCGATTGACGAGGTGGTGGCCGATGCCGGGGCCGCCGGGCTGCGCGTGCGCCTCGATACGCCTGCCGCGCTGGCGGGCCTCGGCGGCCTGCTGGCCAGCCTCGGCCCCGCCCCGCGCAAGTCCTTGGGTCCGCTGGTATTTTCCGTGCGTGACCCGGATACCGGCGGCGAGATCGAGATCGACGCCGGGCGGCAATTGCCGGTGACTCCGGCGCTGAAACAGCAGATCCGTGCGCTCGATGGCGTGCTGGCGGTCGAGGAGGTCTGATGCTGGACATTCGCACCGAGGGCCGCGTCCGGGTGGTGACCCTGAACCGGCCCGAGGCCCGCAACGCGGTCAATCCCGCGCTGGCCCGCGCGCTTTTCGCCGCGTTTCGCGACTTTGACACCGATCCCACCGTCGATACCGCCATCCTGACCGGCGCCGGCGGCCAGTTCTGCGCCGGGTTCGACCTGAAAACCGTCGGGGCCGAGGGCGGCGACTGGCTCGACGCGGTGGCGATCCCGCCGGGCTGGTCCGACCCCGTCACCCAGCCGATCCCCGGCCCGATGGGGCCCAGCCGCCTGATGCTGTCCAAGCCGGTGATCGCCGCCATCGAGGGCTTTGCCGTCGCGGGCGGGCTGGAACTGGCGCTCTGGTGTGACCTGCGGGTGGTGGCCACCGACGCCACTTTTGGCGTGTTCTGCCGCCGCTGGGGCGTGCCGCTGATCGACGGCGGCACCGTGCGGCTGCCTGCGATCCTCGGGCAGGGCCGGGCGAATGACCTGATCCTGACCGGCCGCGCGGTGCAGGCCGACGAGGCGCTGTGCATCGGGTTGGCCGACCGTCTCGCCGCCCCCGGCACGGCGCTCGCCGTGGCGCTGGACCTCGCCGAGGGGCTCAGCCGCTTTCCCCAGCTCTGCCTGCGCGCCGATCATCTGTCAGCCCGGCTGGCGCCCGAACACCTCGCCGCCGCGCTCAGCCGCGAATGGGCCAGCGCCGCGATGGTGCGCGCCGAGGGGGCTGCCGGGGCCGCGCGCTTTGCCGCCGGGGCCGGG
>CALESR010000013.1 GCA_937907485.1 uncultured Paracoccaceae bacterium | reverse complement strand
GCATTGGCTGACGGCGCGCAGGCGGCATCCCCGGCTGGTGGCAGCGGCCAGCAGCCGATGCAGCGCCGGGTCGGCCATCACCGTGCCCGCGCCGAACACCCGCAGCACCGCGCCGTCCAGTTCCGCCAGTGCCGCGCCAAGGGCCGCCACCGGCAACCCCGGCGAGAGGGTCAGGATCGCCAATCGCAGGGGCTGGAACAGGCGTGGACGAAATGGCCCCTCCGGCAGCGTCTGCGGGACGGAGCGAAACGATTGCGCGGCCCGAGTGTCATGCTTGACCAATCCCACCGCCGACAAGACCTGCCCAGCAAAGGCAAGCCAGATCCCAGGCGCCCCCTGCATCGCATGCCGAATCGCCAGCGCCAGATTGCCCTCGGCATCGCCACCGCTGCCAAGCGGCTGCATCGCCCCGCATAACACCACCGGCAGGTCGATGCTCTGCAGGGCCTGTGCGAGCGCCGCGCCGGTAAAGGTCATAGTGTCGGTGCCATGCGTGACCACCACCCCCTTCCCGCGAAACCCGGCGATGCGCGTGACGATCCGGTTCCAGTGTTGGGGACCGATATCGGCGCTGTCGAGCAACGGGTCGAAAGCCTCGACAGCTATGTCGACACCCTTTGGGGCCAGCGTGGCAATCGCGGTTTCGACGAGGCCGCGAGCTGGGGCCAGCCCCTCTGGGCCTGACGCCATGCCGATGGTGCCCCCGGTGTGCAGCAGCAGGATCTTGCTCATCGGATGGCCTCGCACGGGGCAAGGACGCGCTCGACCAGCGCCTCGGCCACCAGATCGGTGACATCGACCAGCCGCTTGCCAGCGTGGGTTCCGGCGATGAGCGGCAGTTCGGTACAGGCCAGCACCACCACCTCGGACGACAGGTCTGCGACCAGTTCGGCAAAGCGCGCACGCAGTCCGGGCGCGTCGGCACCCAGCCGTTTGACATCTTCGATCAGCCGATGCAGCGCCGCCGGGTCACCGGGCAACTCGACCTCGACCACGTCGGGCAGGCCGCTGTAGACCGACCATTGGTCCATCGCCATCACCGGCCCGGCACCCAGCAACGCCAGCCGGGTGATGCCATTGCGCCGGACCCATTCGGCCAGAACCGCCTGAAACGACACCAGTTCTGCCGTCAACCCCAACCCGGCGATGCGGGGCGCATACCAGTTGAGCGTGTTGCAGGCGATGGCATAGACCCCCACCTGCGGCGCCAGCACGTCGAGCGCGGATTGCAGCACGGCCCAGACCTGGGCGTCATGCCGCGCGAGGTCCATCGACAAGCCGAGATCGGGCTCGGACACCACCACCACCCGCGGCGCATCGAGATCGCCACGATAGGCGGCGGCCATTCGCAGCTTGTTGGCGCGCAGCACCTTGGACCACAGGTCAATCCCCGCCTCGGGCCCCGAGCCGGCAATGATCCCGATGGCGGCGTGGGGCGGGGCGGCGTCGTGCATGGCTGTCTGCGCTTTCGCAAGGGCGTTGGGGACATGCTACTTGCCCCGATAGCGGCGCTACAACTATGCTGATCGAGGCGATCCGGCGCATTCCGGCGCAGCAACAGCATCAGACAGCATCATGGACCACTTCGCCAACAACCTGCGCCTGCTTTGCGGCTATCGCCCGTCTATCTCGCGGGTGGCGCAGGATCTGAAGATGAACCGCAGCCAGCTCAACAGGTATCTGGCGGGCAGTTCCTTTCCCCGGGGTGCGTTGCTGCGACGGATCTGTGACTATTTCGGCGTCGATCCGCATGAGATCGTCATGCCACCCGAGGATTTCGCCCGGATCGTCAAGCTGCGCGGGCTGGCCTCGGACACGCTGTCACAGACCCTGCGCCAGCATTTCGACCGCATCCTGACCCGCAACGATCCGAGGATATTCCACCTGCTGGGCACGTTCTTCGAGTATTATTACTCGATGTCCTCGCGCGGCAAGATCGTGCGCGCGCTGTTGGCCTTCGGCACCGAAGGAGACCATGTGTTCTATCGGCGGCTGGAACGCATGGGGCCGTTCGACCGCCCCTGCCACCGGCACTATCGCTATCAGGGCATGGCGCTGATGACGGGCGACCGGGTGTTTTTGAACGATTACGAATACAGCGCCGGGATCGAGATCACGCAGACCGTGCTCTACCCAGATTATTCCCATCGCTGGACCCGGCTGCATGGCGTCAAGGTCGGCGTTTCGGCCAACCGCGACCATGTTCCCTGCTGCGTGCGCACCTATCTGGAACGCACGCCGCCACGCTTGCCGATGCTGGGAGCGCTCAGGCGATGCGGCCTCTATGAGGCCGACAGCCCCGAGATCCCCCAGCATGTGCGGCCGATGATCGACAACGCGCATTCCGGGCAACACGCCTTTGATGCGTTCGCTGACGCGCAGCGCTGACCGTTCGTCAGGTTTCGGCCTTGCCCATGGCCTTGACCTTGTCACCGCCGGCCACCGAATAGGTGATCGGCACCTTGCGGGTGGCGAGGAACTCTTGCAGCGTCTGGCCCCGGAACGCGGCATAGATCGCCGGGTTCGACACGCCGATGACGGCCGCCATCTTTTCCAGCACAAAGAAGCTGACGCCCCGCTGCACCATGGCCAGCCACTTGCGGTTGGCGATCAGGTCGATTTCCTCGTCTGTCAGACCCCGTTCAGCGGCCAATCCGTCGAAATCCTCGACGAACCGCTTTCGATGCTCAGGCCTGACCAGATCGTGCAGGAAGGAGTTGATGCGGAAATTCGCATGGCTGCGCGCGTGAGTGAAGGGATAGGTGCCGGTCAGACCCTCGGCGCCCTTCAACTGATCGACCATGTGGTCACGGTAGGCCGCAACCTCGGCCGCGGCGGGCGCGGCGCCCAGATCCTCGAACACCAGCGTGGCGATATTGGTGACCGACGGCGCATAGGTCTGCTTGTGCACCAGCCGCACCTGATCGGACAGCGCGCCGCGCATGATGAGCCACATGATGACCTCGGCGCCCTCCATTCCGCCCTTCACGGCATAGTCGGCGATGCGCATGTCCACCAGTTTCTGCGGCTCCTTCTCCAGCAGGTTCAGGAATTCGGCGTCCCAATCCTCGTTGATGAACCCGGCGCGTTCGCCGTGCACCTGATGGCTGAGGCCGCCGGTGGCAAAAATGGCGACGCGCAGATCCTCGGGATAGCTTTCGATCGCCTTGCGCAGCGATCTGCCCAGTTTCCACATCCGCTTGGGCGAGGGGATCGGCAGTTGCAGCACGCCGACTTGCAGCGGAACCACTTTACCTGGCCACGGGCCGTTGGCGTCACCCAACATCGACAGCGGTGAGAGAAAGCCGTGATCGACCGGTTTGCCCTGAAAAAAGGACATGTCGAACTCATCCGCCGTCAGCGCCATGGCGATGTGCTGGCTCAGGCCCAGATGCCCGATTGCCGGGGCCACGTCGCGCGGGCCGCCACCCTCGTCAGCGGGGTGATAAGCGGAATCGATGCCCATCGAGAAGGCCGAATAATGGTCAAAGAAGAATGACGTGATGTGATCGTTATAGATCATGAACAACACGTCGATCCGCTGGTCCTGAACCCAGCCGCGCACGACGTCAAAGCCGTCGAAGATCGGCTTCCAGGCCGGGTCATGCTGCTTGCCGGTGTCCTTGGCATAGCCGATGGTGGGCGAATGCGACGCGCCGATGCCGCCGATGATGCGAGCCATGGGGTTCCTCCTCCTCGATCCGGGCAAGTGCCGGGTCATCGGCGGATACGGCGCATTCATCTTTCGAACAATCACCTAAGAATGTAGACTGTGTTCAGAATTCTGAACACGGCAGATCATGCGCTGGACTCTCGATGATATTCCCGTCTTTGCCGCGGTGGTCGAGCATCGAGGCTTCACCGCTGCGGCCGAAGCATTGGGGCGGCCGAAATCCACCATCTCCGCCTCGATCTCGCGGCTGGAGCGGGCTCTGGGGTTGCGGTTGCTCGATCGCAACTCGCGCGCTGTGCGGCTGACAGAGGAAGGCGTGACCTTTCACCGCCATGCACAGCTGATCCTTGAACAGGTGCGCGAGGCCGAGGCCGCTGTGGCGGGCCTGCGCGCCGTGCCCTCGGGCCGGTTGACCGCCGCCCTGCCGCCGGCCTTCAGTCAGGACGTGGTCGCGCCGCGGCTGGCCGGGTTTCACGCCCGTTACCCGCAGATCGAACTTGACCTCATCATCACCAGCCAAGGCGTCGATTTGCTGCGCGAGAGGGTCGATCTGGCGGTGGTCGTCGGGCCGCTGGCGGATTCGGAACTGGTGGTGACGACGCTAACCGCCGGGCCGCTGATCTGGGTGGCAAGCCCCGCCTATCTGGCGCAAGGCAAGATTGGCGACAGCCTTGCCGACCTGCGCCGCCATGTGCAGTTTTGCGAGACCCGCTATGCCGTGGCGCGTTTGCCGGTGCAAGTGAACGGGCAGGCAGCGCAGATCGACCTGTCCTCGGGGCTGAGCATGGTCGGCAACCCACTGGTGGTGCGCGACGCGGTGCTGCACGGCGCCGGGATTTCGGCCCTGCCCCGACATTATTGCCGCGAGCACTTGGCCAGCGGCGCGTTGGTCGAGGTCTTCGGCCATGTGGCCTTCGAGGTCACCGCCTCGACCCTGTCGGTGGTCTATCCCAGCCGCCGGTTGATGTCGCCGCGGCTGCGGGTGTTCCTCGATTTCCTGATCGAGGCCTGCCGCTAGGGCAACGTTCGGCGCCGGTCTGGTCAGCGCAGGCCAAACAGCCCGCCGACACGGGTCTCCAGCAAGCGACCGCCAACGCGGTGCAGGAACACCGCGTCAAGGTGCCGCTCTCGGGCCAGTTCGGACCCGGCAGCGGGGCCCAACACCATCAGCGCCGTCGCCCAGGCATCGGCCTCGGCGCAGGTCCGCGCCACCACGCTGACCGAGGCGGGCGGATCTGGCAGGGGCATGCCGCGCGCCGGGTCCATCGTATGCGAAAGCCGCCGGGTGCCGACCTCGACCCAGTGGCGATAATCGCCCGAGGTCGCAATCGCCGCATCCTGCAGCACCAACACCGAATGCGGCGCACGGCGGTTGGGATCGGGCGCCTCGATGGCAATCGCCCAGCCCTCGCCGTCCGGGCGCTGCCCCAGTGCGCGCACTTCGCCGTCGATGCTGACCAGCGCGTGAGACAGCCCCGCCGCGAGCACCGTCTCGGCCAGTCGATCAACGCCAAAGCCCTTGGCGATGCCGTTCAGGTCCAGCGTCAGCGGCGCCCGCTTGCGCAGTCGCTCGGGCTCCAGATCCAGCACCTCGTGCGTAGGGCTGCGGATCACCGACATCGCCGTTCGGATCGCCTCGGCTGAGGCGGCCTGCGGGCCAAAGCCCCAGGCTGCCACCGCATCGCCTGTGGCCAAATCAAAGGCTCCGCCCGATGCCAGGCTGATCTGCAGCCCCAGCCGCAGCACCGTGACCAGACCAGATGGCACCGCGACCCACTCGCCCACTGGCGCGCGGTTCAGCCGCATCAGGTCGCTGTCGGGCCGCCACGTGGACATCTGCGCATCCACCTCGTCGACAGCGGCCTGCAGGGCGGTCCGCAACCGCGCCCCGTCGAAGGCTGGCGGGGCAAAGAGCACGGCCGACCAGCGGCTGCCCATCGTCGGGCCGTTCAGGACGTGGCGGCGCAGGTCAGTAGACATCTTCGACGTAACGCCCCTCGGATTTCAGCCGGGCGGGAGTCAGGCCGATGGGAGCGAGGATCTCGGCCAGCGCCTCGTGCACGCCGCGTGCCATCTCGCGCCCCCCGCAGACCATGATCCGCGCGCCTTGCTGGATCGCCGTCGCCACAGCGCGGCCCTCGACGCGCAATGCGTCCTGCACGTGGCGCGGGGTCTCGCCGCGCGAGCAGGCCGTCACCAGCCGGTTCAGCCGTCCGTCCTGTTGCCAGCCCTCCAGCGCCTCGCGATAAAAGAAATCGCTGCTTTTGTGGCGCAGGCCAAAGTAAAGCTGCACCGGGCGCCGCCGCGCATTGGCGCGGATGATCCCCGACAGCGGCCCGATCCCGGTTCCCGCGCCGATCAGGATCAGCGGCCTGCGCCCCCGCCCGGCGTGAAAACGCGGGTTGCGGCGCACAAAGGCGGGCAGGCTGTCGCCCAGCGCCAACGCCAGCAAGGCGCCCGAGGCCAGACCGCCGGGGTGCTTGCGCACTACGATCTCGACAAACCCGTCACGCGCGCGCGAAGCCAGCGAATAGAGGCGCGGCACGGCGCCGCCCTGCACCACGATGCCCAGCAGATCCCCCGGTTGAAACCGGGCAAAGCCCTGACCGGCGAGCCGCTGCCACACCGTCAGCGGCGGCAGCGCAAAGCGCAGGATCGCGGCAGGGGCCTGCACCTCGGCGCCATAATCCTGCCGGGCGATCAGAGTCAGCCTTTGCGTACGCGGGGCAGTCGGCACATGCACGGGATCCAGCACCAGACCCAGCGCCTCGCCCAGCGCCCGGCCCCAGACTGCGAATTCTTGCGGGGACTGGCGGTCGATGGTGCCGGGCGGCAGGATCTGGTCCCAGCCGCGCCGCTGCGCCAGCGCGGCAAGCGACAGTGCATAGGCGCAATACCCGGCAAAGCTGCGATCGCCAAATCCAAGGATCGCCACAGGGACGTCTGGCGGCGCGGGCACCCGCTCCAGCCATTCGGCGAACCCTCTGGCGCCCGCCGGGGCCTCGCCCTCACCATAGGTGGCGGCCATCAGGATGAACCGACGGGCCTTGCCATGGCGTCGCGGATCGAACCCGGCCATCGGCCCGACATGGACACTTTCGCCAGCCTGCATCAGGGCGCGCTGCAGGCTGGCGGCAAAGCCCCAAGTGCTGCCGCCTTCGCTGCCGACCAGAATGACG
>CALESR010000012.1 GCA_937907485.1 uncultured Paracoccaceae bacterium | reverse complement strand
CTCGGGGGCATCGAGCCCCCTCGCCCCGCGCGGGTTGCCACCCGCACCCGCCCAAGGGGGTTTTCCACCCCCTTGGAAACCCCCGGAGGATACTTGAGGAGCAAAGAGGGGCCGGGGTCAGGTCGCGCGGTCGATGCGGGTGGTCAGGTGGATCAGGCTTTCCGAGGATTTCACCCCCGGCAGCGCGCCGATGCCGTCGAGCACGGAATCGAGCTGTTCGGTCGAGGGCGCCGCTACCTGCAGCAGCAGATCGAAGCGGCCCGAGGTGGTATGCGCGCGTTCGACCTCGGGGATGGCGCGCAGCCGGGTCAGGATGGCGGCCTGATTGCGCGGCTCGATCGACAAGAGCACCGAGGCGCGAATCAGCGGCTTTTCCGCCCCCTGCCCCAGCTTCAGCGTATAGCCGACGATGGTGCCGCCAGCCTCCAGACGTTCGAGCCGGGACTGGATCGTGGTGCGCGCGACCTTGAGTTTGCGCGCCAGAGTCGCCAGCGGTTGGCGGGCGTCGGCCATCAGCAGGCCGATCAGGGCGCGGTCCAGGTCATCCATGTCATTGTGCCGATCTTTTTCGGCAGATTAACACCCCTCACCGGCGATTCAATACTTTTGCTTGGTGTGAATGTCGCATATCTGCGCGATCCTGACTTTACAGTGCCGGAGGTGGTCCGGACACGATAAGCAGCGAGGCGAAAGGTCACGCCCATGGGAATTTCCGAAACCATCTGGTCCGATCCCATCGAATATCTGCGCTCGGTGGGGCCGAATGATCCGGTGATGTTCCTGTCCCCTGCCGCGCTGCAGGCGCAGGCGCGCCGCTTTCACGAGGGGTTTCCGGGCCTGCTGACCTATGCCGTCAAGTCGAACCCGCATGAGGCGATCATCACCAATCTGGCCGCCGCCGGGGTGGCGGGCTATGACGTGGCCTCGCCCGAGGAAATCGCGCTGATCCGCCGGTTGGTGCCCGAGGCCGCGCTGCATTACAACAACCCGGTGCGCGCCCGGCATGAGATCGTCTTTGCCGTGGGCCGCGATGTCGCCAGCTATTCGGTGGATTCGCTGTCGGAACTGGACAAGCTGTTCGCACTGGTTCCCACCCACCGGGTCGGCGGCGAGCCGGTCGAGATCACCGCGCGCTACAAGCAGCCGGTGGCCGGGGCGGCCTATGATTTCGGTGCCAAGTTCGGCGCGACCGAGGAGTTGGCGGCCGAGTTGCTGCGCCGGATCGCCGCGCAGGGCTATGTGCCGTCGCTGACCTTTCACCCGGGCACGCAATGCGTCGATCCGATGGCCTGGGACAGCTATATCCGGGCTGCCAAGCGCATCAGCGATGCGGCGGGGGTGCGGGTGCATCGGCTGAACGTCGGCGGCGGGTTCCCGTCGCATCGGGTCTCGGCGGTGGTGCCGTCGCTGGACGCGATCTTTCACCTGATCGGCCGCGTCACGCAGGAGGTGTTCGGTGACGACGTGCCCGCGCTGGTCTGCGAGCCGGGTCGTGGGCTGATGGCGGATTCGATGGCGCTGCTGGCGCGGGTCAAGGGCCTGCGCGACGACACCCATGTGTTCCTCAACGATGGGGTGTATGGCGCCTTCTCGGAACTGCCGATCATGGGGGCAATGGACCGCATCACCGTCTGGTCGCCCGAGGGCGAGCAGCGCACCGCGCCGATCCGTCGCCGGGTGGTGTTCGGGCCGACTTGCGATTCGGTAGACCGTCTGCCGGGGGAAACGCCGCTGCCGGGTGACATCGAAGAGGGTGATTTCCTGCTGGTGCAGGGCATGGGCGCCTATTCGGTGGCGACCAACACCCGCTTTAACGGCTTTGGCGCGCTGGCCTTGCACATGGTGATGGACCTCACGGTCTGACACCCTCTTGCCCCTGCGGCGGGCCGGGCTATCCTGCCCGCCGGAATTGGGGGATCACATGCGCGCATTCGGCAAATCACAAGGGGTCAGGCGGCGCGAGGATGCGCGGTTCCTGACCGGCACCGGGCGCTATATCGCCGATCTGGTCCCCGAAGGGGCGTTGCAGGCGGTGGTCTTGCGGGCGCCGGTGGCCTCAGGGGTGATCCGGTCGCTGGATGTCGAGGCGGCGCGGGCGATGCCCGGCGTGGCGGCGGTGCTGACCGCCGCCGATCTGCGCGCCGCCGGGATGGCGCCGTCGATGGCGGCCAGCACGCCCAATGACACCCGCGGCGGCAAGGGGCGCAAGCCCGCGCGCCCGGTGCTGGCGGTGGATGTGGTGCGCTTTGCCGGTGAGGCGCTGGCGCTGATCGTTGCCGACAGCCGCGAGGCGGCGCTGGATGCGCTGGAGGCCATCGAATACGACATTGACGAGACCCCGGCCCATCTGGAGATCGCCCCCGGCGGCGCGGCTGTTCATGCCGAGGTGCCGGACAATCTGGCGCTCGACTGGCAGTTGGGTGATGCGGCGGCGGTGGCGGCGGGCTTTGCCCGCGCCGCGCATGTCACAAGGCTGGAGGTGCGGCAGAACCGTGTGGCGGTCGCCAGTCTGGAGCCGCGCGCCTGCGTTGCCGACTGGGACGGTGCCCGGCTGCACATGGCCTTTAACGGGCAGGGCGTCTGGGGGCTGAAGGGCGAGCTGGCGCGCATGCTGGGCCTGAGCCCGGAGGCGGTGCATGTCACCACGCCGGATGTTGGCGGCGGGTTCGGCATGAAAGGTTTTGCCTATCCCGAGCATTTCGCCGTGGCGCAGGCGGCGCGGCTGCTGGGCCGTCCGGTTGCGTGGATCAGTGACCGCAGCGAGGCGATGCTGTCGGACAACGCCGCGCGCGATCTGGTCAGCACGGCCGAGCTGGCCTTTGACGCCGATCACCGCATCCTCGCCTATCGGGTGGTGACGCGGTTCAACCTCGGGGCCTATAACTCGAACTTTGGCCAGATGATCCAGTCCGAGCTGTTCTCGAAGGTGCTGACCGGCGCCTATGACATTC
>CALESR010000011.1 GCA_937907485.1 uncultured Paracoccaceae bacterium | reverse complement strand
GCCTCACCCCCCGGAGGATAGTTGAGGCACAAAGATGGGGAGGCGTTAAGTCTGTGTTAACCGCGCATCTTTGTGCGCCAACTATCCCGGGGTCCGGGGCAGCGCCCCGGACTCGTCGGCATAGGGCCTTGCGGCACTGGCATCAGCGCCCGGCGTCCCAGTCGCGCATCCGCGCCACATAGCGCGCCAGGGTGTCGATCTCGAGGTTGATGGCATCGCCCAGGGCCACGTCGCCCCAGGTGGTCACCGCGCGGGTATGCGGGATCAGGTTGACGCCGAAATGCACCCCCGCCACCTCGTTGACCGTCAGCGAGGTGCCGTTCAGCGCCACCGAGCCCTTGGGCGCGATGAACCGCGCCAGGTCCTCGGGGGCGCGGAAGGTCACCCGCAGGCTGTCGCCCTCCGGGGTCAGGCCGGTCACCTCGGCCACGCCGTCGACATGGCCCGAGACGATATGCCCGCCCAGTTCATCCCCCAGTCTGAGCGCGCGCTCCAGATTCAGCCGTTTGCCCGGCGCCCAGCCGGAGCGGCCGATGGCCGTCTTGGCCACCGTTTCCGCCGAGATGTCCACGTCGAACCAGCCCTGCGGGCTGCTGCCGGTCGCCACCACGGTCAGGCAGACCCCGTCACAGGCGATCGAGGCGCCGATGTCGATGCCCGCCACGTCATAGCCGGTGGCGATCCGCGCCCTCAGGTCGCCGCGCGCCTCGGTGCGCAGGATGTGGCCGATATCCGAAATGATGCCCGTGAACATGCGTGTCCCGCCTTCTGATCCCTGATTCCGGTCATAGCTTGTCCATCTTCGGGGTTTATACCTGTCCTGATATCTGGCATTCTTTTCGCAAAAGGGGAACACCCCCAAGGGCAGACAGGCAGGCCCCCGATGATCCGCGCGACCGGCGACAACCGCCGATTTCTGTTCCTTCAGGGGCCGCACGGCCCGTTCTTTCGCGAGTTGGGCGCCATGCTGCGCCGCGCTGGCGCCGAGGTCTGGCGCGTCGGCTTCAACCGGGGCGATCAGGCCTATTGGGGGCGGCAAGGCTATATCCCCTTCACCGGACTGCAGGAGGCCTGGCCGGACGAGGTTGCCGTGCTGCTCGAGCAGCACGCCATCACCGACCTCGTGCTCTATGGCGACACCCGTTTTATCCACGCACAGGCCGTGGCTCAGGCACGCGCGCGCGGCCTGACCGTGCATGTCTTCGAGGAAGGTTATCTGCGCCCCTGGTGGGTGACCTATGAGCGCGGCGGCGCCAATGGCCATTCCCGGCTGATGGACCTCGACGTGCCGCAGATGCGCCGCGCGCTCGAGGCGGTGGAAACCGACCTGATCGACGCCCCCACCCACTGGGGCGACATGCGTCAGCATGTGTTCTACGGCGCCGCCTATCACGCGCGTATCCTGCTGGCCAACCGCGCCTATCGCAACTTTCGGCCCCACCGGGCGCTGAATGTCGCGCAGGAGGCGCGGCTGCACCTGACGCGCCTGCTCGCCATGCCCTTTCAGGCGGTCGAGCGTGGGCTGGCGACCTGGCGCGTGCGCACCGGGGGCTTTCCCTATCACCTCGCGCTCTTGCAACTGGAGCATGACGCCAGCTTTCAACAGCATTCGCCGTTCCGTACGATGACCGAATTTCTCGATGTCACGCTGCGCGGCTTTGCTGCCGGGGCGCCGCGGCACCACCACCTGGTGTTCAAGGCCCATCCGCTGGAGGACGGCCGCACCCGGCTCAAGGCCGACATCACCCGCCTTGCCAAGGAGGCAGGCGTGGCCGACCGCGTGCATTTCATCCGGGGCGGCAAACTGGCGGCCCTGCTCAATCATGCGCGCTCGGCGGTCACGGTGAATTCGACGGCGGCGCAGCAGGTGCTCTGGCGCGGCATGCCGCTCAAGGTCTTTGGCGCCGCGGTTTATGACAAGCCCGAGTTCGTCTCGACCCAGCCGCTGCCCGAGTTTTTCGCCCAGCCGACCCGCCCCGATCTGCGCGCCTACCGCGACTATCGCCGCTTTTTGCTGGAGACCTCGCAACTGCCGGGTGGTTTCTATTCGGCGCCGGGGCGGCGGCAGTTGTTGCGGCAAGTGGTCGATCTGATCCTGTCGCCGGACGACCCCTATAGCGCCCTGATTGCCGGACGTGCGGCACCTCGGCAACACCTGCGGCTGGTGCCCTGAGACCCGGCGCCAAATCGCCGCACCCCGCCATCGCCACTATATCCGGCATTCTGGCGCCCCCCTTGCCCCTTCATCTTGCCCCAAAGGCGTGTTGGAACGCCGCTGGACGCGCTTCGGGGGCATGGCCCCCGGCGCCCGAGGGGGGCTCGATGCCCCTCTCGGGCGCGCCCTGACGGCGCAAACACAGGAACCCACTTGGAAATTCTGCCGCTTCTGCCTATACTTGCGTAAAAAACTTGAGGCAGTTCCACCAAAGGAGCCCGGGCAGTGTTCGTCAGACCTTATCGCCGCGCCAGCGCGCTGGCGCTCGGCGTGTTTCTCGCAGGATTGACCGCGTGCGATATTCCGCGCCCGGGCCCCAGCATGAATGAAATCTTCGCAGGCTCGGTCCTGCGCGAAGGCGACGCCTATATCGTCGCCGTCGGCGACCGGGTGAACCGCGCCGCCAATGTGCCACTGGCGCTGGGCTTCTCGGACAGCCTGCGCTCGGCCGGGATCCTGGCCGGCGATACCATCCGCACCGGCGACACCGTGGCGATCACCGTCTTCGAGAACGTCCCCGAAGGTTTGCTGACCTCGGCCGAGACGCGCGGCGCCCGGCTGACCGAATTGCAGGTCGACGATCAGGGCTATATCTATGTGCCCTTCGCCGGGCGGGTGCGCGCGGCGGGCCAGACGCCGGATGCGCTGCGTCAGGCGATTTCGACCCAGCTCGACCAGCAGACGCCCGACCCGCAGGTCTATGTCAGCCGCACCGGCGGCGACGGCGCCACGGTTTCGGTCGTTGGCCGGGTCGGCGCGCAGGGCGTCTATCCGATCAGCCGCCCGAACCGTCGCTTGACCGCGATGCTCGCCAGTGCCGGCGGGGTCAGCATCCCCACCCAGACCGCCACCGTCACCGTGTCGCGCGGCGCCATCACCGACCGGGTCTGGTTGTCCGATCTGTTCGAGCACCCGGAACTCGACATCGCCATGCGCGGCGGCGACCGGATTTTCGTCGAGCAGGACCAGCGCAACTTCACCATTCTCGGCGCCACCGGGACGCAGGCCCGCGTGGTCTTTGACCGCCAGACCATCTCGGCCATCGAGGCGCTGGCACAGGTCGGAGGCCTCGATGCCACCCGCGCCGATCCGACCGGTGTCTTCGTGTTTCGCAACGAGCCGCCCGAAGTCGCCCGCAATGTGCTCGGCCAATCGGTCAGCGGCGACACCCGCGTCGTCTATGTCCTTGATCTGACAGCGCCGAACGGCATGTTCTTTGCCCGCGACTTTCAGATCCGCGACGGCGACACCGTCTATGTGACCGAGGCCTCGGCCGTGACATGGAACCGTCAGATCGCCACCATCACCGGCACGCTGGGTGCCACCGGCGCCGCCGCCTCGGTGGTCACTGACGTGCAGGGCCTGTGATCCGGGCGGGGCGCCGATGGACCCGGTCGCCCCGCGCCGCCTGATCGCCGCGACCCTGGGCTTTCTGGGCCCCGGGTCGCAGGCGCGCCGCATCCGCCGCATTCTGGACCTGGCCGTCGCGCGCCCGCGCCTCGGCTGGCCCGGCGCGCAGGACGCCGTGCTGGCCTGGGGCCACGGCCCGCGCGCCTGGCGGGCCGAAGCGCTGGCCCGCCGCACCGGCGCCGCCCTCTGGCGGATCGAGGACGCTTTCCTGCGCTCGCTCCACCCGGCCCGCGCCCGCGGCGAGGCCCCCGTCGGCCTGCTCATCGACCGCAGCGGGTTGCACTCGGACCCCTCGCGCCCCTCGGACCTCGAAACCCTGCTCGCCACGCATCCGCTCGACGATCCCGCCCTGCTGGCCGAGGCCCGGCTCTGCATCGCCCGGCTCAAGGCGCTGCATCTGTCGAAATACAACGCCCATGACCCCGACCTGCCGCCACCGCCCCCCGGCTATGTGCTGGTCATCGATCAGGTGCGCGGTGACGCCTCGCTGACCCATGGCGGCCTGCAGGGTCCGCTGCCCGCCGATCTCTTTGCCCGCATGCTGCGCGCCGCGCGGGATGAACACCCAAAGGCCGAGATCCTGATCCGCGCCCATCCCGAAACCACTGGTGGCCATCGCCCCGGCCATTACGGCGCTGCCGATGCGCAGGGCCGCGTGCGCTTTGTCGAGGGGCCGCAGTCGCCCTGGGCGCTGCTGGCGGGCGCAAGCGCGGTCTATACCGTCGCCTCGCAACTGGGGTTCGAGGCCATCCTCGCCGGCCACCGCCCTCGCACTTTTGGCCATCCGTTCTGGGCTGGCTGGGGCCTCAGCGCCGATCAGGCCCCGACGCCCCGCCGCACGCGCACCCTCAGCGCCGAGCAACTGTTTGCCGGGGCGATGATGCTGTTCCCGCAGTGGTATGACCCGTTGCGCGACAGGCTTTGCCCGCTGTCCGAGGTCATCGACCAGTTGGAGGCCCGCGTGACCGCCTGGCGCCAGGACCGCCACGGCCATGTCGCGCAGGGCATGCGGCTGTGGAAACGTCGGCATCTGCAGGCCTTCTTTGGCAGCGAACGGCCCCTGCGCTTTGCATCGCAGGGCGGAACGCTGGCCTGGGCCTCAGGCGCGCCCGCGGATTTCAACGGCTTGCGGGTCGAGGACGGCTTCCTGCGCTCGCGCGGCCTTGGCGCTGCCCTGGTGCCGCCACTGTCGCTGGTCGCCGACGATCTGGGCATCTATTATGACCCCCGCCGCGAGAGCCGTCTGGAGCGGCTGATCGCCGCCCCCCTGCCCCCAGGCGGGGCCGACCGCGCCGCGCGGCTGCGTGCGCGGATCATCGCGGCCGGTGTCACGAAATACAATCTGGCGCCCGGACCCGATACGCTTGCCGCTCAGGTCGCCGCGCTGCGCCGGGCCCGCCCCGGCGCGCCGGTGCTGCTGATCCCCGGTCAGGTCGAGGACGACGCCTCGATCCGCCTTGGCGCGGGCCACATCCGCAGCAACCGCGCGCTGATCGACTCCGCCCGCACCGCGTTTCCCGACGCGATCCTGCTTTACAAACCGCACCCCGACGTCGAGGCCGGGCTGCGCCCGGGCGCGGTGCCCGAGGCCGCCCGCCTCGCCGATCTGGTGCTGGGCGCCACCGATGCGTTGAGCGCGCTGCTGCTGGCCGACCGGGTCTGGACGATCACCTCCGGCCTCGGCTTCGAGGCGCTGCTGCGCGGCATCCCGGTCACCACGCTGGGCGCGCCGTTCTACGCGGGGTGGGGCCTGACCGAGGACCTCGGCCCGATCCCGCCGCGCCGAACGGCACGGCCGACGCTGGACCACCTGGTCCACGCCACGCTCATCGGGTATCCGCGCTATCTCGACCCGCTCAGCGGTCAGATCTGCCCGCCCGAACTGGCGGTCGAACGCCTCGCCAACCCCGATCTGCGCCCGCCGACCCGCCTGCGGCTGCTGGCCAAACTGCAAGGCGCCTTGGCCAGCTATGCCCATCTGTGGCGCTGACCAGAGCCCTTCTCTGCTCTCTAAATATCCACAGGGTTTCCAAAGGGGGGCGTGCCCCCCTTGGCGGGGGTGTGGGGGCAG
>CALESR010000010.1 GCA_937907485.1 uncultured Paracoccaceae bacterium | reverse complement strand
GGGAGGGCCGGAACGGCCCGTGGGGGGCAGCGCCCCCCGGCGAGCCCAGCCGCCCCCGCTGCCCTCTTGTGATTCGAGCCGTCGCGCGCTAGGCGAGGCCATGACCCAGCCCCATCATGACCGCCTCCTCATCATCGACTTTGGCAGCCAGGTGACGCAGCTCATCGCGCGTCGTCTGCGTGAACTCAGGGTCTATTGCGAGATCCACCCTTACAACAAGGTGGACGACGCCTTCTTGGCCGCCTTTGCGCCCAAGGCCGTGATCCTGTCGGGCGGTCCGGCCTCGGTCTATTGGGAGGGGGCGCCGATGCCCCCCGCCGGGGTTTTTACACTGGGTGTGCCGGTGTTGGGCATCTGTTATGGCCAGCAGGTGATGATGCATTGCCTTGGCGGCCATGTCGAAGGCGGGCATGGCACGGCGGAATTCGGCAAGGCCTTTGTCACCCCGGCTGGGGGTGCGCTGCCCTTGCTCGACGGCTGGTTCGAGGCCGGGACAGAGCAGGTCTGGATGTCGCACGGCGACCATGTCAGCCGTCTGGCGCCCGGCTTTGCCGTTTATGGCACCTCGCCCAACGCGCCCTTTGCCATCACTGCCGATCCGGCGCGCCGTTTCTTTGCCGTGCAATTCCACCCTGAGGTGCACCACACGCCCAAGGGCGCGAAACTCTACGAGAATTTCGTGCGGTTGGCCGGGTTCACCGGCGACTGGACCATGGGCGCCTACCGCGAGGATGCGATTGCCAAAATCCGCGCGCAGGTCGGCGACGGCCATGTGATCTGCGGGCTGTCGGGCGGGGTGGACAGTTCGGTCGCCGCCGTGCTGATCCACGAGGCCATCGGCGACCAATTGACCTGCGTGTTCGTGGACCACGGCCTTTTGCGCCTGAACGAGGCCGAGCAGGTCGTGGCGATGTTCCGCGACACCTATAACATCCCGCTGATCCATGCCGACGAAAGTGCCCTGTTCCTTGGCGCGCTCGAAGGGGTCAGCGACCCCGAGGTCAAGCGCAAGACCATCGGCAAGCTGTTCATCGACGTGTTCCAGAAATACGCCAGCGGGATCGAGGGCGCGCAGTTTTTGGCGCAGGGCACGCTGTATCCCGATGTGATCGAAAGTGTCAGCTTCTCGGGCGGTCCCTCGGTCACCATCAAGTCGCACCACAATGTCGGCGGCTTGCCGGAAAAGATGGGGCTCAAGCTGGTCGAACCGCTGCGCGAACTCTTCAAGGACGAGGTCCGGGCCTTGGGCCGCGAACTGGGCCTGCCCGCGTCCTTCATCGGTCGCCACCCCTTCCCTGGCCCCGGTCTGGCGATCCGCTGCCCCGGCGAAATCACCACGGAAAAGCTGGAAATCCTGCGCCGCGCCGATGCCGTCTATATCGACCAGATCCGCAAGCACGGGCTCTATGACGAGATCTGGCAGGCTTTTGCCGCCATCCTGCCGATGCGAACGGTGGGGGTTATGGGCGACGGGCGGACCTATGACTACGCACTGGCCCTGCGCGCGGTGACCTCGGTGGATGGCATGACCGCCGATTATTACCCGTTCACGCATGACTTCCTCGGCGAAACCGCGACGCGGATCATCAACGAGGTCAAGGGCGTGAACCGGGTGTTCTATGACTGCACCTCGAAACCGCCGGGCACGATCGAACTGGAGTGATCGTGGACCCTGCCGCAACACCGCTTCCCTTGGCCCGGCTGCCCGGTCCGCTGCGCCCAAAGGGGGCCGAGGGGCTGATCCGGTTGGGGCGTGACCATGACGGCGGCTATATCGTTGCGGCGGCGGATGTCGATCAGGCAGAGACCCTGATCAGCCTTGGCATCAACGAGGACTGGTCCTTCGAGGAAGCCTTCGTCGCCCGCAATCGCGTGCCGGTCACGGGCTATGACGCGTCGGTGGGGGTGGCGGTGTTCACCAACCAGTTCCGCGCGGCGCTGTGGCCCTTGCCCAAGCCGCGCACCGCCCTTGATCGCTGGAAGATGCGACAGCGTTTTGAGAAGTTCTTTCAAGGGGATCGCCGTCACGATCCGCGCTTTGTCGGCACGCTGACTCAAGGGAACGTGGTGTCGATGGCCGATGTCCTTCTTGCCAGTGCATCGCAGCGGATCTTCCTGAAGATGGATATCGAAGGCGAAGAGTATCGGGTTCTCGACACGCTTCTCGAACACCAGCATCGCCTGACCGGCCTCGCGTTGGAGTTTCACGACTGCGATCTGCATCTGGACCGGATCGAGCGTTTCGTGACCCGGATGCGGTTGCCGCTCGTTCATCTGCACGTCAACAACTTCGCCCCCTGCGACCCGCGATCCGGCGTTCCTGTCGTGCTGGAAGCGACTTTTTCGGGCTGCGCGACCCTGACGGACGCACCGCGCACCTATCCGCTGGCGCTGGACCAGCCCTGCAACCGGCACGCCCCGGATTACCGGATCGATTTCGGCCCCGACCCAGACCCTTGCTGCGTCACCGCCTGAAACAGATCTGGGTGCCGCGTTGACCCACGACCGCGGCGAGGCCGGGCATTGCGCCGCGCCCCGCGCTCTGGCACTTCTGAGGCATCGCCAAAACCCGCAGGCCCCCCATGACCACCATCATCCGACCGCTGACCGCCGCCGACCACGCGGAGTGGCACAGGCTCTGGACCGCCTATCTGGCGTTTTATGACACGGTGCTGCCCGAGGCGGTGTTCCAGACCACTTTTGCCCGCCTGCTGGACCCTGCCCGCCCGCAGCAGAACGCGCTGGTGGCCGAGATGGACGGGCGGTTGATCGGCCTCGTGCATTACATCTATCACGCCCACAACTGGCGGGCCGAGGATGTCTGTTATCTGCAAGACCTCTATGTCGATGCTGATACTCGTGGCACCGGCGCCGGGCGCGCGCTGATCGAGGCGGTTTACCGCGCCGCCGATGCCAACGGCACGCCGACGGTCTATTGGCTGACGCAAGAGTTCAATGCCACTGCGCGCCAACTCTATGACCGGATCGCCAAAGTCACCCCCTTTATAAAGTACCAGCGATGAAAACCCACCTGACCGGCCTGTTGATCTGCACCACCGAGGACGAGGCCGCCTGCGTGCGCGCCTACCTGCCCGAGCACATCCGCCTGACCCGCGCCGAGCCCGGCTGCGAGATGTTCGAGGTCACGCCCGAGGGGCCGCTGGTCTGGCGGGTGACCGAGCGTTTCACCGACCGCGCAGCCTTTGATGCCCATCAAAGCCGCACCCAAGGCAGCGAATGGGCCCGGCAGAGCGCCGGAATCCGCCGGGATTTCACCCTGACCCAGGGCTGATGCGGCTGCCCCTCGCCGCGCATCGCCGGGGGGCTTGCAAACAGATGCGAAAATCTAGATATGTAATAGATGAAACCCCGAGTCGCCGCCCCACGCGGCGATTTGGCGTTTTCCACCCGGTTGGAGCGCGCCTAGGGAGGAGCCTCCCCAACCCTCGCGCAAGGAGCGCCTCGAATGGATCATAAAGCGATATCCGACGCCTTGTCGGTCGCGCCGCAAATCACCGTTGCCGATGTGGCCGAGGCGCGCGCGTTGGGTTTCCGTGCCATCCTGTGCAACCGGCCGGATGGTGAAGGCGCCGATCAGCCCAGCTTCGAGGAAATCGAGGCCGCCGCCCGCGCCGTCGGCATCGAGGCGCGCTATCAGCCGGTGGTTTCGGGCATGGTGCGCGACGAGGATGCGCAAGCATTTGGCGCCGCGCTGCGCGAGTTGCCCGGCCCGGTTCTGGCCTATTGCCGCACCGGCACGCGGTCGGCGACGCTGTGGTCGCTGAGCGAGGCGAAAACCCGGCCGCTTCCCGAAATCCTCGCCGCGACCAAGGCGGCGGGATACGACATGAACGGCGTCGCCCGGCGCATCGCCAATGGCGGCAAGACCCCGACCGACACAGGGGACGCGAAATTCGACGTGGTGATCATCGGCGCAGGCGCGGGTGGCATCTCGGTCGCCTCCAGCCTGAAATCGCGCAAGCCCGACCTGAACATCGCGCTGATCGACCCCGCCGACATCCACTATTACCAGCCGGGCTGGACGATGGTCGGCGGCGGCGTCTTTGACGTCTCGACCACAGCCCGCACGATGGGCAGCCTGATCCCCAGCGGCGTGCACTGGATCAAGTCCGCCGTCGCCGCCTTTGAACCGGCCAACAATGCCGTCATCCTCGACGGTTGCCGGGTGGTGAAATATGACCGGCTGATCGTCACGCCGGGGCTGAAACTGGACTGGGCCAAGATCGAGGGCCTGACCGAAACGCTGGGCCGCAACGGCGTCACCTCGAACTATCGCTATGACCTCGCGCCCTATACCTGGGAGTTGGTGCAGGGACTGAACCGCGGCAAGGCGATCTTCTCGCAGCCGCCGATGCCGATCAAATGCGCCGGAGCGCCGCAAAAGGCGATGTATCTGAGCGCCGATGCCTGGATGAAGCGCGGCGTGTTGAAAGACATTCGCATCGACTTCAACAACGCGGGCGGCGTGCTGTTTGGCGTCAAGGATTACGTCCCGGCGCTGGAAAGTTATGTCGCCAAATATGGCATCACCAAGAACTTCTTTCACAACCTCATCGCCGTGGACGGCCCGGCCAAGACCGCGACCTTCCGCGTCTCCAAGCCCGACACCGCGCCCGAGACCGTGACGGTCGAGTTCGACATGCTGCACGTCGTGCCGCCGCAGACCGCGCCGGATTTCATCCGCGTCTCGCCGCTGGCCGATGCGGCGGGCTGGGTGGATGTCGATCAGGCAACCCTGCGGCACAAGAGCTTTGACAACATCTGGTCGCTGGGCGACGTGATGAACGCCCCCAACGCCAAGACCGCCGCGGCAGCGCGCATGCAGGCGCCGGTGGTGGCGCAGAACGTTGCAGACGACATCGACGGCCACTCGCCCACGGCGGCCTATAACGGCTATGGCTCGTGCCCCCTGACGGTCGAGCGCGGCAAGATCGTGCTGGCCGAGTTCGGCTATGGCGGCGTGTTGCTGCCCAGCTTCCCCAAATTCGTCATCGACGGCACCAAACCGTCGCGCGCGGCGTGGTTCCTGAAGGAAACCCTGCTGCCGCCGGTCTACTGGAAGGCCATGCTGCGCGGTAAGGAGTGGATGGTGAAACCTGAAAAAGTCACCGCCGGCCCCCGCTGAACTGAAAATCGGGCGGGACCCAATCCCGCCCGCCCCTGCCTGAAAGACCCTGCCATGTCCTTTCGCCTGAGCCAGTATATCCCCATCCTCGACTGGGGCCGCAGCTATGATCGCGAGGCGCTGTCAAACGACCTGATCGCCGCCGTCATCGTCACCATCATGCTGATTCCGCAGTCGCTGGCCTATGCGCTGCTGGCGGGACTGCCGCCCGAGGCGGGGATCTATGCCTCGATCGCGCCGATCATCCTCTATGCCATCTTCGGCACGTCGCGGGCGCTGGCCGTCGGGCCGGTGGCGGTGATCTCGCTGATGACCGCCGCCTCGATCGGCCAGATCGCCGAACAGGGCACCATGGGTTATGCCGTTGCCGCGCTGTCGTTGGCGTTCCTGTCAGGCGCGATGTTGCTGGCGATGGGGGTGTTCCGGCTGGGGTTCATGGCGAATTTCCTCTCACACCCGGTGATTGCGGGCTTCATCACCGCCTCGGGCATCCTGATCGCCGCCAGCCAGCTCAGCCATATTCTGGGCATTCGCGGCGGCGGACATACGCTGATCGAGGTGCTGGAGTCGCTGTTTGCCCATCTGGGCGACGTGAATCCCGTGACCTTGGCCATCGGTGTCACCGCCACGGCGTTTCTGTTCTGGGTCCGCAAGGGGTTGAAGCCCCTACTGCGGCGGCTG
The DNA here is from genome assembly GCA_937907485.1 of uncultured Paracoccaceae bacterium. Taxonomy (GTDB): domain Bacteria; phylum Pseudomonadota; class Alphaproteobacteria; order Rhodobacterales; family Rhodobacteraceae; genus Pararhodobacter. The sequence goes on along the minus strand of CALESR010000010.1, from coordinate 8,354 downwards.
GGACTGGGGCCGCGGCTGGCCGATGTGCTGACCAAGGCCGGGCCGGTCGCCGCCGTGCTGGTGACGACGCTGCTGACCTGGGGTGCCGATCTGAACGGCCTTGGCGTCGCGGTCGTCGGCACCGTGCCGCAAAGCCTGCCGCCGCTGACGATGCCCTCGCTGGACCCCGATCTGCTGCGGCAACTCTTTGTCCCGGCGCTGCTGATCTCGGTCATCGGCTTTGTCGAGTCGATCTCAGTCGCGCAGACGCTGGCCGCGAAAAAGCGCCAGCGCATCAACCCGGATCAAGAGCTGATCGGTCTGGGCGCTGCCAACCTCGGCGCGGCCTTTACTGGCGGCTATCCGGTGACCGGCGGCTTTGCCCGCTCGGTGGTGAACTTTGACGCCGGGGCGGCCACGCCCGCGGCAGGCGCCTTTACCGCCGTCGGCCTCGCCATCGCCGCCATCGCCTTGACGCCGCTGGTCTATTTCCTGCCAAAGGCGACGCTGGCCGCGACCATCATCGTCGCCGTGCTGTCGCTGGTGGATTTCTCGATCCTGCGCAAGACCTGGTCCTATTCGCGGGCCGACTTCCTCGCCGTGGCGGCGACGATCCTGCTGACGCTGGGCTTTGGGGTGGAAACCGGGGTTTCGGCCGGGGTGATCCTGTCGATCCTGCTGCACCTCTACAAAACCTCGCGCCCGCATGTGGCCGAAGTGGGGCTGGTGCCCGGCACCCAGCATTTCCGCAACGTGCTGCGCCACAAGGTCGAGACCGACGACCGCATCCTGACCCTGCGGGTGGACGAGAGCCTGTATTTCGTCAACGCCCGCTTTCTCGAGGACCTGATTCAGGATCGTGTCAGCCGTGACAGCCCGGTCAAACATGTCGTGCTGATGTGCTCGGCGGTGAACGAGATCGATTTTTCCGCGCTCGAGAGTCTGGAAGCGATCAACCGGCGGCTCAAGGACTTTGGCGTCGGCCTGCATCTGAGCGAGGTCAAGGGGCCTGTGACCGACCGGCTGCGCGCCTCGCATTTCCTTGACGAGTTGAACGGGCGGGTGTTCCAGTCGCAATTCGACGCCTGGCGCAGCCTGACCGGCGCGCCACGGCCGATCCCGGCGGCGGTGGTGGGGTAATCCAGTGGGCCGGGGGGACGGGCCTTGCAAGGCCCGCCTCCCGGTTCATCAGCCGATCACCTCGAACCGGTCCACATCGACCATGCCGTGATCGGTGATCTTCAGATGCGGGATCACCGGCAGGGCAAGGAAGGCCAGTTGCAGGAAGGGTTCCTCCAACTCGACCCCCAGTGACCGCGCGGCGGCGCGCAGGGCGATCAGAGCGTCGCGCACTGTCTCGAAGGGTTCGAGGGACATCAGCCCCGCGACCGGCAGCGCCAGTTCGGCCAGCACCTGCCCGCCCTGCACCACCACAAATCCGCCTTCGATCTGCCCCAGCCTTTGAGCCGCCAGCGCCATGTCGGCGTAATCGACCCCCACCACGGCGATGTTGTGGTGGTCGTGGCAGACCGTTGAAGCGATGGCGCCGCGCTTCAATGCGAAACCGCGAACGAAGCCATTGGCAATATTGCCATTCTTGCCATGCCGTTCGATCACCGTGATCCGCGCAAGGTCACGCGAGGGGTCCGGGCGCTTGTCGCCATCCGTTGCCGGAATGTCGAGTTTCAGGTGCTCGGTCAGGATCTTGCCCGGCCAGATGCCGATCACCGAGGTCTCGCTGGCATTACCGGCATAGCGGAAACTGGCGGGCGACAGCGGCGGCACATGGACCGAGTGCCGGGCCACGGGTTCAATCACGTCGCGGGCGGCAAAGGCTGACGCATCGGCTAGCACGCCACCGCAAAACACCATTGACGCGCGGCAAGTGGCGGGGTCGTCCAGCACCACGATATCGGCGCGCTTGCCCGGCGCAATCTGGCCGCGGTCTTTCAGGCCAAAGGCCTCGGCCGCGCTGAGCGTCGCGGCGCGATATACGGCCAGCGGGTCGCGGCCTTTCTGGATCAGGCGGCGGATCATGTAATCCAGATGCCCGTGTTCAGCGATGTCGAGCGGGTTGCGGTCGTCGGTGCACAGGCACAGATAGGGCGCCGTGAGGGGTGTCAACACCTCGGCCAGCGCTTCCAGATCCTTGGACACCGACCCTTCGCGGATCAGCACCCGCAGGCCCTTTTGCAGTTTTTCGATCGCTTCCGGGGCACTGGTCGCCTCGTGCTCCGTCCGGATCCCGGCGCTGACATAGGCGTTCAGGTCGCGCCCCGACAGCAAGGGCGCGTGGCCGTCGATGTGGCGGCCCTCGAACGCCCGCAATTTTTCCATGCAGCCCGGATCGCGGTGGATGACACCGGGATAGTTCATGAACTCGGCCAGACCGATCACGCGGGGGTGGTCGGCCAAGGGGAACAGATCATCCGCCGCCAGGCTGGCCCCGGCGGTTTCCATATGGGTCGAGGGCACGCAGGACGACAGGTTGACGCGGATATCCATCACCGAGCGCGCGCTGGCGTCGAGGAAATAGCGGATGCCGGCCAGCCCTGCGACATTGGCGATTTCGTGCGGGTCGCAAATCGCCGTGGTCACCCCGCGCGGCAGCACGCAGCGGTCGAATTCATAGGGCGTGATGCAGGAGGATTCGATGTGCAGATGCGTATCGATGAAGCCGGGGACCAAGAGCTTGCCAGACACGTCGATTTCCCGCGCCCCGTGATACTCCGCGCCGATGCCGACAATCACCCCGCCGCAGATCGCCACGTCACCGGGGATGCGCACCCCGGTGACCATGCACCAGACCGAACCGCCCTTGAGCACGAGGTCCGCCGGTTGATCGCCCCGCCCTTGGGCGATGCGGGCCTCCAGCCTCATGACAGCCTCCGCAGGCGCTCGATCAGGCTGGAGGTGTCCCACCGTCCGCCGCCCATCGCCTGCACATCCTTGTAGAACTGGTCGATCAGCGCGGTCACCGGCACCGGCGCGCCGATTTCGTCGGCGGTCTGCAACACGATCCCCAGATCCTTGCGCATCCAGTCCACCGCGAACCCATAATTGAACTTGCCGTCCAGCATCGTCGCATGCCGGTTGGCCATCTGCCACGACCCCGCCGCGCCGCCCTGAATGACCTCGATCACCGCCTTGCCATCCATCCCGGCCTTTTCGCCAAAGCGCAGCGCCTCGGCCAGCCCCTGCACCAGTCCCGCGATGCAGATCTGGTTCATCATCTTGGCGATCTGGCCCGAGCCCGTCTCGCCCAGCCGTTTGACCATGCGCCCATACGCCTGCATGACCGGCTCCGCGCGCTGATAGGCGTCCTCGGCGCCGCCGCACATGATGCTGAGCACGCCGTTTTCCGCCCCCGCCTGCCCGCCCGAGACCGGCGCATCGACAAAGCCGACACCGCGCGCCGCCGCGACACCGTGCAACTCACGCGTGACCTGCGCCGAAACGGTGGTGTGGTCGACAAAGACAGTGCCGGGGTCCATGCCGGCAAAGGCGCCATCGGCCCCCAGACAGACGGCGCGCAGGTCGTCGTCATTGCCGACGCAGGACAGCACCAGATCGGCCCCCAGCGCCGCCTCGCGCGGGGTCGGCGCGCTGCGGCCGCCGTGGCGGGCGACCCAGGATTCGGCTTTGGCCGCACTGCGGTTATAGACCGTCACCTCATGCCCCTTGGCCGCCAGATGGCCTGCCATGGGAAAGCCCATCACCCCCAGCCCCAGAAATGCCAGTTTGGCCATTCGCCCACTCCCCTGTCGTCAGTTTGAATTGCGCTCATCCGCTGGCCACCATAGGAGACGAAGCAGGTTCCGAGGTCAACACGACGAGGCCCCCCATGCTGACGCTCTTTCGCTGGCTGTTGCGCATTGCCACCGCGCTGGTGGTGATGGGGGTCGTCGTGACGCTGGGGGTCTATTACTTCCTGTCGCGCTCGGTGCCCGATTACGACAGCACATGGCAGGTGCGCGGCATCTCAGGCACGGTCGAAATTGCCCGCAACACCTGGGCGGTGCCGCACATCTTTGGCCCGAGCGATGCCGATGTGTTCTATGGCCTCGGCTTTGCCCATGCGCAGGACCGGCTCTGGCAGATGACGCTGCTGCGGCGCACGGTGCAGGGACGGCTGAGCGAGATTTTCGGCGAGCGCACGCTGCGCACCGATGAATTGCTGCGGCGGCTGGACCTGTATCAAGCCGCGCAGGATTCAGTCGCGGTGCAGGATGCCGACACGCTGGTCGCGCTCGATGCCTATGCGCGCGGGGTGAATGCCTGGATTACCCTAGTGAACGAGCGCGCTCTGGGGCGCGGCGCGCCCGAATATTTCCTGTTCCCCGGCGAGGTAGGCCTGTGGCAACCCGCTGATTCCATTGCGCTGGTCAAGCTGATGGCGGTGCAACTGTCCGGCCATCTGGACGCCGAGGTGCAGCGCGCCCGGCTGTCGGCGCTGATCGGGTCCGACCGCACACGCGACTTGATGAGCGAGGACGACTCGTCCGGCCTCGCCGCGCTGCCCGATTTCGCCAGCCTGTTCCCGACCCTGACCGACACGCAACTGGCGATGGCGCCCTCGATCCCCGGTCAGGCGCCGGGCGAGAGCCTGTCGCCGTTCCATTCGTTCGAACTCGCTGGCGCCTCGAACGCCTGGGCAGCCGGGGTGTTGCGCTCGGCCAATGGCGGCACGTTGCTGGCCAATGACCCGCATCTGGGCTTTTCCGCCCCGGCGATCTGGTATCTGGCGCGGCTGGACCTCAGCACCGGGCCGGTCACCGGCGGCACCATTCCCGGCATTCCCGCCGTGCTGGTCGGGCGCTCGTCGGTCTTGGGATGGGCGCTGACCTCGTCCTATCTCGATGACCAGGACCTCTTCTTCGAAGAACTCGACCCCGCCGATACCGGGCGCTATCGCACTCCCGACGGCTGGGCGAGTTTCGACTCCCGCCGCTCGATCATCCAGATCGCCGGGGCTGAACCGGTGACGATCACCTTGCACTGGTCAGCAAATGGGCCTGTTCTGCCGGGCAGCCACTATTCGCTGGCGGCGATCACCCCACCGGGCCATGTGGCGGCGCTGGGGTGGACGGCGCTGGCGCGCGACGACACCTCGATGAGCGCGGCCATCGGCATCATGCGCGCTCAGTCGGTGACCGAGGCGTTGGCGGCGGGCGAATCCTATGTCGCTCCGGCGCAGAACCTGACGCTGATCGACGCCGAGCACATCGCCATGCAACTGATCGGCCGCATGCCTCGGCGCGACGCCGCCCATCCGACACAAGGGCGCATGCCCGCGCCGGGTGCCGACCCGCACGCGCGCTGGCAGGGGTTCTTCCCTTACGAATCCAATCCGCGGTTCTATGACCCGGCGACCGGGTTGATCGGCAACACCAACAACAAGCCGCTCGACCGACCGTTCCCGCTGCATGTCAGCTATGACTGGGGCGACACCATGCGCATCCAGCGATGGGTGCGGCTGATGCGCCAGCGCTCGGTGCATACCCGCGAAAGCTTCATCGAGGCGCAACTGGACACCGTCAGTCAGGCGGCGCGCAGCCTCTTGCCGCTGGTGGGCGCCGAACTCTGGTTCCAGGGCGAGGCCGCCGCCCCCGGCAGCGCCGAGGCCCAGCGCCAGATCGCCCTGCAACTGCTGGCCGACTGGAACGGCGAGATGTCCGAACATCTGCCTGAACCGCTGATCTATGCCGCCTGGATGCGCGAGTTGCAAAACCGGCTGATCCGCGACGAACTGGGCCCCAGCGCCGAGATGTTCACCCATCTGGAACCTGCCTTTGTCGAGCGGGTCTATGCCGATACCAACGGCGCGTCGGCCTGGTGCGACGTGATTCAGTCGGCGGTGGTGGAAACCTGCGTCGATATCGCGCGCTCGTCCCTTGATGCGGCGCTGCTCGACCTTGCGCAGCATTATGGCCCGGCGATCGAAAGCTGGCGCTGGGGCGACGCGCATCAGGCGACGCATGACCATCCGGTGCTGGGCGACGTGCCGATCCTGCGCCACTTCGTCAATATCCGCCAATCGACCAGCGGTGGCGACAACACCCTGCTGCGCGGACGCACACGCGGCGGCCCCCCCGGCGCGCCGGACCCGTTCTTGAACGTGCATGGCGCGGGATATCGCGGCGTCTATGACATGGCCGACCCCGAGGCGAGTGTCTTTGTCATCTCGACCGGGCAATCAGGCCACCCGCTCAGCCGCCATTACGACGATCTCGGCGTGCTATGGCGGCGCGGCGAGTATATTCCGATGACTTTGGATGCAGATCTGGCGCGAGCAGGCGGTGTGGGGATCACACGACTTGAACCCCGGCCCTGACGGGGGCATAGTCTGCCGCCAAATCGGGTATTGAGTGGTGTGATGATCTACGACACGGCCAACGAATGGAACGAGGCCACGCACAAGCGCGTGCTGTTGTTCGGCATGTCCGGACTGGGCAAGACGCGGATCTCTTCGATCCTGCGCGAGGGTGGCTGGTTTCACTACTCGGTCGATTACCGTATTGGCACGCGCTATCTGGGCGAGGCGATCGCCGACAACTTCAAACGCGAGGCGATGAAGGTTCCGCTGTTGCGCGAATTGCTGCTGTCGGATTCGGTGCGCATCGCGTCGAACATCACCTTCGACAATCTGGCGCCCCTGTCCACCTGGCTGGGCAAACCGGGCGATCCGGCACTGGGCGGCCTGCCGTTTGACGAATACCGCCGCCGTCAGGCCCAGCACCGCGAGGCCGAGATCGACGCCATGCTCGACGCCCCGCGCTTTATCCAGCGCGCGCATGACATCTATGGCTATCGCAATTTCATCTGCGACACTTCGGGCTCGATCTGCGAGGTGGTGAACCCGGAAAACCGTGTCGATCCGGTGCTCAGCGTGCTGTCGCGCCATCTGTTGCTGGTCTGGATCGAAGGCTCGGACGATCATACCGCCGCACTGATCCAACGCTTCGACCGCGCGCCAAAGCCGATGTATTACCGCGCCGAATTCCTGCTCGACTGCTGGAACACGTATCTGGCGGAAACCGGGCGAATGCCGGGGGCCGTGGACCCGGACGCCTTTGTCCGCTGGACCTATGCCCGCGCGCTGGCCCACCGCCAGCCAAGATACGCGGCGATGGCAGCGCACTGGGGGTTGCGGGTCTCGGCCGATGACGTCGCACGGGTGCAAAGCCCCGGCGACTTTGCGGGCCTGATCGCCGACGCGATCGCCGCACGCGCCTCGCAGGCGGCCTGAGCGGCCGCCGCCGCCAGTTTCAAACGGATACGTCCATGCCCATAACCCTGCCCGCCACCCTGCCCGCGTTCCAGGTCCTCACGCGCGAGGGCGTGAGCGTGATGTCCGACACCCGCGCCGCCCGTCAGGACATTCGCCCGCTGACCATCGGCCTGCTGAACCTGATGCCGAAAAAGATCCAGACCGAGAACCAGTTCGCCCGGTTGATCGGTGCGACCCCCCTGCAGATCAACCTCAAACTGATCCGCATGAGCGAGCACCAGACCCGCAACACCGCAGCCGAACACATGGCCGAATTCTATCGCCCCTTCAGCGAGGTCAAGGACGAAAAGCTGGACGGCCTCATCATCACCGGCGCGCCGATCGAACACCTGCCCTTCGAGGAGGTGACCTATTGGGACGAATTGACCGAGGTCTTCGCCTGGACGCAGACCAACGTGCATTCGACCTTCGGCGTCTGCTGGGGCGGCATGGCGATGATCAACCACTTCCACGGCGTCCCCAAGCATATCTTGCCGGAAAAGGCCTTTGGCTGCATCCGCCACCGCAACCATGCCCCGGCGTCGCCCTATCTGCGTGGCTTCTCGGACGATGTGCTGATGCCGGTCTCGCGCTGGACGGAACTGCGCCGAGACGAGATCCTTGCCGCACCCGGCCTGTCGATCCTGCTGGACAGCACCCAGACCGGCCCGGCGCTGGTCGAAGACCCGGCCCACCGCGCGCTCTATATCTTCAACCACTTCGAATACGACTCGGGCACGCTCAAGGAAGAATACGATCGTGACGTCGCGGCCGGCAAACCGATCAATGTGCCGCAGAACTACTACCCCGACGACGACCCAAAGAAGACGCCGCTGAACCGCTGGCGCAGCCATGCACATCTGCTCTATGGCAACTGGATCAACGAGATCTATCAGACGACACCCTACGATACCGCAAGGATCGGCACGGGGGACGCAGGCTGAGGGGTTTCGCCCTCGTTGCCGGCTACCGCAGGCGCCTCGGGCGACCCGCAAGGGGGGCACTCTGCCCCCCCCGGCCTGCGGCCTCACCCCCCTGAGGATATTTAGGGAGCAAAGAGGGGGGGCGGGATTTCCCACTCTTTGCTCTCCAAATATCCACGGGG
>CALESR010000009.1 GCA_937907485.1 uncultured Paracoccaceae bacterium | reverse complement strand
CCAGGGGATTCTGGGCTATGTGGTGCGCTGGATCGACCAGGGGGTCGGCTGTTCCAAGGTGCCCGACATCCACGATGTCGGCCTGATGGAGGACCGCGCCACCTGCCGGATTTCGTCGCAGGCGCTGGCGAACTGGCTGCATCACGGCGTGGTCAGCGAGGCGCAGGTGATGGCGGGGATGCAGAAGATGGCGGCGGTGGTGGACCGGCAGAACGCTGGCGATCCGCTCTATCGTCCGATGGCGCCGGGGTTTGACGGCGTGGCCTTTGCCGCGGCCTGCGATCTGGTGTTCAAGGGACGGGTGCAGCCCTCGGGCTATACCGAGCCGGTGCTGCATGCGCGGCGGCTGGAGTTGAAGGCAGGCTGAGGGTTGGGGGGCTGCGCGCCTCCCAAACTCCATGAAAATTCAGGCAAGACGAGGGGCGAAACCATGGCACTGACACTGGAACAGGCGCGCACGATCATCTCGGTGGCGCGGGCCAAAGGGCGCGAGGCAGGGATGAAGCCCCTGTCGGTGATCGTGCTGGATGCGGGCGGGCAGGTGCTGGCGTTCGAGCGCGAAGACGGCGCGCCGGTCGGGCGTTTTGCCATCGCGCAGGGCAAGGCTTACGGCGCGGTGATGTTCGGCGCACCCAGCCGCACCATCGCCACCATGGCCGAAACCCGGCCGGCCTTTGTCGCCTCGCTGGGCGGCCTCTATGACGGCAAGGTGGTTCCGGCGCCGGGCGGCGTGCTGTTGCGCGACGCCAGCGGGGCGATTGTCGGGGCGGTCGGCGTGACCGGCGACACCTCGGACAATGACGCCATCGCCGGGGTTGCCGGGGCCGAGGCAGCGGGTCTGGTCGGCGAGGGCTGAGCCCCCCTTTTCCTTGGTGCAAATGCGCATTAGGCTGGGGCCGACAGGCAAGCAGCAGGAACTCACATGTCGCGCAAGCGTCCCGGGGCCGGGCGTCCGGTTGTCGGTGTCATCGGCAACAGCGCCGTGCTCAACGAGAGTTATCACGTCCATGCGGGCGGGGTGATGACCTCGTCCGCGGTGGCCGAGGTGGCGGGGGCGATGCCGCTGCTGATCCCTGCCGACCCCCGCTTTGTCACCGTGGCCGAGTTGCTCGACGCCTGCGACGGCTTTCTGCTGACCGGCGGGCGGCCCAATGTGCATCCTGAGGAATACGGCGAGGGCGAGACCCCGGCGCATGGCAGTTTTGACCGCTGCCGCGATGCGATCACCCTGCCGCTGGTGCGCGCCTGTGTCGAACGCGGGCAGCCCTTTCTGGGGATTTGCCGCGGCTTTCAAGAGGTCAATGTGGCGATGGGCGGCACGCTCTATCCCGAGATCCGCGATCTGCCGGGCCGGATGAATCACCGCATGCCACCCGACGGCACGCTGGACGAGAAATTCGCCCTGCGCCACACCGTCCGCTTTACCGAGGACGGGGTGTTTCACCGCGTGCTGGGCAATGCCGAGGTGATGACCAACACCCTGCATGGTCAGGGCATCAAATCGCCCGGCGCCCGCATCGTCATCGACGGCTATGCGCCCGATGGCACGCCCGAGGCGATCTATGTCAAGGATGCGCCCGGTTTCACCCTGTCCGTGCAGTGGCATCCGGAATTCAACGCCGCGAATGACCCGGTGTCGCGGCCGCTCTTCTCCGCCTTTGGCGCGGCGGTGCGGGATTTTGCCCAGTCGCGGTGATTGAACCGGTCCGGGTTGGCGCACGACCCATTCCTGACGGTCCATTCCGGGCCACAGGAGTTTGCGCAATGGACAAGCTGATCGTTCTGGTTGCCGCGCTGATGGGCGGCTTTTTCGCCCTGCTGCCGACGATGGCCCCCGCGCTGGGCGGCTGAGCACCGGGCGCCGCCCATCCCTGACCCTTTTCAAAGGACTCTCATCATGTTGCGCACCCTTCTTCGGGCCTGTGTCCTGCTGGCCGCGACGGCCCTGCCATCCTTCGCCGAAACCTATGCCCTGCAAACGCCGCTGACCTCGGCTTGGGTTGGCGTCGATGGGTCGGGCCTGCTGGCGGCCGGGGCGCGGCGGTCGCAGGCGCTGACCCTCGAAATGATCCCCCTGACCGGCAACCGCGTTGCCTTTCGTGATCCGGCCAGCGGGCTGTTCCTGCGCGCCGGGGTCGGGGCGCAGACGCGGCTGGCGGTGGCCTCGCCGCATATCCGCGGCTGGGAGACCTTCGAGTTGCACCGCGCCGGCGACGAGGTGTCGCTGCGCTCGGTGCAAAGCGGGGCCTGGGTGGGGTTCGACGGGGTCGAGCCGCGCCTCGATGCGCGCTGGGCTACGCGAGGGCAGGGGCAGGCGTTCCGGCTGATCCCGGTGGCGGCGCAGGCGCCTGCCACTGCGGGGCTGCCCTTTGCCGGAACATGGGCGCTGGACGAGGTTCTCGACGGCGGGCGCGTGGTCGCGGTGTCGCCTGGCGCCGTGCCTTCGGCCTGGTTGCGGGTCGGCGCGGATGGCGCGCTCGACGGGCATTCGGGTTGCAACGGCTTTAACGCCGCCTTGCGGGTCGAAGGGCGTGGCCTGCGGGTCATCGACTTCATGACCACCCGGATTGGTTGCCACGGCAACGTGCGCGAGGTCGAACGCCTGTTTCACGCGGCACTGACCCATGCCGCGGAATTCACCATCGAACACCGCCAACTGGTGATCCGCGATGCGAATGGCGCGATGCGCGCCCGGTTCCTGCGGCGCTGAGCCTCAGATCGCCGAGGAATGCCCGGTCTTGGCCATCGAATAGGCGTCAAACCGGGCGGCGATCATCCGGGTCAGCGGGCGACCGGCGGGCGGGATCGACAGGCCCTTGGCATCGAGGGTGACAAAGGCGCCGAAATGCGCGGCGATCGGGGCGCAGAGCGCCTCGAACTTCGCACGGCTCAGGCCAAAGTCGCGCTCGATCTCGGCACTGCTGACGCGGAAATCGCACATCAGCGCCTCGATGATCCGCGCGCGCAGCAGGTCCTCACCACGGAATTCATGGCCCCGGTGGATGGAGAATTGCCCGTCGCGCACCGCCTTGGTCCAGGTCGAAGTCGCCGAATTCATCTGGGCGAACCCCTGCGGAAAGCGCGAAATCGACGAGGCCCCCAGCCCGATCAGCACCGGCGAGGGGTCATCGGTATAGCCTTGGAAATTGCGGCGCAGCGTCCCGGCCTTTGCGGCGACGGCCAGACCATCGGTCGGCCGGGCAAAGTGGTCGATGCCGATCTCGTCATAGCCATCCCAGACAAAGAGCTGCCGCGCGGCCTCGAACAGCGCGAGGCGCTCCTCGGGGCGGGGCAGGGTGTCGGAGGGGATCATCTGCTGGCGCCGCGCCATCCACGGCACATGGGCATAGCCATAGAGCGCCACCCGGTCGGGCGACAGCGACAGCAGCTTCTGCACCGAATCCGCCAGTCGGCTGCGGGTCTGGTTCGGCAGGCCATAGAGGATATCGGCGTTCAGGCTGTGCACGCCCCGTTCGCGGATCATGGTGATCGCGTCGCGGGTGACCTCATAGGTCTGGTCGCGGCCGATGATCGCCTGAATTTCCGGGTCGAAATCCTGCACGCCGATCGAGGCGCGGTTCATCCCCGCCGCCGCCAGCGCGTCAAGCCGCGCCGCGTCGATCTCGTTGGGGTCGATTTCCACCGAAAACTCGCCACCGGGCGCCATCGGGGTGATGGCGAACACCGCCTCGGCCAGCTCGCGCATCGACGCGGCGGGCATCATCGTCGGCGTGCCGCCGCCCCAGTGCAGGCGCGACAGCGAGACCCCGGCAGGCAGATGGCGGCGCAGCAGCGCCAGCTCGGTTTTCAGGGTTTCGACATAGACCCGCACCGGATCGTCCGAATTCGTGCCCTGCGTGCGGCAGGCGCAGAACCAGCACAGCCGCCGACAGAACGGCACATGCAGATACAGCGAGATCTGGCTGCCGGGCGCAATCGCCTCGATCCATTGAACAAACTGCGCCGATCCCACAGCCTCGCCAAACTGCGGCGCTGTCGGATAGCTGGTGTAGCGGGGGACACGGGCGTCAAAAAGCCCCAGTCGCGCGAGTTGCGATTCGGTTTGCATTCGCCTAGGTTGGTCATCATAAGCGACCAGACCTTGACCTAGATCAACCAATGCCAAAAACGTCGATCGCCCCTGCAAAATTTACGCACATCCAGTGCGGCGCGTGCCCGATCCGGCATAGGGCCGTCTGCGCGCGTTGCGACGATCAGGAACTGTCGCGGCTGGAAGAGACGAAATACTATCGCAGCTATGAGGCCGGGCAGACCGTGGTCTGGTCGGGCGACCGCATGGACTTTGTCGGTTCGGTCGTTTCGGGCATCGCCACGCTGACCCAGACGATGGAGGACGGCCGCCGCCAGATGGTCGGGCTGCTGCTGCCGTCGGATTTCGTCGGCCGCCCCGGACGCGAGACTGCGGCCTATGACGTGGTGGCGACGACCGATGTGGTCATGTGCTGTTTTCGCAAGAAACCCTTTGAAGACATCATGGCGACCACGCCCCACGTCGGCCAGCGCCTGCTGGAGATGACGCTGGACGAACTCGATGCCGCGCGTGAATGGATGCTGCTTTTGGGCCGCAAGACCGCGCGCGAAAAGATCGCCAGCCTGATCGCGATCATCGCCCGCCGCGATGCCTCGCTGAAACTGGCGAAAAGCGAGGGGCAGGTCGTCGTCGATCTGCCGCTGACGCGCGAGGCGATGTCGGAATACCTCGGGCTGACGCTGGAAACCGTCAGCCGCCAGATCTCGGCGCTGCGCAAGGATGGCGTGATCGAGATCGAGGGCAAGCGCCACATCATCATCCCCGACTTTGATCGCCTGATCGAAGAAGCGGGCGACGACAGCGACGGCGGTTTCCTCGTCTGAGGCGCCGCGTTAACGATTCGTCACCGAAACATCCCGAACTTGCCGAAAAGTTGCCGCTTTCTGGCGGCCAGATCGCGTCGAGGGCCAAGACGGGATTCGCGCGATGTTCGACTGGGATCAAGATTTCGACGAGGTGACGCAGACGCGCAAACTGGTGCTGCCCGTGGTGGAAAAGCCGCGGCAAACCAGCCGTTTGCGCAAGCTGTCGCTGCGACTTGCCGTGCCGCTGGCGCTGGTGCTGGCCATTGGCGGCGGCGCGGTGGCAACGCCCGGCCTGTCGTCGGCCTCGCTGACCTCGACCAGCCTGACCGGCTGGATTCCGGGCTTTGCCATGACCATGCCCGCCGGTTTGCGCGCCTACGATCAGGGCCAGTTCGACGCCTTTCGCCGCGGGATCGCCGGGTTTACCGATGCCGAACTGCTGGAGTTCGAGCGCGTGACGCTGGCAGGCCATCACGGGCCGGACGGATTGCTGGCCGATTACACCCATGACGCCCTGCTGCTGACGCATCAGGAAATCGAGCATCGCGGCCTTGCGCGGCCGGTTGCGTCGTTGCGCTTCAGCGCCCGTCTGATCGCGGCGCCGAACGCCCGCGTTGCCCTGTGACCCAAAGGAAAGGATCGACCATGCAGCCCTCTGCCCCCGCAAAACCCCGGTATGTCTATCTTTTTGGTGCTGACCGCGAGGCCGCGCAGCCCGCCAGATCGGCGTTTTCCGCCGGTGGCGCCGGGGCCGTCGCCTGCTAGGTCACTTGCCCGGCATCGGCCCGACATAGGCCAGCGCCAGTGTCAGCAGGGCCTGACGGCGCGGGGTGTCGTCCATCGCCTCGTCCGTCGCCTCGACAAACCCGGCCATGCGGCGCCCGGTAAAGGCCATCGGCGTCGCGCCTTCGATCTGCAGCGCCGCGGGTTCCCCCTCGGGGCCGACGCGGAACATGCCGCCGCCGCTGTGCACGCCACACAGCATGTTGCCGCGCAGCATGAACACCAACCCGCCGAACATCCGCTTTTCCTGCAGGCCGCCCATCGCCTCGAGATCGCCGCGCAGCAGGTCCGCCAGTCCCTCATCATACGCCATGATGCCCCCCGATGGTCTGGCCGCGATCTTGCCACGCGCGGCCAGCCAAGGCTAGGCGTCGGTGCGCTGCCGTCGGATCGACAGCGCACCCGCTTTGGTCACAGGGCGATGCGGTAAAGGGCAAAGCCGTTCTGCCCTTCGCCCGCGGCCTCCATCTGCACACCACGCGCGCGCACCTCGTCGAGATAGCGCGCCGCGCCCGGCCCGCTTTCAAACAGCGCCGTCGCGCCCTCGACCGGGGCAAAGCCCCAGTTGCCATCGGCGGCGGGCGCAATCGTGCCATTCGCCACGATATAACGCACGAGGATGTCGCGGTTGGTGTCTGGCGCGCGGAAGATGATGGTGCTGCCATCCGCGCCCGGGAAATGGCCGCCGCCGCCCGCGCGATAGTTGTTGGTCGCCACGACGAACTCGGCCGCCTCGTCGATCGGCGCGCCGTTGAACATCAGGTTGGTGATGCGATGCGCGTCCGGTGCCACCAGCGCGCCGTCATTGTCATAGCGGGCAGGCTGGCTGAGGTCGATCTGATAGGTGACACCATCCATGATATCAAAGTTGTAGGACGGGAAGGCCGGGTTCAGCAGCACCTGATCCGCCATGCCCGGCTGGATCTGGTTGAACATGCCCGCGCTGCGCTCCAGCCATTCGCGCACCTGCGCGCCGGTGATGCGCACCGCCATCAGCGTGTTGGGATAGAGGTAAAGGTCGGCCACGTTCTTGATCGCCACCGGGCCGACCGGGACATCGGTGTAATACTCGGCCCCGCCCCGGCCACCGGCCTTGAACGGCGCGGCGGCGGACAGCACCGGCAGCCCCTCGTGTTCGGTGCCGCGCAGGATGTCGGTGACATACCAGGCCTGCGCGATGCTGACGATCTGCACCGAGGGGTCATCGGCCACCAGCGCGAAATAGGAATGCAGCGGCACGCTGGTCTGGCCCACCTCGGCCCGCACATACTCCAGCGTTGCGGCGTGGGGCTCGGCGGTGACCTCGACCACCGGGGCGAAATCCGCCACCAGCGCCGAAATCGTGCGGTCCTCGTTGCGCTGCGAGATCGGCCGCGTGGCGCTTTCGCTGCCCTCGATGCGCCAGCCATTGCCGTCGCGCGCCAGCATCAGGTCCAGCACCCCCAGATGCGAGCCCCAGAACCCGGCCATCACCGCCGGTTTGCCCTGCAACCTGCCCGCCTCGTTGTCGATGCCCTCGCCGGTGATCGCCGGGCCGGGGAACACCAGATGCTGGTGGCCGAGGATCATCGCGTCGATCCCCTCGACCCCGGCCAGATACAGCGCGGCGTTCTCCATGTATTCGTCAAAGCTGGAACTGGACACCCCGGTATGCGCCAGCGCCAGAATGATATCGGCGCCTTCCTCCTTCATCTGCGGCACCCAGGCGCGGGCGGCCTCGACAATGCCGCGCACGGCGAAACTGCCCTCCAGATGCGCGCGGTCCCATTGCAGGATCTGCGGCGGGACAAAGCCGATGATCCCCACCTTGATCGGATGCTGCGCGCCTGCGCCATCGGTCAGCGTGCGCTCCAGAATCGCATAGGGCGGCAGATGCAGATGGTCCTCGCGCGGGGAGGCGCCCAGACTATGGGCAAAGTTCGCGCAGACCAGCGGGAACCCGGCGCGGGCGTTGACCAGATCGAGGAAGGTCACGCCATAGTTGAATTCGTGGTTGCCCAGCGTGCCCGCGTCATAGCCCAGCACATTCATCGCGGCCATCACCGGGTGCAGATCGCCCTCGTGCATGCCGCGCGAATAGGCGACGAAATCGCCCATCGGGTTGCCCTGGAAATAGTCGCCATTGTCGACCAGCAGGGTGTTTGTCGCTTCGGCGCGGATCTCGGCAATGATCGAGGCGGTGCGCGACAGGCCCATCGTGTCATTCGGGCGGTCGGCGTAATAATCATAGGCCTGCACATGGCAATGCAGGTCGGTGGTGGCCATGATGCGCAGATGCGCCTGCCCGGCACTGGCGCGCGCCGAGAACGGGTGCAGCAAGGCAAACCCGGTGGCGGCGGTCGTCGAGGCAAGGAAAGCACGGCGGGTTAAACGGGACATGGGCTGACCTTTCTGTTGGGTGAGTCGCTTCTGCGGCGAATGGGGCATGGTGAACCTCGGGTGCCGGTCGGGCAAGGAATTTGACCAAGGGTTCAGTTTGTGACTGCGCGACGGGCGCCGCATGCCCAGATATTGCGCGTTCCGGTGACGCGGGCATGACGTTGCCCCGCGGTTGGCCAGAAAACGCCACAATGCGCTGCCACTCTGCACCAGCAACCCAGTGTGGAGCCTCCAATGCCGTTCTCAACTTTTGCCACCGACGACTCGGGCGCGGTGACCGTCGATTGGACGGTGTTGGCCGCTGCCATTGTCGGCCTTGGCGTGGCCACGGTGGCCGCCGTCCGCACCGGAGTCATTTCTCTGGGCGGCGACATCGAGACCAGCCTGTCCGACGCCAGCGTGGCGCTGCTGTCCTTTGGCGCGAACACGCCCTCGTCGCCGCTCGACGGGTATCAGCTGCTCTATCCTTGGCAGAATGACGATGTGCTGACCTATTGGCAGACCGAGACCTTTCCCAACATGACCGATCAGGATCTGGTCGCGCTCTATGAGCAATACGCCCAGATCGCCACGTCGGGCTCGATGCCGTCGTTCATGGATTTCTCCTATGCCATGCTGACCGAGATGACCGCGCGTGGCGTGGCCACCGACGCCCATCTCGAACTCTTCGAAACGGCGCTGCAGACTTATGTCTGACCGGGCGAGGAGCGCCAAACTGATGCCCGATTGTCCCGCCATGCTCGCGCAATCAGGTGAATCGCCCGTGCAGGAGCCCCCCATGCAATCGTTCTTTCAGCAGGAGTCCGGCGCTGTGACCGTCGATTGGACGGTACTCGCCGCGGCCATTGTCGGCCTTGGCGTGGCCACGGTGGCCGCCGTCCGCACCGGCGTCGTCTCGCTGGGCACCGATATCGACGCCAGCCTGTCCAGCGCCAGCGTTGTTGCGCTGGGCGCGTTGGGCGACGATGGCCTCGGCTTTAGCTATGAGCGGCTCTACGCGTCCGATTCGCTCTGGGGCTCATGGATGAGCAGCTTTTCGGGCTGGCCGGATTCGACCCTGCTCAACATGTATGACTTCTATTCGACCAACGCGGCGACCTATATCACCAACGGCAACATGACCAACGCCGCCTATTACATCGATCTTGCCTATGCGATGCAGCAGACCTTGCTGACGCGGGATGTCAGCGTGCCGGACAATGGCGCGGTGCTGGAAACCCTGACCAATCAGTATCTGCAGGCCGCGGGCTGAGTCGGCGCTGTCACGGACACCCGGCTCGCCGCCTTGGACACAGTTTGCCTGAGCGGTGTCTGACCCGGCGAAGAATGCCAAAATATTGCCAGATTCTCGCGACAAATTCCCCCAATCCCGAGAATCGCGTGTGTTGGAGTTCAGGCATGCAATCGTTTTTCAAGAGTGAATCCGGCGCGGTCACCGTCGATTGGACAGTTCTGGCCGCGGCTGTCGTCGGCATCGGCATCGCCACCGTCGGTGCGGTGCGCGCCGGGGTGATCGACATGGGGGCCGATATCGAGACCTCGCTGTCCTCGGCCTCGGTCGTCAGCCTCGGCACGCTGGGCGGGGACGGCTGGGAATACGCGGCGCTGTTCGTGGACAGCATGGAGTGGATGCACGGCCCCGGCGGGTTCATCGCGCAGATCAGCGCGTGGAACTATACACCGGCGCAGTTGCAGACGGCCTATGATGGCTATGCCGCGTCGGCGCAAAGCTACATCAACCAAGGCAACGCCAGTTATGCCGGGCTGATGGCCGACCACATGTATGCCGTCGAACAGATCCTGACGTCGCAGGGCGTGGCGCTGAACAGCAGCTCCACCTCGGTGCGGTCGATGTATGACGTCATCACGGCGATGTAGCCCGCCCGGCGAGGGCGGCGGATCAATGCGCCAGAAAGATCGCCTGTTCGGCGTTTTCCAGCACGTTGCGGGTGGCGCCGCCCAGAATCGCCTCGCGCAGGCGGGAATGGCCATACGCCCCCATCACCATGATCGAGGCATCCAGATCGGCCATGTGCCGCATCAGGATGTCGGACACGCGCGGCAGGGTCTTTGCCAGCACCGAAACCTCGGCCCGCACCCCGTGGCGCGCCAGCATCTGCGTCAGCAGCCCGCCGGGGTCTGACCGCTCGGGGCTGTGGACCGGCGGGTTGACCACCACGACCGACACCCATTCGGCGGCCTGAAGCAGCGGCAAGGCCCGGCGCACCGCAGACAGCGCCTCGTTCGACTGGTTCCACGCGATCATCACCCGCTTGCCAAACTCGGCGGTCAGCGGCTTTTGCGGCAGCACCATCACGGCGGCCTGCCCCTCGAACAGCGCGGATTCGATCACCGCCTCCTGCGAGGCCAGCGCCTTGGCACCGTAAGGTCGGCACTGAACCACCAGATCCGAGAACCGCGCCCGCAGGCCAACCAGCGCCGGCAGCCCGCCGAACTGCAACACCGCCGATTCGGCGCCCCAGCGCAGCGGCGGCTGATCGAGCAGGCGGCGCGCATGGGCCTCGACGGCCTCGGCCTCGGACTGCGCGCGTTCCAGCGTTTCTTGCAGCATGATCGGCGAGGCGCCCATGTAAAAGCCGCCCATCGGCGTCATGTCGATGCCCATCGCGTGAACCGACAGATGCGCGTCATGGCTCAGCGCAAGGCGAATCGCGCCCGGCAGGGTTTCATCGGCCTCGGCGTCGCTGCCAAGGAAGGTCAGGATGGACTTGTAAGCCATGGTGTCTCTCCCATAAGCGCCGACGCTGCGGCGAACGGACGCATCATGCGACGTCGGGCGACGGGTCGCATTGATCTTGGTCAAGCGAAGGGCCCAAGCAACCTTTGACCTGAATCAAGGTTTGTTCAACAGTGAGGGGTCATAACGACCCCGTGAGATTGCCCGACTCTGCCCGGAGTCAGGTGGTCACGCCAACGACATCGAACGAAGGGACGCAAAACGATGTGGGATTACGTCAAGCTGATCGTGCTTGCCGTCGTCGCGGTAGCCGCCGCGTACGCAGCAAGTCACGCGCGAGACCTCGCCTATCTGGTCCACATGATCATTTTCATGGGGGCCGCGGCGATCGCCTTCCTGTGGCAGATCCGCCATATGGGGGAAGTGGTTCATAACCAGAACGAATATCTGGACGGCGTGGTGCGCTTTGGCGTCATCGCGACCGCGTTCTGGGGCGTTGTCGGCTTCCTCGTCGGGGTCGTCATCGCGTTCCAACTGGCCTTTCCGGTCATGAACTTTGATTGGGCGCAAGGCATGCACAACTTTGGCCGCCTGCGGCCCTTGCACACATCGGCGGTGATTTTCGCCTTTGGTGGCAACGCGCTGCTGGCGTCGGCCTTCTATGTGGTGCAGCGCACCACCGCGGCGCGCGCCTTTGGCGGCAACCTCGCGTGGTTCGTGTTCTGGGGCTATCAGGTTTTCATCCTGCTGGCGGCGACCGGCTATGTGCTGGGTTCGACCCAAGGCCAGGAATACGCCGAACCCGAATGGCTGACCGACCTGTGGCTGACCCTCGTCTGGGTGGCGTTCCTGCTGGTCTATCTGGGCACGCTCATCAAGCGCAAGGAACCCCACATCTATGTGGCGAACTGGTTCTACCTGTCCTTCATCGTGACGATCGCGATGCTGCATCTGGTGAACAACCTGCAGGTTCCGGTGTCGTTCTTCGGCTCGGATTCGGTTCCGGTCTGGTCGGGCGTGCAGTCGGGCATGGTGCAGTGGTGGTATGGCCACAACGCGGTGGGCTTCTTCCTGACCGCCGGCT
>CALESR010000008.1 GCA_937907485.1 uncultured Paracoccaceae bacterium | reverse complement strand
CATCGGCGTCGGCTCCGGGTTGACCTGCGTGTCGGTGATGAACAGCGGCCCCTCGGGCTGGATCATCAGGCTGAGCGCGCCCACCGGGCTGAGCCCGTCACGGGCCAGCACCTGCCGGACATAGTTCAGATGCCACGAATATTGGCCAAAGGCGCCGCAGATCAGGCTGTCGGCCTCGCCCCGGTGGACCATCACCGCGCCGATGGCCGTGGTGTTGGTGCGCAGGATCGCCTTTGCGGTGTCGGGGGTGACGCCGCGCCGCTCCATCAGCGAATGATAGGTCTCCCAATAGTCGCGATAGCGCGGGTCGTTTTCCGGGTTCACCACCTCGAAATCGCGGCCGGGCCGGATCGGCAGGCCATAGCGCTCGCAGCGGGTGGCGATGACCTCAGGGCGGCCGATCAGGATCGGAACCTCGGTGGTTTCCTCCATGATCGCCTGCGCGGCGCGCAGCACGCGCTCGTCCTCGCCCTCGGCAAAGACCAGCCGGCGCGAGGCGGCGCGCGCGGCCTCGAACACCGGGCGCATCAGCATGGCCGAGCGGAAGACCGAACCGTCCAACTGGCGCTTGTAGGCGTCAGGATCGGCCAGCGGACGGGTGGCGACGCCGGTTTCCATCGCCGCCTTGGCCACGGCACAGGCGACCACGCCCATCAGCCGGGGATCGAAGGGCTTTGGAATCAGATAGTCGCGGCCAAAGGACAGTTTTTCACCCTGATAGGCCGCCGCCGCTTCGGCCGAGGTGGTGGCGCGGGCCAAGCGGGCGATTCCCTCGACGCAGGCGACCTCCATCTCGGAGTTGATCGTGGTCGCGCCGACGTCCAGCGCCCCCCGGAAGATGAAGGGGAAGCACAGCACGTTGTTGACCTGATTGGGAAAATCGCTGCGCCCGGTGGCGACGATGGCGCCGGGGGCGACACGCGCGACCTCATCGGGCAGGATTTCGGGCGTCGGATTGGCCAGCGCAAAGACGATCGGATCGGCGGCCATGCGCGCGACCATCTCGGCCTTGAGCACACCGGGGCCGGACAGGCCAAGGAACAGGTCGGCGCCGTCGATCACATCGTCAAGGGTGCGCAGATCGGTCGGCTGGGCAAAGGCGGCCTTTTCGGGGTTCATGTCCATCGGACGCCCCTCGTACACCAGCCCGTGAATGTCGCAGAGCCAGACATTTTCGCGTTTGACGCCCAGCTTCAGCAGCATGTTCAGACAGGCGATCCCCGCCGCCCCGCCGCCGGTGGAGACCACCTTGATCTGCGAAAAATCGCGATTCGTCAGATGCATGGCATTGGTCGCCGCGGCCCCCACCACGATGGCGGTGCCGTGCTGGTCATCGTGGAAAACCGGGATGCCCATGCGTTCGCGGCAAAGTCGTTCAACGATGAAACAATCGGGCGCCTTGATGTCTTCGAGGTTGATCGCGCCAAAGGTCGGTTCGAGCGCGCAGACGATATCGGCCAGTTTATAGGGGTCGGGCTCGTTCACCTCGATGTCGAAACAGTCGATGTTGGCGAACTTCTTGAACAGGACCGCCTTGCCCTCCATCACCGGTTTCGAGGCCAGCGCGCCGATATTGCCCAGCCCCAGCACGGCGGTGCCGTTCGACACCACGCCGACAAGGTTTCCGCGCGTGGTATAACGCGCGGCATTGGCCGGATCGGCCTTGATTTCAAGGCAGGCCTCGGCCACGCCGGGCGAATAGGCGCGGCTGAGGTCGCGGCCGTTGGCCAGCGGTTTGGTGGCGCGGATTTCCAGTTTTCCGGGGCGCGGAAACTCGTGATAGAACAGCGCCGCCTGACGTGCGGCCAGCTTTGCGTCCTCATTCGGCGCGTCGGTCATGGAGCCCTCCCTGGGTTTTGTTCAGTATTAAACCATTTTTCTGTCACCGCCAAGCCTGCTGCAGCGGCGCTGCCGGAAACATCACCTTGCATAACGCAGCACGGATGCCCAAACTGCCGCCAAGCCCCCCTGCTGACAACAACGATGCGAGCCATGCCCCAAACCCGCGCCGAGATCCGCCTGCCCACCGACGAGTTGCGCAACGATTTGCCCTTTTATACCAAGGTTCTGGGTTTCCGGCTGGACATGATTTATCCAGCCGACAACCCGCAGGTGGCGGTGCTGTCCGGGCACGGATTGCGCCTGCGGATCGAAAAAGGCGCGCCCGAAGGCCCCGGCACGATCCGCATCCTGACCGACAATCCTGAATCCTTTGCCAATGGCGACCGCCTGTTGACCGCCCCCAACGGCACGCGGATCGAGATTGACGAGATCGACCCGCCGCTGGTGCTGCCGGTCACCGAACATGCCTTTGTCGTGCGGCGGCTGGCCGATCAGGCGCCCTGGGTGATTGGCCGCGCCGGGATGGAATACCGCGATCTGGTGCCCAGCCGTCTGGGCGGCGCGATGATCGCCAGCCATATCCGCGTGCCCGACGGCCCGGTGCCCGACATGGTGCATTACCACAAGGTCGGCTTTCAACTGATCTTCTGCGTCGCGGGCTGGGTCGATGTTCTTTATGAAGATCAAGGCGGTATCCGCCGCATCCATGCCGGTGACTGCTTTATCCAGCCGCCGGGAATCCGCCACAAGGTGCTGCATTCCGAGGGCGTGCAGGTCATCGAGATCGGCGTGCCCGCCGATCATGTGACCGAGATCGACCACCAGATGACCCTGCCGACCGCCGATTTCCGCCCGGACCGCGAATGGGAGGGGCAGCGGTTCGTGCATGACATCGGCGCCAAGGGCGTTTTCCAGCCCTTCCGCCTGCCCGGCTTTCAGGCGCGCGACACCCAGATCAACACCAATACGCGCGGCGTGGCCTCGGTGATGGTGGCGCGGCCCGATGGCGCGCAGACCGTCTGGACGCGGCATTCGGGCGATATCCTGTTCACCTATGTCATGACCGGCAGCATGGTGCTGGAGGGCGAGGGCAAATCGCCCTTTGCCCTGTCGCCGGGGGATGCCTTTGTCATACCGCCCGGCATGGCGACGCGTTATGCGCAGCCGAGCGCCGATCTGGAACTGCTGGAGGTCTCGCTGCGGGGGAATCCCGCCACCCAGACGCTCTGACCGCAGCGCGCGGCTTGCCAAGCCCGCCGGATCGCCGCACAATCGGACCATCCGGTCAAAAAAGGAGCGCCGCGCATGTCCCTTCTGCAAACAGCCCTTGCGGTGCGTGAAAAGGCCTGGGTGCCCTATTCGCGCTTCAAGGTCGGGGCGGCGATCCGGGCGCAATCGGGGGCGGTCTATGCCGGTTGCAATGTCGAGAATGTCGCCTATCCGCAGGGCACCTGCGCCGAGGCCGGGGCAATCGCCGCGATGGTCGCCGGGGGGGATACGCGCATTGCCGAGGTGGTGGTGGTCGCGGATTCCACCCATCCGACAACGCCTTGCGGTGGCTGTCGGCAAAAACTGCGCGAGTTCGCTGGGCCCGACGTGCTGGTGACGATGGTCACGCTGGACGGCAAATCCCTGAGCATGACGATGGAGCAACTGCTGCCCGGCGCCTTTAGCACCGAGCACATGGACCGCACCTGATGGACGCCCGGTCCATCATCGAATCGGTGCGCGACGGCTGCGCGACGCCCGAGGGCGCGGCATGGTTTGCCGCCGGTCTGGCCGATGGAACCGTCACCGACGCGCAGGCCGGGGCCTTTGCCATGGCCGTGTTGCTGAAGGGTGTGACCGAGGGCACCCGCGTCGCGCTGACCCGCGCGATGCGCGATTCGGGCGATGTGCTGCGCTGGGACTTGCCCGGCCCGGCGGTGGACAAGCATTCGACCGGCGGGGTTGGCGATTCGATCAGCCTGCTGCTGGCTCCGGCGCTGGCCGAATGCGGGGTTTTCGTGCCGATGGTGTCAGGCCGCGGGCTGGGCCACACCGGCGGCACGCTGGACAAGCTGGAGGCGATCCCCGGCTTTACCGTCGAGGCCGACGAGGCGCGGTTCAGGGCGCTGACCCGGCAGATCGGCTGCGCGATTGTCAGCGCCTCGACCCGTATCGCGCCGGCGGACAAGCGGCTCTATGCGATCCGCGACGTGACGGGGACGGTGGAATCGCTGGACCTGATTACCGCGTCGATCCTGTCGAAAAAGCTGGCCGCCGGGCTGGATGCGCTGGTGCTGGACGTCAAGGTTGGCTCAGGCGCGTTCCTGCCCTCAGTGGATCAGGCGCGGGCCTTGGCGCAGTCGCTGGTCAGCACGGCGAATGGCGCGGGTTGCCGGACCTCGGCGCTGATCACCGACATGGACCGGCCCTTGGCGCTGACGGCGGGCAATGGGCTGGAGGTGGCCGAGGTGATGGACACCCTGACGCGGCGCGCGGTGACGCCCCGGTTGGTGGACCTGACCGTGGCCTTGGGGGCCGAGGTGCTGGCGTTGGTCGGCATCGACAACGGCGCGGCGCGCATCCGCGCCACGCTGGAGGATGGCCGCGCCGCCGAGCGGTTTGGCCAGATGGTCGCCGCGCAGGGCGGGCCGCGGGATTTCGTCGAGCGGTATGGCACGCATCTGGCGCCCGCCCCGGTGATCCGCGACGTGCCCGCACCGCAGGCCGGGAGTGTCGCCGCGATCAACACTCGCGCGGTGGGGACGGCTGTGGTGCATCTGGGCGGCGGGCGGTTGAAGGGCGGCGATCCGGTCGATCCGCGCGTCGGCTTTTCGGCCCTCGCCGCGCCGGGTGACAGGGTTGGCCCCGGTGCGCCGCTGGCCCGTGTCCATGCCGCCACCGAGGCCAGCGCCGAGGCCGCCATCGCCGCGTTGCAGGCCGCCTATTCGCTGGGCGAGGCCCCCCTGCCCGCCCCGCTGGTGCAGGAGCGCATCGCATGAGCCGCGCCTTTGTCGTTGTGCTGGACTCGGTCGGTATCGGCGGCGCGCCGGATGCCGACCGCTATTTCAACGGCACCCGCCCCGATACCGGCGCCAATACGCTGGGCCATATTGCGCAGGCCCGCGCCGCGCTGGGGCAACCGCTGCAGCTGCCGGCGCTGGACGCGCTGGGGCTGGGGCGGGCGGTGGAGCTGGCCTCGGGGCTGATGCCGCCCGGTCTGGGTGCGCTGCCGCAGGGCCGTTGGGGCGCCGCGACCGAGGTGTCGCGTGGCAAGGATACGCCCTCCGGGCATTGGGAACTGGCCGGGGTGCCGGTGCCGTGGGACTGGACGTATTTCCCCGAAACGCGGCCCTGTTTCGATGCCGAACTGGTGGCCGAGGTCTGCGCCCTCGCGGGCACCAGCGGCATCCTTGGCAATTGCCACGCCGCCGGGCTGGCGATCATCGACGAGTTGGGCGCCGAACATCTGAAAACCGGCTGGCCGATCTGCTATACCTCGGCGGACAGCGTGTTCCAGATCGCCGCGCATGAAGAGGCCTTTGGTCTGGACCGCCTGATCCAGTTGTGCCGCGATCTGGCCCCGACGCTGCACGCCCGGCGCATCGGGCGGGTGATCGCCCGCCCCTTTACCGGCGCGCCCGGTGCCTTTCAGCGCACCGGCAACCGGCGCGATTTCGCCATCGCCCCGCCCGCGCCAACGCTGATGGACTGGGCGCAGGCCGATGGCCGGATCGTGCATGCCATTGGCAAGATTGGCGATATCTTCAGCCACCGTGGAGTGACGCATCTGCACAAGGCCAAGAATGACGCCGGGCTGGTGCAGCATCTGCTCAGGTTGGCGGATGAGGCCGAAGAGGGCTCGCTGACCTTTTGCAACCTTGTCGAATTCGACAGCCTTTATGGCCATCCGCGCGACGTGGCGGGCTATGCCGCCGCGCTGGAGGGGTTTGACCGCGCCGCCGCCGATTTCCTGACCCGCCTGCGGCCCGGCGACATCGCGCTGTTCACCGCCGATCACGGCAACGACCCCACATGGACCGGCACCGACCACACGCGCGAACGCGTGCCGGTGCTGGTGGCGGGTGCGGGGGTGGGCGAGATCGGCCATTGCGCCTTTGTCGATGTGGCGGCCAGCGTGGCGGCGCATCTCGGATTGACCCAAACCGGCCCCGGACGGAGTTTCCTGTGAGCGAAAAGACTGACCCCGCCCTGCCCAAGGTAGAGCTGCACCTGCATCTGGAAGGGGCGGCGCCGCCGGCCTTCATCAAGGGGCTGGCCAAGGAAAAGAATCTTGATATCGCAAAGATTTTCACCGAATCCGGCGGTTATGCCTATCGCGATTTCTGGCATTTTCTGGAGGTCTATGAGGCCGCTTGCACCACGCTGCAAGGGCCTGAGGACTTCAAGCGGCTGACCCTCGCCGTGCTGGAAAACCGGGCGCAGGACGGCGTGGTTTACGCCGAAACCTTCCTCTCGCCGGATTTCTGCGGCGGCGGCGATCTGGCCGCGTGGCGCGAATATCTGCACGCCATCACCGAGGCCGCCGATCAGGCGCAGCGCGATTTCGGCATCACGCTGAAGGGCATCGTCACCGCGATCCGGCATTTCGGGCCGGAAAAATCGCGGCAGACGGTGCAATGCGCGGTGGAAACGCGGGGCGATTTCCTGACCGGGTTCGGCATCGCGGGGGATGAAAAGCAGTTCCACCCGCGCGATTTCACCTGGGCCTTTGACTGCGCGCGCGAGGGAGGCCTGCGGCTGACCGCCCATGCGGGCGAATGGGGCGGGGCGCAATCGGTGCGCGACGCGCTGGACCATCTGCGCCCGGAACGCATCGGCCACGGCGTGCAGGCCATCGACGATCTGGCGCTGGTGGACCGGCTGGCCGAGGACCGCATCGTGCTGGAATGCTGCCCCGGCTCGAACGTGTTTCTGGGGGTCTATCCCAGTTTCCCTGCGCATCCGATCGACCGCCTGCGCGAGCGTGAGGTGATCGTCACGCTGTCGACCGACGATCCGCCGTTTTTCAACACCAATCTGCGCAAGGAATATGAGGCGCTCGCCGCCGCCTTTGGCTGGACAGAGGCGGATTTCCGCGCCATCAACGCCGACGCGGCGCGTGCGGCTTTCTGCGACGAAGCCACCCGTGCCCGCATCCTGAAAACCGTTGAGGGCCGCGCATGAGCAACCATCTGACCGTCGTCACCCACCCGCTGGTGCAGCACAAGCTGAGCATCATGCGCGACAAGGAGACCTCGACCTCGAAGTTCCGCCAGTTGCTGCGCGAGATCTCGATGCTTCTGGCCTATGAGGTGACGCGCGACCTGCCCTTGACCACCGAGCGCATCGAGACGCCGCTGTGCCCGATGGACGCGCCGAAACTCGAAGGGCGCAAGCTGGCGCTGGTGTCGATCCTGCGCGCGGGCAACGGGCTGCTGGATGGCATTCTGGAACTGATCCCGGCGGCGCGCGTCGGCTTTGTCGGCCTGTATCGGGACCCGGAAACCCTGCAACCGGTGCAGTATTACTGCAAGTTGCCCGCCGATCTGCAGGACCGCTGGTCGATTGTCGTCGATCCGATGCTGGCCACCGGCAACTCGTCTGCCGCTGCCATCGACCTGCTGAAACAGGCCGGAGCGAAGAATATCATCTTCCTGTGCCTGCTGGCCGCGCCCGAAGGGGTCGCCCGGATGAAGGCCGCGCATCCCGATGTGCGCATCGTCACCGCGGCGCTGGACAGCCATCTGAACGATCACGGTTACATCGTTCCGGGCCTCGGGGACGCCGGGGATCGCATGTTTGGCACCAAGTAACCGAAAGATAAGACTTTACTCTCTCGATGCCGCGTTGCATCCTTACCGGACGGTAACAGGGGGTTGATGATGGTTGCCAAGATCCTTTCGACTGCGGCCGCGGCGCTGGCCCTGTCCGCCGCCATGGCTCAGGCCCAATCGAGCCGCATCCCGGCCGAAGTGCCGCCCGCCAGCTATTCTCAGGCGCAATATGTCGACTCGAACGGCTGCGTGTTCATCCGCGCCGGGTCGAACGGCATGACCACCTGGGTGCCGCGCTTTGGCGATGACCGCCGCCCGATGTGTGGCTTTGAGCCCAGCATGCAGACCGGCGCCGCGCAGGTTGCCGCCGTCACGGTGCCCGCCGCTCCGGCGCCCGCGCCGGTCACGGTGACCGCCGCCGTGCGCACCGCGCCGCGCGCCGTTGTCACTGCTGCCGCCTCGGTTGCCACCGGGGGCGTTCCCTATTCCGTGCCGCCCGAGGCCAGCCGCCCGCGTGTCCGCGTGCAGGCCGCTGCCCCGCAGGCGCAGGTCTGGCAGGCGCAGGCTGGCACGCTCGACACCCGCTGGAGCTTCTATGACCAGATGGGCCCGTCGCCGTGCACCAACTACAGCCCGCACAGCCAGATGTATGCCGTGCCCTCGCCCGCCATGCCCGAGCTGCCGCTGCGCTGCGGCCCGCAGGCCCAGCACCCGGCTGACGCGCTGCGCGAACTGTCGCCGCGTGGTGGCGTGTGGGAGCCGTGGAACGGCTCGCCCGCCCCGGCGCCGAACAACAACGTCTACATGCTGCCGCAGCCCTATGCGCCGCGTTGGCCGCAGCCCTGGCTGCAGGGCGCTGCCGCGCCGCAGCCCGCGCCCGCCACCGCGCCGCGCGCCAGTGTCTCGACGATGGGCACCAGCGCTGCGGTTGACACGCGCCCGGCTGACCCCTCGCGCGGTCAGATGACCAATGGCCAGTATGTGCAGATCGGCTCGTTCGGCGTGCCCGCCAACGCGCAATCGGCCATCAGCCGCCTGCAGTCGCGCGGCCTGCCGGTCGCTCAGGCCCGTGCCACCGCCGGTGGTCAGGCGCTGCAGATCGTGCTGGCCGGTCCGTTCGCGTCGTCGGCCGAGTTGGGCGCCGCGCTGAATGCCGCCCGTGCGCTGGGGTATTCGGACGCCTTCGTGCGCTGAACCCGCTGACAGATCCAGTTTAGCCCCCGGTCCCCAAAGGGCCGGGGGTTTGTCATTGCGTGCAGATCGACTGCACGGTCAGCCATTCACCATCGCTGAGGATGCGCCCGCTGGTTCGCCCGGCGGCCACCGGACGGTCGGCGAGATCCTGTATCAAGGCGGCCTGCGCCTCGGTCAGTGACAGCGCATAGGCGATGGGCGAGATGCCCAGCGCGTCCATCGCCTCGCCCAGCGCGGCGGCCTGCGGCACGGCGGGCGGCATGGCCAGCCGCCGCATCACGAAGCCTTCAAGCGCGCTTTCGGGCAGGGCGCCGGTGGTCAGCAGCGTCGCCGTGGCCCGCGTCCCGGCGTGGTGCAGCGCGTCCAGCAGGGGGTCGCGCGCCGCAGCGGCCTGCGCCTCGGCCAGGAGCCAGCCTGCCAGCGCCTCGCCACTGTCAAGGCGCGAGACCAGATCATCGCCCAGCACCACCAGCCGCCCCGGCAGATGCGCCGCCTGAAACCCCGGCATCCCGGCCACTACGACCACCCGCCAGTCACTGCCCAGCACGCGGTTGCGCAGCAGCGTCAGCGCCTGCCGCCCCTCGGGATCGGCGCAGACCCGCTGCCCGGCGGCCGAGATCGTCAGATCGGCCAGCGCATCGGCGCCGATCTGCGCCCGCGCAGCCTCGGGGATGATGGCGGCCGTGCGTTCGACCAGCACACCGGGCAGCCAGATCACCCCGGCCACCACCAGCGCCGCCAGCCCGCCCAGCAGCCCCAGCCGCAGCCAGCGTCGCGGCGGGCGCGGGCTGAGGGCGGCGCGGATGGTTTCGAGCGCCTCGATCAGCAGGGGGTCTTCGAGTTCGAGCGATTCGCCGCCCGCCTCGGCCGAGGGGGCAAAAACCGCGGGCGAGGCGCCCCGGTTCATCCGCTGCACCGCCGGCAAGGACCAGTGGCTCAACGCCTGGGTCGAGCGGCTGTCGGTCAGGATCAGGCTGGATTCGCCAAGCGAAACAACAACATCACGCCGCTGTGCCTGGGGGCCAGCACGCCAGACACCGGGGCCTTCCAGCCGCGCGTATTTCTCAAGCGCCGTCATTGCCTCAACTGCCGCCGTTTCTTCTTGGTTGGGCCGATCCTAGCGCGAAAACGTCCTTCGCGCCAGTCGCCCGGCAGCACCCGGCCTCAGACGATCACATCCATCGCGGTCTGCGCGCCGACGCCGAACACCCGCTTGTAACGCGCCACCTGATCGGCGGGGCCCATCGCCTTGTTGGGGTTGTCGCTCAGCTTGACCGTTGGCAGGCCGTTGGCCGACACCGCCTTGCAGACCAGCGAGAAGGGCGCCAGCGCGTCGCCCTTGGCCAGCCCGCGAAAATCGTTGGTCAGCAGGGTGCCCCAGCCAAAGCTGACCTTGACCCGCCCGGCAAAGCGGGCGTTGAGCGACTCGATGCGGTCCACATCCAGCCCGTCCGAGAAGATCACCAGCTTTTGCCGGGGATCCTCGCCGCGCGCCTGCCACCAGCGGATCGCCACCTCGGCCGCCGCCTCGGGATCGCCCGAGTCGATGCGGATGCCGGTCCAGCCTGCCAGCCAGTCGGGGGCGCGGGCCAGAAAGCCCTCGGTTCCATAGGTGTCGGGCAGGATGATGCGCAGGTTGCCGTCGTGTTCCTCCTGCCAGTCGGCCAGCACGCGGTAAGGGGCCTCGGCCAGTTCGGCATCGTCGCGTGCCAGCGCCGCATAGACCATCGGCAATTCATGCGCATTGGTGCCGATCGCCTCGATGTCGCGGCGCATGGCGATACGGCAGTTCGAGGTGCCGATGAAGGCGCTGCCCAGCCCCTCCATCATCGCCTGCACGCACCAATCCTGCCACAGGAAGGAATGCCGCCGCCGTGTGCCGAAATCGGCCAGCTTCAACCCCTCGACCGCGCGCAGCCGTTCGACCTTTTCCCAGACTCGCGCCATCGCGCGGGCATAGAGCACCTTCAGCTCGAACCGCCCCATGCCTTTCAGCACGGCGCGGCTGCGCAGTTCCATCAGCACGGCCAGCGCCGGGATTTCCCACAGCATGACCTCATGCCAGGCGCCCTCGAAGGTCAGTTCATACTGGCCGTCGCGCTTTTCCAGATGATAGGGCGGCAGGCGCAGGCCCTCGAACCACTCCATGAAATCCGGCCGGAACATCTGCCGCTTGCC
>CALESR010000007.1 GCA_937907485.1 uncultured Paracoccaceae bacterium | reverse complement strand
ATTCCACCTCGGAGACATGCGACGCCTGCGCGCCAACGGCAAAGGTCTGCTGGTGCTTGGCCTCATCGCCCTGCCAGTAGTCCGACGTCACCCCGCTGATCGCGACGTTCAGGCCAAGGGCGTCCATCAGGATCACCTCGGTGACAACGCCGCCGGACGCCTCGCTGTGATCGCGCAGTTGCTGCGACACCGGACTGCCGAGGATGCGGTCGATCAGCGCGCTGGCCTGCCCGACCTCGGCGCGCCACTGCAGGTCGAGCGCGTTGATCTGGTCTTGCGTGAGGCCGGCGTTGTTGCTGTTTGCACTGTTGATCGCTGCGATGACCGGCGGCGTGGTGAGCCAAAAGCGCACGTTTGCGTTCACATAGGCGAGGGCGCTGGTCGTCAGGTCGTCGGCTGCAGCAGGCTGCGACAAAAGCGTGGCCGAGACGATGGCAGCAATGGCGAGGCGAGTCATGGTGCGGTCCCTTCAGTTGGGGATGAAAGTCGTCTGACCATTGATCCTAGGCGCCAAAGTTTAACGCTTGGCTCACGCCAGAC
The DNA here is from genome assembly GCA_937907485.1 of uncultured Paracoccaceae bacterium. Lineage (GTDB taxonomy): Bacteria > Pseudomonadota > Alphaproteobacteria > Rhodobacterales > Rhodobacteraceae > Pararhodobacter. The sequence goes on along the minus strand of CALESR010000007.1, from coordinate 8,471 downwards.
GGGGGAGCAAAGCGTTTCTTGGTGGCTGAGCTCCGATGATCCGACAGGCGGTCCAGGACGGTGCTTGGAGGAATTTACTCTTTGCTGTCAGGCGCTTTGACGGGCGCCACCGTCGCGGAGCCCTGATGCGAGGAAGGCCGTGCGCCCTACCCGGTAAAATTGTGCAAACTTGCCGAGCCGTGTTGCCGCAATGTCGGGCGCGCCTTGTCAGGGTGCGAATCGTCCGTCGTTCACCCGCGCGGGCCTTGACGCGGTGGTCGGTCCTAGGCCTCGCTGCGCGGGGGTTCCAGACCTGCCGCGTGATCCAGTTCGCGACGCAAACGGGCCTCCTCGGCGGCCTTGGGTGTGGTGAAACCGGCCAGCAGCAAATAGGCGACGGGGGTCAGATACAGCGTGACGAGCGTGGCCATCCCCAGCCCACCGACGATCACCCAGCCGAGCGCCTCGCGCGCCTCGGCCCCTGCCCCCTGCGACAGGATCAGCGGCACACCGCCCAGCACGGTCGAGACCATCGTCATCATCACAGGCCGCAGCCGGATCGTCGCGCCATCGGTGATGGCGGCGCGCACGGACTGGCCCTGATCGCGCAACTGATTGGCGAATTCGACGATCAGGATGCCGTTCTTGGCCATGATCCCCACCAGCAACACCAGCCCGATCTGCGAATAGACATTCAGGCTGCCCCCCGTCAGGATCAGCGCGAACACGGCGCAGGCCAGCCCCATTGGCACCGTGGACATCACGATCAGTGCCGAAACAAAGCTTTCGAATTGTGCCGCCAGCACCAGCAACACGACGAGGATCGCAAAGCCGAAGGTCATCAGGATGCCGGAATTGGTCTCGCCCAGTGTCGCGGCCTCGGCGAGGGGGACGATCCGGCTGCCGGGCGTCAAAATACCGTCCGCCAGTGCCTGCACCTCGGTCAGCGCCAAGCCCAACGGCAGGTCGGGGGTCAATCCAGCGCTGATTGGAACCGCCCGCAACTGCGACTCGCGGCCCAGTTCAGGCGCGACCGCGCGCTCTTCGAGCCGCACAAAGGACGAGATCGGCACATTCTGCCCGGTCGCCGTGCGCATGAAAATTCGCTCGAGGTCCAAGGGGTCGTTCACCGGATCGGCGGTGGACATCAGCTGGATGTCATGGCTGCGCCCCTCGATGAACACCGTGCCCACCGTCCGCCCGTCCAGCACCGCCTGCAGGGCCTCACCCAGCCCGGCGATGCTGACACCGAGGTCCGAAGCGCGGGTGCGATCAACCTCGATGAAGAGTTGCGGCTGCGTGGTGTCATAGCCCAGCCGAACCTGACCAAAACCGGGGTTTTGCTCCATCGCGGCAACAAGGGCCTGCGCCTGCTCGCTGAGCCCTTCATAGGTGGGGCCGACGATGGCAAAGCTCAGCCCCTGCCCCGCACCGCGGATGCGCAGGCTGTTGGGCTGGATAGCAAAGGCCCGCACGCCGATCACCGCCGAAGTGGCGCGGGTCATCTCGGCGACGATCTCCTGCTGGCTGCGGCTGCGCTGATCCCAAGGCGCCAGCGTCATGACGATGAAGCCCGAGTTGCCTGTGCCGGACCCGGCGATCGAAAAGAGGTTGGTCACTTCGCCACTGTCCAGCAGCGGCGCCAGCGAATCCTCGATCTCGCGCATGCGGGCGGCGGTATAGTCCAGCGAGACCCCTTCGGGCGCGCTGACCCGCATGACGGCGACGGCGCGGTCCTCGGGCGGGGTCAGTTCCTGACGGATCGCGCCCAGCGACAACAGCGCGGCGGCACCAAAGATCAGGCTGGCCAGCACCACGGCCATCGGCGCCGCCAGCGCCATCAACAGCGTGCGGCGATAAAGCCCCGCCAAGGCATCGCCAAGCGCCTGCATCACGCCGCGTCGCGTCGGCGCGCCCGAGGAGAGCACACGGCTGGCCAGTACCGGGCACAGCGTCAGCGCTACGACGGACGACAGCATGACCGCCATCGCCAGCGTAAAGCCGAACTCGCGAAACAACCCGCCCGCCTGACCGGGCAGAAAGGACAGCGGCACAAAGACCGCTGCCAGAGTGGCGGTCGTCGTCACCACGGCAAAGAACACCTGCTGCGTGCCCAGCACGGCGGCGGCCCGCGCGCCCATCCCTTCGGCCCGGCGGCGCACGATGTTCTCCAGCACCACGATGGCGTCATCCACCACCATGCCCGTCGCCAGCACCAACGCCAGCAGGGTCAGGATGTTGATGCTGAACCCCACCACCCAGATCGCCGCCAGCGTGCCGACCAGCGCCACCGGCATGGCGATAGCAGGCACCAGCGTCGCGCGCAGGTCCAGCAGAAAGACAAAGATCACCGCCACCACGATCAGCGTGGACAGCCCCAGCGTCAGCATCACCTCATCCAGCGCACCCTGAATAAAGGTCGCATCGTCCGAGGTGATCGACAGTGTGACATCAGCCGGCAACAGCGGGCGCAGATCCTCGACCGCGCGGGTTACGGCGGCGGAAATCGACAGGGTGTTCGACTGCGCGGCGCGGATGATGCCCAGCCCTACCCCGGCCTCGCCATTCGCTCGCAGGACGGATTCCCCCATCGCCGGCCCCAGGGAAACCTGCGCCACATCACCCAGCCGGATGCCTTCGCGCAGCACCAGAGCCTCGAATTGCGCCGGTGTGGTGATCGCCGCTGTCGTGCGCACCACCATCGATTGGCGCTGCGAGGCCAGCGACCCGGCGGGCGCGTCATACGAGACCGTGCCGACCGCGGCGCGGATATCGGCCAGCGACAGCCCGCGCGCCGCCAGTTGGCGCATGTCGATGTCGATGCGGAAAACCTCGGCCCGGTCGCCAAAGACCTGCAGATCAGCCACCCCCTCGGCCGAGAGCAACCGGTCCTTCACCAGATCCTCGACCAGCCGCGTCAGATCCTGCGGGCTGCGTGTCGGCGAGGTGATCGACAGCCGCATCACGGCGTCGGCATTCGCATCGGCCTTGACGATCCGCGGCGCATCGACGCCTTCGGGCAAGGCGTTGGTGATCCGCGCGATGGCGTCGCGCATGTCGGTCGCCGCAACGTCGAGATCGGTCGAACCGCTGAATTCCACCGTCACCCGGCTTCGGCCAAAGCGCGAGCTCGACGAAATCGCACTGACACCCGAGACCCGCCCGGCCGCGCCCTCGATCAGCGCGGTGATCTCGCGGTCGATGGTTTCGGGGGCGGCGCCAGCGTAATTGGTGGTGATCGTGATGACTGGGCGGTCAACATCAGGCAGCTCACGCACCTCGCCACCCAGAAACCCGGCGATGCCCGCGATGACGATCAGGGCGTTCAGCACAAAGGCCAGAATCGGGCGGCGTATGAACAGCGCCGTGCCCGACAGATGCGCGCCGCGTTCGATATGCGTGGTCATGGCGCAGCCTCGACACTGACCGGCGCCCCGGCCCGCACCGACTGCACACCCTCGACGATCACCATATCCTCGGGCGCGAACTCGGCCTGCACCAGAACCTCATTGTCCGAACGCTGAAGGATGCGGATCGGCAACCGGGTCGCGCGCCCCTCGCGCACCACCCAGACAAAGGCGCCCTCGCGGCTCCACTGCACGGACAACGGATCGACGGCGGGCGCAGATTCACCCGGCAGGGCGATGCGGATGGCAAAGGCCATCCCGGCGCGCAAACGGTCATCGGCGTTGTCCAGCCGCGCCTGCACCCGCAGGGTGCGGCTGGCAGGGTCGACGCGGTTGTCGATGGCACTGATATGGCCGGAGACCGGCGCCTCGTTGCCCGCCAGCGCCTCGACACTCACCGCGCCGTCCAGCGCGATGCGCCCGACCATCCGCTCGGGCAGCCGGAAATCGACCAGCAGCACCGAACGGTCGTCGATCTGCGCAATTTCGCTGGCGGTCCCCAGTTGCATGCCGGCCTCAACCCCGATGATCCCCAGCAGGCCCGAAATCGGCGCCAGCACCCTGCGCTGGCCCAGGTTGAACTCGGCCTGACGAAAGGCCAGTTCCGCTTGCCGCAGCGACAGTTCGGCCTCGCGCATCTGCACCTCGGTGCTGGCGCCCGAGCCACGCAGTTGGATCATGCGCTCCTGCCGGGCGCGGGCGTCGTCGAGCACCAGTTGCGCCCGTGCCAGCGCGATTTCTTCGGCCTCGCTGTCGAGGCGGAGCAGGATATCGCCCGCCTGCACGCGCTGCCCGGACTGGACCAGAACCTCGGCCACCCGGCCCGGCGCCTCGGCGTGGACAACGACCGACCGAAGTGCACGGCCGTCCCCGATGGCCATGACCGTATCGGCAATCCGCCCTTCGTCCGGCGGTCTGGCGACCACGCGTGCACCCTGCCCCGGTCCACGCGGTCGCGCGGTTGCGGTGTCGGCTGGACCCTCGGCGACGACGCCGATACGGTCCAGCAACGGTCCCATCCCGAGCGAGCGCATCCGGTCCGCCGCGCCCGGCACGAAATGCGCTGCCCCCCACGCGGCGGCAGCGATCAACAGCAGGCTGAGCAGGGTCTGCTTGAAAAGCGACATGGTGTGTCTTTGTTCGGTCTTTGTCAGGTTTGTCGCCCCACCATGACGTCTCACGGCCACGCTGCAAGGGCCGATTTGTCGGCAGCGCCTTTTCCACACATGGGACGGTCGCGCGGAGCGTGCCTGCCTCTCCCCGCAGCGATCCATTCAACAGGTTGAGTTATCATTGATTATTGGGTTTCCCCGGATAACCGCATCACAGTCGGCGCAGTCTGTCGCCCAGCCGGATTTCGCCATCCTGCTCGATCGAACAGAACATGCCGCGCAGGCGCAGCGGCGCATGGGCGACGGTCCAGTCGAAGGCGGCCTTGCCATAGCGCACCTTCCACTTGGCGCAGCCGTCGTTGCGCACATCGCTGACCCTGAGCACCGCACTGCCGGCGGCCAGCAGGGTTCCGGCGGGCAGAAGCGCCTCGGTCAAGGCCATGTCCACCGCCAGCGTGTCGCCCGGATGCGGGATACGGTCACGCGCGCGCCAGACGAGGTCGAGCACGCGCCAGGCGATCAGCGCCACCTGAATGCGTGGATCGGCGGTGCCATCCGGCAAGGTCAGCCAAGGACGCGCCATCTCGAAATCCCCGGCCACGCCACCCGCGCGGGTCAGGACCACCCGGTCAGGAAAGCTGCGCGCGTTGGGCTGCGGCCGGGCACAAAGCAGCCGCACCTCGCCCGCGTCCTGAGGCGCCGCCAGAATGGCGGGCAAGGCGTCGGCCAAGTCCTCGGCGCTGGCGGGGTTGACGGGCGAGAGGGTCATGGCATCACCAGCCCGACATCCACGCGGTCATGGCGAAGGGGCAGGTCCGGATCGTGGGGCATATCCAGCAGCTGTGCATAGCGGTGCCCGGCATAGGTGGCGGCCGCAATGATCGCCGGGGCCTCGCAATCACCAATACGGGTCAAGGTGAAGGGCAAGGAACCTTGCTGCAGCGTCGAGTAAAGGTCATCCACCGGTGCTCGCTGGCCGACCAGAACCAGACCGCGCACCGCCAGCACCCGCTCGCGCCCTGAATGTACGCAGGCCAGCGTGACTGAAGCGCCGTCGAACCACGACAGGCTGCGCGCCGTCAGCAGTTCGATCCCCTGTTTCATCAGATGCCCCGGCACACGCCACCCCTCGCCCGTGTTCTGCGCCCATGCTGAAACCCGGTCGCCCGGCGTAACCAGCGTCACCGCCAGCCCAGCGCTGCGCAAGCGCTCGGCGATCACCCCGCCCATGTAATAACCATCGGCATCATAGACGACGCAGGGCCCCTCGGGCAGGCGCCCCTCCATGATGTCGTCAGGGGTAAAGACCGGCGTGGCAGGACTGGCGATCGCCTCGAACCGCTTGCCGGTAAAGAGGTCACGCCGCCACAGCGCGCCGGTTGCGATGCAGACATGATCGGCACCAAAGTCGCGCACGTCCTGCGGGGTCAGGCGGCTTTCGCGAAAGACCTGAACATTGGGCATCTTGGCGATTTGCCCCTCGCGCCAGTCGCGCACCCGGATGTATTCGCGCATCCCTGGCAAACCCGCTTCGCGGACGACACGGCCCCCCAGCACCCGGCCAGCCTCGGCCAAGGCCACGCGGTAACCCCGCGCGCCCAAGGCCCGAGCGGCCTCCAACCCCGCCGGGCCCGCGCCGACCACCAGAACCTGCTTGTCCGCCGCGCGGGGCGCGATGCGTTCGGGGTGCCAGCCCTGACGCCATTCCTCGCCCATCGTCGGGTTCTGCGTGCAGCGGATCGGCACCGACAGGCTGTCACCGGCATAGCAGACATTGCAGCCGATACACTCGCGGATGTCCTCGACACGGCCTTGCTCGATCTTCTGCGGCAAAAAGGGATCGGCGATCGACGGGCGAGCGGCGCCGATCAGATCGGTCAACCCTTCTCGCAGCCAGCGCGCCATCGTATCGGGCGAGGTAAAGCGCCCCACCGTCACCACCGGCTTTGTCGTCGCCTGCTTTACCCAGCGCATGTAGGGCTCCAGCGCGCCCTCCTTCACAAAGCGCGACACCCCCATCTCCAGCGAATAATCGGCGATGTTGATATCCCAAAGGTCCGGCAATTCGGCCAGCAGCGCGAACATCTCGGCGCGCTCGCCTAGGATCGGCTGTCCGTCCTCGCCCTCGGCGGCATCGGCGGCGAACCGCACGGCAACGGCGCAGGTATCACCCACGGCCTCCTTGGTTTCCTCGATCAATTCGCGCACCAGCCGCACGCGGTTTTCCAGCGTCCCGCCATATTCGTCGGTGCGGGTGTTCGTTGCCGGGTCCAGGAAATGCGACAACAGGTAGTCATGCGTGGCATAGACATAGACAATGTCGAACCCTGCCGCCTTGGCCCGCAGCGCGGCATTGCGGTGCCAGCGGCGCAGATCGCGGATGTCGCTCTTGTCCATGGCGCGGGCCTGAAACGGGTGGCCGACCGAGTTGGGCATGCTGGCCACATCAAAGGACACCAGCCGTGTGCCCAGATTGGCGCTGCGCCCGCCGCTGAACCATAATTCCGCGCCGGCCAGCGCACCGTGGGCATGGACCTTGTCGGTCATCAGCCGGTGCGAGCGGATATCGGTGTCATCCCACAGCGTTGCAGGGGTAAAGGGCTGGTCATCCGAGGCCGGGTGAATCGAGCAATATTCGGTATTCACCACGCCCCAACCGCCCTCGGCCTTGACCGCGCGCATCTCGGCCAGCGTTCGCGGCCGGGCCCAGCCCATGCCGGTGCAATGCGGCACCTGATAAAAGCGGTTCTTCGTGCGCACCGGGCCAATCTGCAGTGGCTGGAAGAGTGGGTCATAGCGGGCATCCCGTGTCATGGAACTGGCCTTTTGTTGATTTCTGCCCAGACGTGAGCCGGGTTTTCCATCGAGAAGTCACCCGCCTCTGACTATGGATTTCGGATCAGGCTGGGGTCAAGGCATGGCTGGCCTTCCTCCCTTTCGTGGCCGCAGCGGCTGACTTTGCCTTGAAGCGGACGCTATCATCTCTGATCTGCTCGCCGGGAGTTCCCTTGCCGTGATGTAGAGTCAGCCCAACCTCGGAAGGAGCAGACTGAGCCGCTGCCGGTTTCGTGGACACGAAGATAAGATCATGACCAAGGAGTTGGAGGGTGGATATGACGAGACGGAAGTTTAGCCGTGAGTTCAAGATCGAGGACGTAGGGCTGGTGCCGGATCGAGGTGCGGCGGTGGCGCAATGCGCGTCGAACATCCAAGCCATCGCGGCGCCACCCATCCGAGCCCGATGGCTGAGGTCGTGGGTCTGCAACGGATAGGCCCGCAAAAAGGATGGTCCGGCTGAGTGACACCTTGATATGGGCGACCTGACGCTTCGTGCGCTCCCCGCCGACAACCGCGAAATCCTCGCTCCAATCGAACTGGAACGCTTCGCCGGGGCGGAACGCCAGCTGGGGAAGGTGCCGCGTCCGGTCGTGTGCTGCTCGCGCTGTCGATCAGCCCGCCAATCCCGAGCAAAAGCCGCAACCCGGTTGTAAGGGCTGGTGAAACCGAGCGTTACCAAATCGGTGTGCATCCGCTTCAGCCTCCGCCGCTCCTTGCCCGAATTCCCGGCCTCCGCCTTCAGCCAGCCGGCAGCTTATCAGCAAAGGGATCAAGCTGGCTCGGCCGCTCCGGCATCGCGAACTTCAGCTCGACCGTGTCCGCAGCAAGATGCTTCGACACAATACTGCGCGACAAACCCGTGCGCCGCGCGATCTCGCGGATCGACAGCGTCTGTCGCAAGTGCATCCGACGAGTGATGTTCAACAGTCCCATGTGGATCACTCCGTTGCCCCCGCCGCTCGCCGCTTCAGGGGAAGGCTCACATGGCTCAATTCTCAGTGGAAATTATGCGCCTACCCAACTCAGATGTGGGTAAAATCAACAACCCAGCTGATATGGAGCCACGTATGCGGCTCGCGCCACTACGATGCCGCGCTCAACCCGCGATTCCACGGCGCAAGACAGTAAGGCATGC
>CALESR010000006.1 GCA_937907485.1 uncultured Paracoccaceae bacterium | reverse complement strand
TGACCAGAAGATGCGCGCCCAGCGGTTCGACCACCTTGGCGGTGGCGGCAAGGCCGGTGTCGGCCAGCGCCATGTCCTCAGGGCGAATGGCGAAGCGCAGGGTTTCGGCGTCGGTCGCCGGCCCGTCAAGGACCTGCCCGGCAACGCGCCACTTGCCACCGCCCAGCCCCTGCGCAGGCAGGAAATTCATCGGCGGGTTGCCGATGAAACTGGCGACAAATTCGGCAGCGGGGTTGCGATAGATCTCGATGGGCGAGGCCGCTTGCACGATCTTGCCCTGATGCATGACGCTGATGCGGTCGGCCATGCTCATCGCTTCGACCTGATCGTGAGTCACATAGATGGCGGTGGTCCGGCTTTCGGCCAGCACGCCTTTCAGCTCGGCGCGCATCTCCATGCGCAGCAGCGCATCGAGGTTTGAGAGGGGTTCATCCATCAAGATCACGTCGGGCTCCATCGCTAGGGCGCGCGCCACTGCCACGCGCTGGCGCTGCCCGCCCGACAATTCGCCCGAATAGCGTTTCAGCAACTGCTCGATATGCATCAGCGTCGCCACCCGTTCCACACGGCGGGTGACCTCAGGGTTGGGCAGTTTCTTCATCCGCAGGCCAAAGCCGATGTTTTCAAACACCGTCAGGTGCGGAAAGACGGCGTAATTCTGGAACACCATCGCAATGCCGCGATCCTTGGGCGAGAGGTGGTCGATGCGCTTGCCGCCGATCCAGACCTCGCCCGCCGAGGCGGTTTCAAGCCCCGCGATGATCCGCAGCAATGTGGACTTCCCGCAGCCCGACGCCCCCAGCAGCACCATGAATTCCTGATCCGCGATGGTCAGGTTGATGTCGTGCAGCGCGGTATAGGCGCCGAAGGTCTTGGCGACGGTCTTGATCCGGATCTCGGCCATGGTTGTGCTTTCTGTGTCAGCGGTTCGCGATGCCCCACATCGCAAAGAGATACTTGCGGACCGCGAAGATGAAGATCAGCGCCGGCACCACCAGAATGAACCCGCCCGCGAATTTCAGATGCAGCGGCGAGGTGCCGAGGTTCTGCAGCAGGAACGCGGTCAGCGTGCGGTTTTCGATGGTCAGCACGGCGGCGGCAAAGACCTCGTTCCAGGAAATCACGAAGGCAAAGATGGCCGAGGCCGCGATGCCGGGCAGGATTAAGGGCAGCACAACCTTGGTAAAGGCCGTCAGCCGCGTGCAACCCAGCGTCCAGGCGGCCTCCTCCAGCTCGATCGGGATGCCCGAGAACAGCGAATAGGTAATCAGCACCGCAAAGGGGATGGCCAGCGTCGTATGCACCAGTGCGAGGCCAAAGGCCGTGTCATCAAGGCCCGTGCGGATGAACATCACCGCCAGCGGCAGGGCCAGCAACGGCAGGGGAAACGCCCGGGTCAGCAGGATCAGCAGGCGAAACAGCGACTTGCCCGGAAACTCGAACCGCGACAGGGCATAGCCGGCGGGCGCGCCGATCAGGATGGACATGACCATCGTCATTCCCGCCACCAGCACCGAGTTCTTCAGCGCGGAGAGCATCCCGGCAAAACCCGCAAAGAACGCCAGACTGCCGAAATCGAACTCGGGAAAGAACGCCTTCGGAAAGCTGTTGACCGTTGCGGGCGAGGACAGCGTGTTGATGAGCAGGAAATAGATCGGCACCAGAACCCAGGCGCAGAGCAGCACCACCGAGGCGCCATACAGGAACCGCCCGGCCTTGCGGGCATTCGCGGGAGCGTCGGTCATATCGAGGCCCCCTTGGGCACGCGCAGCAGGCGCAGGATGATCAGCGTAAAGCCGATGGAAATGCCCAGAATGATCAGCGCCATCGCCGCCGCAGCGCCGCTGTTGAGCAGGTCGAACTGATAGGCATAGGTCTCGCCCATCAGGACAGGGAACAGCGTGCCCCCCAGCGCCACGACGACCGCGAACACCTCGAACGCCAGGATTACCCGCAGCACCAGCGCGGTTTGCAAGGACGGGCGCAGCAGGGGCAGCGTGATGCGCGTGAACTGCTTCCAGCGCGAGGCGCCAAAGACCTCGGCGGCCTCGTAATATTCCTTCGGGATCAGCCCGATCCCGGCCACCAGGATCACCAGCATGATCGCCGTCGCGCGCCAGATTTCCGCCAGCGCGATGGCCAGAAAGATCACGCCGGGGTGCTGGTAGGACAGGAAATTCACCGGCCGTTCGACCACGCCCAACCCGCTGAGCATGGAATTGAGGAACCCGGATTGCTCAAAGATCGCCAGCCAGATGATGCCGGCGGCCAGATCGGAAATCCCCAGCGGGATCGTCCAGACGTACAGCACCAGATCGCGGCCCTTCTTCATCTTGCTGACCATGGTGGCCATCAGCAGCGAC
>CALESR010000005.1 GCA_937907485.1 uncultured Paracoccaceae bacterium | reverse complement strand
TTTCCCTTCTGACCTCTATATGGCCGAGGGGCTGTGCCGCACGCTGGGTGATGGTTACACGGTGAAAACTGTGGCGCCCGAGGACGTGATGCAGGCGATTGATGGCAGCGTCGCCGTTCTGATGCTGACAGAGGTGGATTACCGCACGGGTCGTCGCCATGACCTGCCCGCGTTGACGGCCAAGGCGCATTCAGTTGGCGCGCTGGCGATCTGGGATCTGGCGCATTCGGCGGGGGCGACCGATGTGAAGGTGGCCGAGGGCGGCGCCGATTTCGCCGTGGGGTGCAGCTATAAATACCTCAATTCGGGGCCCGGCGGCCCGGCCTTCATTTATGTCGCGCCGCGTCATGCCCCGCAGGTGCGTCCGGCGCTGTCGGGTTGGCTGGGGCATGAATCGCCCTTTGCCTTCGATCTGGCCTATCGCCCCGGTTCGGGGATCGAACGCATGCGGGTCGGTACCCCGCCGGTGCTGCAGATCGCCGCGCTGGACGCCGCGCTGGACGTCTGGGAGGGGGTTGGGATCGCCGACCTGCGCGCCCGCTCGCTGGAACTGACCGACGCTTTTATTGCCGGTGTCGAGGCGGCCTGCCCCGATCTGGTTCTGGCCACCCCGCGCGAGCATCGCTGGCGCGGCAGTCAGGTCAGTTTCCACCATCCACAGGGCTTTGCCATCATGCAGGCGCTGATTTCACGCGGTGTGATCGGCGATTTCCGCGCGCCGGACATCATCCGCTTTGGTTTTACCCCGCTGTTCATTGGGTTGGATGAGGTGAAGGGCGCCGTGGCTATTCTGTCCGAGATCATGGCGACCGAGGCCTGGAATCGGCCTGAGTTCATGACGAGGGGCCGGGTGACATGAGTCTGCCGGCCGCCCCTATTGCGCTGCCGCTCTGCCGTCCGGCGGGCTGGGTGGCGCTGTGGCGGCGGCTGGCGATGGTGGGGGCGTTGAACGCGCGGTTTGCGGCCTGAGCCCGCAACCGACATTTCAACCCCACGGAGCTTGCAATGAGCACTGCCTATGATCCCGCGCGCGACGGCGCGCAAATGGCCTTTGACGGCCGCATGTCCTATACTGATTATCTCTCGCTCGACACGATCCTGAGCGCCCAGCATCCGCGCAGCACCGCGCATGATGAGATGCTGTTCATCATCCAGCACCAGACGAGCGAATTGTGGATGCGGTTGGCGTTGCACGAAATCGGTGCGGCGCGCGACCATCTAGCGGTTGGCAATCTACGGCCGGCCTTCAAGATGCTCAGCCGGGTGTCGCGAATCTTCGAGCAACTCAACGGCGCCTGGGATGTGCTGCGCACGATGACGCCCAGCGAATACACGCGGTTTCGCGATGCGCTGGGGCAATCGAGCGGTTTTCAGTCCTGGCAGTATCGGCTGATCGAATATGCCGTCGGCAACCGCAATGCCGCGATGCTGAAGCCACACGCGCACCGCGCCGATCTGACCGAGGCGTTGGAGGCCGAGTTGGCGCGTCCGTCGCTGTATGATGTGGCGTTGCGGCAGCTATCGGGCAGTTTTGCCTTGCCGGATGAGGTGTTGTCGCGCGATCTGCGGCAGCCCTGGGTGGCGCATCCGGCGGTCGAGACGGCTTGGCGGGAGGTCTACCTCGCGCCCGAGCAGCATTGGGAGCTTTACGAACTGGCCGAAAAGCTGGTGGATTTCGAGGACTATTTCCGTCGCTGGCGGTTCAACCACGTCACCACTGTGGAACGGGTGATCGGCTTCAAGCGCGGCACTGGCGGCACGGCGGGGGTCAGCTATCTGCGGCGGATGCTCGAGGTCTCGCTGTTTCCCGAACTCTGGCAGGTTCGCACCGCGCTTTAGGGTTTCAGCGCGCGGGCAAAGACGAGGGCCAACGCGCGGGTGTTGGCCCGCAGTTGGTCGACACTCGGCCCCAGCGCGACTTGTCCAGCAACGGCAGCGATCATCATCTGCGCCAGATTCGGTGGATCTGCACCAAAGGGCGACAGAGTGATGCGGCCCGCCGCGGACTCGATGCGCAGCCAGTCGGCCAGCACCGCAACCAGACGCGCCTCGCCGCGCGCGATCTCGTCTGCGGCCTCCGAGGTTTTGTGGTCGAGCAACTCGGCGCCATGCGGGCTGTCGAGCAGGGCGACCAGTTCAGGGCCCAGCTTGGCTTCGAAGGCGGCGGCAAGGCAGTGCTTTGGCTTGCCGCCTGCCACAAGCGCTGCGCGCATTCGCCCCTCGGTCACCTCGAAGTAAGTCTGGGTCAGCGAGCGCAGGATGTCCTGCTTGTTCTGGAAATGCAGATACAGGGCGGTGCGCGACAGGCCCGAGGCGCGGGCGATGTCCTCCATCGAGGTGCGCCGATAGCCATAGCGCCCAAATGCGGCAAAGGCCGCGCCCAGTATGGTGGTGCGGCGCTGGTCGGGGCCAGAAAGCACTGAGGAGTCAAGGGTCATGCATCAACTTTACAAGCTTCGTTCATTTTGTCAATTTACGCACTGACGAAATTGGTGCATTTTGTCAGATGCACGACTTGGGAGACCGCAATGCCGACCGTCTTGACCATCAACGGCGCCGAACGGACCATCGACGCGCCGGGTGACACGCCGTTGTTGTGGGTTCTGCGCGATGAATTGTCCCTGACCGGCACGAAATTCGGCTGCGGGGTGGCGGCCTGTGGTGCCTGCACCGTGATGATCGACGGCGAGGCCGTGCGATCCTGTCAGATTGGGCTGGCCGATGTCTGGGGTCCGGTGACCACTATCGAGGGGCTAGGCACTGTAGAGGCGCCGCATCCGTTGCAGCGGGCCTGGATCCGGCATCAGGTGGCGCAATGTGGCTATTGCCAGTCCGGGCAGATCATGCAGGCCGCCGATCTTCTGGCGCGCAATTCAGACCCCGATGACGCACAAATCGACGAGGCGATGGCGGGCAATCTGTGTCGCTGCGGCACTTATGGGCGGATCCGCACGGCTATTCATGACGCTGCGGCGCAGATGCGGGGGGAATCGCAATGAGCAGGATTGGCAAGATCGCTCGGCGGACCTTTCTGATCGGCAGCGCGGCGATTGTCGGCGGGGTGGCCTTTGGCGTCTGGAAAGTGCGCCAACCGGTGCCCAACCCCCTGCCTGACAGCGGTTCGTTGAACGCCTTTCTGGTGATCGATCAGCGCGGTGTCACTGTGGTCACCGGCCGGGCCGAGATGGGGCAGGGTGCACAGACGACATTGGCCGCGCTGCTGGCCGAAGAGCTCGACATCGACTGGCCGCAGGTGCGGCTGGAGCACGGCCCCGCCTCGGAGGCGTATTACAACGCTGCCCTTTTCGAGGGTGCGATTGGCGGCGCCGACTATGCTCTGCGCGATTGGCAGCGCGGCGTGGGCAGTGCTCTGGGCGAGGTCGGCAAACTCCTTGGGACGCAGATCACCGGTGGCTCGACCAGTCTGCGCGACGGGTTCGACCGGCTGCGTCTGGCCGGGGCGAGCGCGCGCGAGGCGTTGAAACGCGCGGCGGCGGTGCGGCTGAACACTACGCCCGATACGCTGCGCACCGTAGGCGGCGCGGTAATATCCCGCGACGGCACCCGCATTCCCTATGCTGATCTCGCCGAGGCCGCCGCGCGGATCGAGGCGCCGCAGGTGGCGCCGCGCGACCCGTCGACCTGGCGCCTTTTGGGCCGTGAATTGCCCCGGCCCGACATGCCCGCCAAGGTGACCGGGACCGCCACCTATGGCGTCGATGTGCGTCTTCCGGGGATGAAATTCGCCTCGGTGCGGATGAACCCGCGGCTGGGCGGCACAATGCTGTCGCATGACCCGGCGCCTGCGCTGGCCATCGAAGGGGTCGAGCGCGTGCTCGATCTGGGCGACGGTGTCGCGGTGGTCGCGCGCAATACCTGGGCGGCGATGCGCGGGGTCGAGGCGGTAGAGGTGGATTGGGGGCCGGCGCCCTATCCCGCTGATACCAATGCGTTTTACACACGCATCGCGCAGGCGTTCGGTGACAGCCCGAATTCCACCATGCGCGACGATGGCGATGCCGCAGGCACCGAGGCCACGATCGAGGCCGAATACCGGCTGCCCTATCTGGCCCATGCGACGATGGAGCCGATGACGGCGACCGCGCTGTTCACCGGCGAGGCGCTGGACCTCTGGGCGCCGAACCAGACGCCGCTGGTGCAGCTCAAGGCGGCGGCCAAAGCCTCGGGCCTCGATGAGGACGCGGTGACGGTGCATACCACCTTCCTAGGCGGCGGGTTCGGACGGCGGCTGGAAAGCGATTATTCCGCGCTGGCGGTGCGGGTGGCGGTGCAGATGCCGGGGATTCCGGTGCAGGTCACTTGGTCGCGCGAGGAGGACATCACGCATGACACCTATCGCCCCGGCGTGATCGCCCGGCTGCGCGGCGCGGTGCAAGATGGGCGCGCGGTGTTGTTCGATGCGCAGGTCGCGGGCGAGGGGTTGATGGCGCAGGCGGGCGCCCGGATGATGGGCCTGCCGATCGCCGGGCCGGACCGTGCGCTTGTCGAGGGGCTGTTCGACCAGCCCTATGCGATCCCACACTACCGCGTGCGCGGCCATACTGCCGACGTGGGGGTTCCGGTGGGCTTCTGGCGCTCGGTCGGTTCCAGTCACAATGGCTTTGTGCACGAGGGGTTCATCGACGAACTGGCCCATGCCGCCGGGCGCGACCCACTGGCGTTCCGGCTGGATCTGGTGCGGCCGGAAAGTGCCGTTGCGGCGGGGGTGCTGGAGGCGGTGCGCGAGATGTCGGGCTGGGATACGCCCAAGGCGCCGGGCACCGGGCGGGGTGTGGCGCTGGTCTGGTCCTTTGGTACGCCGGTCGCTGAAGTGGTCGAGGTGGTGGACGCGGGCGGCACCATCCGCATCGCCCGCGGCTGGATTGCCTGCGACGTCGGCACCGCGCTGGACCCCGGCATCCTGCGCGCGCAGATGGAGGGCGGGATGCTGTTCGGCCTGTCCGCCGCGGTGCATCAGGAGATCACCTTTGCCGATGGCAGGGTCGAGCAGCGCAACTTTCCGGACTTCGACGCGATGCGGATGCATTCCGCACCCCGGCTGGAAACCCGCATCCTGACCGCCAACCCGCATATGGGCGGCGCCGGAGAGCCCGGCGTGCCGCCTGCGGCACCGGCGTTGGCCAATGCACTGTTCGATCTGACCGGCGTGCGGGCGCGGGAATTGCCTTTGTGGCGGCAGTTCCGGTTGGTGATGTAGAAAGGGGGCATTCTGCCCCCTCTTTGCCTGCGGCAAATTCACTCCCTGAGGATATTTAAGGAGCAAAGAGGGGCGTGTCGGAGTGATGGTTTCGACATGAGTTGCCCGCACAGACCGCGAGCGGGATTAAACCGCGCCATCCAGAGCTTTCAATGTTGCCTCAACCGTCGCTGTAATTTCTGCGCGCTGGCGATCAGAGACGTCGATTTCAAATGAAATGGCGTTCTCGATGGTTATCGTTCAGCGTTCGCTACTGAAAACAATGTGATAGATTGAATAGGCGACTGTCGCCTCGGCGTATCGGCTTTCGATAGTCGAGCCGTCTTGGGCGAGCAACAGAGGCGAGCTCCATGAGATTCTCTCCGGCGCGTAGTGGCTATCCCATCTGACGAGGTGAATGTACCCAAGAAAGCTGCTAATCGCAATCACCGCGCCAGCTTCGTATTGACCTGGGCTATTTGGGGTTTCTTGACCGGGCCCCCGCAGCGCGAAGTAACTCTCATCAAGCTGCGACGTATCGCAGATGTCGGCAATCTCAACGCCATCGAATTGAACATGGAAAACCCCGCCTGCCAGAACGCTGATATCGTAGGTGCAGGCCTGGCCCGGATCGCAGTCGCGGGTGGTTGAGAGTTGAAAGGGATGGAAGCCCGGAAAAGTGACCACCCTCCTGTCCGCTTCCTCACGGATCACGATGACGCCCTCGGCGCAGAGGTCGGCCGCGTCGGCCGTTGCGGCCAGACCAAGGTGCAGTCCGGCGGCGAGGCCCGTTGCGTTCAGTGCCTTCATCAACCTGACGACGCCCATGGATGCCCCCTCATTTACGCCACCAGCGCCTCGGCGCTTTTCAGGTCGACGCTGACCAGTTGGCTGACGCCCTGTTCGGCCATGGTGACGCCAAAGAGGCGGTTCATCCGGGCCATGGTCAGGGCGTTGTGGGTGATGATGAGGAACCGCGTCTCGGTGCGGCGGGTCATCTCGTCCAGGAGGTCGGCAAAGCGCATGACGTTCGCGTCGTCGAGCGGCGCGTCAACCTCGTCGAGCACGCAGATCGGCGCCGGATTGGCGAGGAAAACGCCAAAAATCAGCGCCAGTGCGGTCAGGGTCTGCTCACCGCCCGACAGCAGGCTGAGCGACGAGAGTTTCTTGCCCGGCGGTTGACAGAGGATCTCCAGCCCGGCCTCGAGCGGGTCGTCGGATTCGACCAGCACAAGCCGCGCCTCGCCACCGCCGAAGAGATGGGTGAAGAGCGTGGCAAAATTGGCGTTGACCTGCTCGAAGGCGGCCAGCAGACGTTCGCGCCCCTCGCGATTCAGCGCCGCGATGCCGCCGCGCAGCTTGGCGACGGCGGATTCGAGGTCGGTCTTTTCGGCCAGCAGGGCGTCATGTTCCGTCGCGGTGGCGCGGGCGTCTTCCTCGGCGCGCAGGTTGACGGCGCCAAGCGCCTCACGCGCGCGGCGCAAGCGGGCGATTTCGGTTTCCAGATGGGTGGAATCAGGGATGTCCTCGGCGCCGATGCCCAGCGTGTTGAGCAGGCCCTGTGGCGTGCTGTCCTGTTCTTCGGCGATACGGTTGGCGGCCAGCGTCACCGCCTCGCTGGCGGCATCGACCCGTGCCTCGGCGCGGACGCGGGTCTCGCGCGCTTCACCGGCGCCACGCTCGGCGCCGCGTTCGGACTCCTGTGCGGCGCGCAGGGCGCTTTCGGCAGAGAGCAGTGTCTCGACGGCGGCGGTGCGGCGGGTCTCGGCCTGCGCGATGGCGTCGAGCAGTTCGGCGCGGCGGGTGGCGATTTCCTCGGGCGCGGCGGTCGCCTCGGCCAGTTGTTCCAGCGCCTCGTCGGCGCGGTCCTCGAGATCGGCGATGCGCTGCGCCGCATTGGCCTTGCGGCTGATCCAGCCCTGAATGTCGCGCGCCACCTCTTGCGATCGGGCGCGGCGGGCGGCGCCATCACGGCGGATTTCGTCCAGCGCGGCGCGGCGGGTCAGCATGGCCATCCGGGCGGCCTCGACCTCGGTGCGAATGCGCTCGACGCTGGCGCGGGCGGCGTCTAGCCCTTCGAGGGAGGCCAGCGCCGCCTCGGCCTCGCGCAGGCGGGTCGCTGCGGCTGCGGCCTCGGCCTGCATGCGGGCGAGGGCCTGCGCGGCGGTTTGGCGGCGGGCAGCGGCCAGGCTGGCGTCGGATTCCGCCCGGGTCAGCGCACGGATCGCTTCGGTCAGCCGCATCTCGGCGGCGCGGCGGGCGTCGCGCGTCAAGCGGTCGGCCTCGGCCAGTCGCGAGAGGCGCTGTTGCAGGGCCTCATGCGCGGCGCGGGCCTCGGTCTGGCGGGACTCGGCTTCGGCCAGATCGGCGCGCAGCGCGTCGAGGCGGTTGCGCTGGGTCAGCCGCAGGGCGGCCTCGTTGGGGGCATCAGCGCCGCGCTGCATCAGGCCGTCCCAGCGCCAGAGGTCGCCTTGCAGCGTCACCAGCCGTTGACCGGGCCGCAGGGAGCGGTGCAGTGCCTCGGCCTGCGCGGCATCGACCAGACCGACCTGCGACAGGCGGCGGGCCAGTTCGGGCGGGGCGCTGACCGGCAACGACCGGGCGCCTGCGGGCAGAGGGGCCGCGTCATCATAGCCGGGCAACGCTCGCCAACCCGAGCCCTGCGCCGCCGCCGCCAGCCGCAGGTCATCGCCCAAAGCGGCACCCAAGGCGCGCTCATGACCGGGGGTGACGCGCAACTGGTCGATCAACCCGGCGCCAAGCCTCGAGTCGCGGTTGACCAACGCCTCCAGCGCCGCGAGTTCAGCCGAAAGCGCCGAAACCGCACCCTCAGCCTCGGCCCGCAAGGCGCGTTCGGCAACTTCGGCTGATTGCGCCTCGGCGCGGGCGGCTTCGGCCTCGGCGAGGGTCTCTTCGGCGGCTTCCAGCAGGTCCTGCGCGGCGTCGCGGGCTTCGGCGGCGCGGTCCAGCGTGGATTGCACCTCATCGAGCGTGATCGCCAGTGCCTCGGCCTCGTCCGCGGCGCGTTCGGCCCCAGCGGCGGCGCGCTCACCCTCGGCGCGCGCCTCTTGCGCCTGGCGGGTCAGCGACTGGTGGCGGGCGGCGAGACGGGCGGCATCCTCGGTCGCCTCGGTCAGATGTGCCTCGATATCGGCCAATACCTCGGCAGCCTCGCGCGCGGCTTCGGTCGCCTCGGCCAGCCGGTCCTCATGGCCTTCGGCGGCGCGGGCCAGCGCCTCATCCTCCCAGCGCAGACGCTCGATGCTGTTGTCAGCGTCGGCGGCCAGACCGGATTCGCGCTGGGCGTCCTGGCGCAACTGCTCCACCCGCAGGCGCAGGGATTGCACAGCGTCACGGGCGCGGCTTTCCTGATCGGCCAGGGTATCGCGCTGCACCTGCAGGCGTTGCAGGATAGCGCCTGCAATCGCCTCAGCCTCGCGCAAGGGCGGCAGGGCATCTTCGCGCCCCTC
>CALESR010000004.1 GCA_937907485.1 uncultured Paracoccaceae bacterium | reverse complement strand
ATCGATGACGATTTGCCGCTCGCCCAGCGCCGAACGGTCCACGGCTGCGCGCAGCGATCTTCCGATAAGCCGTTGTATTTCAACCGTTCTTCCACCCTGCTTGCCCAGTGCGGCTTCCCGTTTGTTGCGCGTATTCGTCGCGCGCGGCAGCATGCCGTATTCCGCCGTCACCCAGCCCAGCCCGGTGTTCTTCAAGAACGGCGGCGTGCGTTCGTCCACCGAGGCCGTGCACAGGACGTGCGTATTGCCCACCTTGATCAGGCACGACCCCTCGGCGTGCTTCATCACTCCGGTTTCGATTGAAACATTCCGCAATTCATCTAAGGCTCTGCCTGAAGGCCGCATGGTCTCTGTCCTTGTGCGAGTTTGTCCCCAGATACAGGGCGAGACAGCCATCATGCAACCCGATTGAGCCCAGAGGCAAAGGCTTCGCCATGACCACTGTCAATGATCCCGGAAAGGCGTTCCACGACCTCAACGAACGCACGCGCGAAGTTTTTCGCCGCGTGGTCGACTCCTACCTGCAAACCGGGATCCCGGTTGGCTCGCGCTCGCTGACGCGGGACTTCAGCGAAAAGCTCTCGGCCGCCACCATCCGCAATGTCATGCAAGATCTCGAGTTCATGGGCCTGCTCGAAAGTCCGCATGTCTCGGCCGGCCGGGTGCCGACGCAACAGGGGCTGCGCCTCTTTGTCGATGCGCTGCTCGAAGTCGATCCAGTCACCACCGCCGACCGCGAGAAACTCGAGGCCACGCGCCTGTCCAACGAACGCGACACCAACGCCCTGCTCGACCGCGTCGGCAACGCACTTTCGGCCATCACCCGCGGCGCCAGCCTTGTCCTGGCGCCAAAGCACGAAGCTGCCATTCGCCACATCGAATTTGTCCCGGTTGCCAGCGACAGGGCCTTGGTCGTTCTGGTGTTTTCCGATGGGCATGTCGAAAACCGCGTCTTCACGCCGCCGCCGGGGTTGCCACCGTCCTCTCTGCGCGAGGCGATCAATCTTATCAACGCCATCGCCAACGGTCTGACCCTCTCCGAGCTTCGCCAGCGACTGAAGGGTGAAATCGCCAATCACCGCCGCGACATCGACTCGCTCGCCAGCGAACTCATCGAACGCGGCATGGCGCAATGGATCAATCACGGCGAGCGCCATGAACGGCTGATCGTCCGCGGCCGCGCCAATTTGCTCGATCAGGCCGATTCCGACAGTCTCACCACCATTCGCGCCCTGTTTGACGACCTCGAACGCAAACGCGACATCGCCGAAGTGCTGGAATTGACCGAAGGCGGCGACGGCGTGCGCATTTTCATCGGCGCCGAGAACAAGCTTTTTTCACTGACGGGTTCCACTCTGGTGGTTTCTCCATATATGAACGCCGACAGCAAGATCGTCGGCGCCGTCGGGGTCATCGGACCCACGCGGCTCAACTATGGACGAATCGTGCCCATCGTGGATTACACCGCCCAACTGGTCGGCAGAATGCTGACCGATCTGGGATCCGACTGAATCGAGGACGACATGGCCGAGCCACAAGAAACCCCAGCCGAAACCACGGCTGCACCCGCCGAATCCTTTGACGCCCCCGCCGCGCTCGAGGCCGCGTTCGCAGCCTTCGAGGTCGAGCGCGCCGAAATGCGCGACCGCCACATGCGCACCCTGGCCGATCTGGAAAATCTGCGCAAACGGGCCGAAAAAGACCGGCGCGAGGCCGCGATCTATGGTGGGCAGAAGCTGTCACGCGACATGTTGCCGGTCTTCGACAGCCTCGACAAGGCGCTGTCCCTCGTGGACGAAGAAACCCGCGGCCGCGCCAAAGGCCTGGTCGACGGTCTCGAACTGACCCTGCGCGAGCTGACCAACATTTTCGCCCGCCACGGCATCGAGCGCATCACCCCGCAGCTCGGCGACATGTTCGACCCCCATCTGCACGAAGCGATGTTCGAGGCCCCGGTGCCGAATTACACCGCCGGTCAAATCATTCAGGTGGTTTCCGAAGGCTTCCGCCTGCACGAACACCTGCTGCGCGCCGCGCAGGTCGGCATCTCCTCCACCCCGCGCTGATCCCTGCAGGGTGGGGTATGACCCCGCCCTCAATCGCCCAGCAGATCCCGCAATTCATACAGCAGCGCCAGTGCCTCGCGGGGGCTCAACGCATCCGGGTGAATTGCCCGCATGCGCTCCTCGACCGCCGACGTCTTGACCGCGGGTTTGCGCACCGGTTCCACGGGTCGCACCGCGAACAGCGGCAAATCGTCGATCAGCGTCTTCACGCCCCGTTGCCCCTGATCGCCGCGCTCCAGCATCCCCAGAACCTCGCGCGCCCGCGTGATGACCGCATCCGGAAGGCCCGCCAACCGCGCGACCTGCACGCCATAACTGCGATCCGCTGCGCCCTTGCGCAACTCGTGCAGAAAAATCACCTCGCCCTCCCATTCGCGGACAGCGACCGTGGCGTTTTCCACCCCCTCCAGCCGCCCCGCCAACGAGACCATCTCATGATAATGCGTGGCAAACAGCGCCCGACAGCGGTTCACCCCATGCAGATGCTCCAACACCGCCCAGGCGATCGACAACCCGTCATAGGTCGCCGTGCCCCGCCCGATTTCGTCCAGAATGACAAAGGCCCGAGGCCCCGCCTGATTGACGATCGCGGCGGTTTCCACCATCTCGACCATGAAGGTCGATCGCCCGCGCGCCAAATCGTCCGAGGCTCCGACCCGGCTGAACACCTGTTCGACCAGCCCGATCCGCGCAGTCCTTGCCGGGACAAACCCACCAGCCTGCGCCAAAATGGCGATCAGCGCGTTCTGGCGCAAAAAGGTTGATTTCCCCGCCATGTTCGGGCCGGTCACCAACCAGACCGCTGCGCCATCCCCCGACGGCTTCAAGGCCAGATCATTGGCAACAAATGACTTTCCAGCCTTGGCCAGCGCCGCCTCGACCACCGGATGCCGCCCGCCTTCGACCTCGAAGGCCCGGCTGTCATCAACCGTCGGGCGGCACCAGTCCCGGCTGCGCGCCAATTCGGCAAAACCCGCCGCCACATCGACCTCGGCCAGCGCCCGCGCTGCCGCATGGATCGGCCCGGCCTTTTCCAGCACCGCCGCTCGCAACGCGCCAAAGACCCGCAGTTCGATCTCCAGTGCGCGCGCACCGGCGTTTAGGATCTTCGTCTCCATCTCGGACAGCGACAGCGTGGTGAACCGCACCTGATTGGCCGTCGTCTGTCGGTGAATGAACTGCTCGCACAACGGTGGCGAGAGCATCCGGTCCGCATGCAGCGTCGTCGTCTCGATGAAATAACCCAAGACGTTGTTGTGCTTGATCTTCAGACTCGCGATCCCGGCCTGCGCCGCATACTCGGCCTGCATCCGCGCGATGACACTGCGCCCCTCGTCGCGCAATTCCCGCGCCGCGTCGAGGTCAGCCTCGACCCCAGAGGCGACAAAGCCGCCGTCCCGCGTCAACAGCGGCGGCTCCGACACCAGCACCCGCCCCAGCAACCCGGCCAGCGCCTCGTGGCCGACCAGCGCCATTCCGGCGGTCTCCAGATCCCCCGGCAATGCCTGAGCCCCCAGCATGCCCGCCAGCCGTGCGGCTTGCTCCAACCCGGCGCGCAGCATCGCCAGATCACGCGGCCCGCCCCGCTCCAGCGCCAGACGCGACAGCGCCCGGTCAATATCGGGCACCGCCCGCAGGGCGGCACGCAGCCCGTCGCGCAACAGATCATCGCGCAGCAACGCCTCGACCGAGGCCAGCCGCCCCTGAATCACCCTCAGATCACAGGACGGACTGGCCACCCGCCGCTCCAGCAACCGGGCGCCGCCTGCCGTCACCGTCAGATCAATCGCCGCCAGCAGCGACCCATCACGCCCACCGCCCAACGCCTGCGTCAGTTCCAGATTGCGCCGGGTTGGCGCGTCGATCTGCATCGCTGCCCCCGCCACCTCGCGCACTGGCGGGCGCATCAACGGCATCCGGCCCTT
>CALESR010000003.1 GCA_937907485.1 uncultured Paracoccaceae bacterium | reverse complement strand
GCTGGCGCCGGAATGGTGGCTGGACGATCCGGCATGGCGCAGCGGGATGCGCGATTACTGGCGGCTGGACTGCGCTGAGGGGCCGCGCCTCTGGGCGTTCTTCACCCCACAGGCGCCGGGCTGGGCGGTGCAGGGGGTCTTTGCATGACCGCGGGCAAGATGAAGGGGCGCGGGCAGGATCTGGCGACCGGGGTTGGTTATGCCGAACTCTGCGTGACGTCGAATTTCACCTTTCTGACCGGCGCCTCGCATCCTGAAGAGATCGTGGCGCGGGCGGCGGAACTGGGGCTGGAGGCGGTGGCGATCACCGACCGCAACTCGCTGGCCGGGGTGGTGCGCGCCCATGCCGCGCTGCGCGAGATCGCGCGGGGGATCGCGGCGGGCGGGCCGGTGGTGATCCGCGGGCAGGCGGTGCAGGACGAGGCGGGCGCAGCGGCGGGCCCCCTGCCCCGGCTGATCGTCGGCGCGCGGCTGGTGCTGCAGGGCGAGCCGGTCGAATGGCTGGCCCTGCCGGTGGACCGCGCCGCCTATGCCCGGCTGTCGCGGCTGTTGTCGGCGGGCAAGCGGCGGGCAGCAAAGGGCGACTGCCTGCTGACGCTGGAGGATCTGCATGCGGGCGCCGAGGGGCTGATCCTGATCGCGCTGCCGCCTGATCCCCTGACCGGCGCGCCGCCGCCGGCCGAGTTGCTGCGCGACATGCTGCGACGCTTTCCCGGCCATGTGTTCGTCGGCGCCGCCCCGCGCTATGACGGGCGCGACACCGCGCGGCTGGCGGCGCTGGCGCGGCTGGCGCAGCACTCGGGCGTGCCGATGGTGGCGGTGGGCGACGTGCTGATGCACCACGCACGCCGCCGTCGGCTGGCCGATGTGCTGACCTGTATCCGCGAGGGGCTGACCATCGAACGCATCGGCCGCCGCGCCCTGCCCAATGCCGAGCGTCGGCTGAAGGGCGCCGCCGACATGGCACGGATGTTCCGCCAGCATCCCGCCGCGCTGACCCGCACGCTGGACATTGCCGGGCGCTGCGGCTTTTCGCTCGATGAGTTGAGTTATGAATATCCTGACGAGATCACCAACGGCGAGGCGCCGCAGCGGCGGCTGGAGCGGCTGACCGCCGAGGGGCTGCGCCGCCGCTTTCCGCGCGGGGTTCCACCGGGCACGATGGAGAAGGTGGAGAAAGAGCTGCGCATCATCGGGGCGCTGCGCTTTGCCGCCTATTTCCTGACAGTGAACGACATTGTCGAGTTCGCGCGCAGCCGCGGCATCCTGTGTCAGGGCCGGGGCTCGGCCGCCAATTCGGTGATCTGCTATGCGCTGGGCATCACCGAGGTGGCGCCGGATGTCATCTCGATGGTCTTCGAGCGCTTCATGTCCGAGGCGCGCGGCGAGCCGCCCGATATCGACGTCGATTTCGAACATGAGCGCCGCGAGGAGGTGATCCAGCACATCTATGAGACCTATGGCCGCCACCGTGCGGGCCTGACCGCGACGGTGATCCATTTCCGCAGCCGCGCGGCGATCCGCGAGGTGGGCAAGGTGATGGGCCTGTCGGACGATCTGCTGGCCTCGATCGCCAGTGGCTCGTGGGGCTGGTCCTCGCGCGCGCCCAGCCGCGAGGCGCTGGTGGAACTGGGCCTGAACCCCGACGACCGCCGCCTCTCGCTGACGCTGGAGCTGATCGCCGAGATCATCGGCTTTCCGCGCCACCTCAGCCAGCATGTCGGCGGCTTTGTCATCACCAAGGGGCGGCTGGATGAACTCTGCCCGATCGAAAACGCCGCGATGGACGGGCGCACGGTGATCGAGTGGGACAAGGACGACATCGACACGCTGGGCATCCTGAAGGTCGATGTGCTGTCGCTGGGCATGCTGACCTGCATCCGCAAGAGCTTTGATCTGATCGCGATGCATGGCGGCACCCGCTGGGATCTGGAAACCCTGCCGCGCGAAGACCCGCAGACCTATGACATGCTGTGCAAGGCCGATGCCGTGGGGGTGTTTCAGGTGGAATCCCGCGCGCAGATGAACTTTCTGCCGCGGATGAAGCCACGCGAGTTCTATGACCTTGTGATCGAGGTGGCGATCATTCGGCCCGGCCCGATTCAGGGCGGCATGGTGCATCCCTATATCAACCGCCGTCAGGGGCGTGAGCCGGTGATCCTGCCCTCGACCGATCTGCGCGCGGTGCTGGAACGCACCTTGGGCGTGCCGCTGTTTCAGGAACAGGCGATGCAGATCGCCGTGGTGGCGGCGGGCTTCACGCCCGAGGAGGCCGACCGCCTGCGCCGCTCGCTGGCGACCTTCAAGCGCATGGGCACCATCGGCACCTTTCGCGACCGTTTCATCAACGGCATGCTGGATCGTGGCTATGACCTGCCCTTTGCCGAACAGTGCTTTGCCCAGATCGAGGGCTTTGGCGAATACGGCTTTCCCGAAAGCCATGCCGCCAGTTTCGCGCTTCTGGTCTATGCCTCGGCCTGGCTGAAACGCCACCACCCGGCGGCCTTTGCCTGTGCCTTGCTCAATTCCCAGCCGATGGGGTTCTATGCCCCGGCCCAGATCATCCGCGACCTGCGCGACCACGGGGTCGAGGTGCGGCCGGTCTGCGTCAATGCCTCTGGCTGGGACAACAGTCTGGAAAAACGCGCCGATGGCAAGCTGGCGCTGCGGCTGGGGTTTCGCCAGATCAAGGGGTTGCGCGAAGAGGACGCCGGCTGGATCGTCGCCGCGCGGGCCAACGGATACCCGGATGTGGAAAGCCTCTGGCGCCGCGCCGGGGTGCCACCCGCCGCGCTGGAACGGCTGGCCGAGGCCGATGGTTTCGCCGGGATGCGGCTGAACCGGCGCGACGCGCTCTGGGCGGTGCGGGCGATCCGGGCGCCAAAGCCGCTACCGCTGTTCGGGCTTGAAGGCGAGGGCATTGTCGAGCCGCAGGCCGACCTGCCGCAGATGTCACTGGGTGAGCAGGTGATCGACGATTACCTCTCGCTGCGGCTCAGCCTGCGCGCGCATCCGATGGAGATCATCCGCCCGCATCTGCCCGGCCTGACCGCGCATCATGATCTGGCCTCGGGGCCGCTGGCGGTCAGTGTCTGCGGGCTGGTCATCACCCGGCAGCGGCCCGGCACGGCCTCAGGGGTGATCTTCCTCACGCTCGAGGATGAGACCGGCGTGTGCAACGTGGTGGTCTGGCCAAAGGTCTATGAGCAATTCCGCCGGGTGGTGATCGGCGGGCGGCTGCTGAAGATCACCGGGCGGTTGCAGCGCGAGGAGGGCATCATCCACCTGATCGCCGGCACGGTCGAGGATCTGTCGCCGATGCTGGGCCTGCTGGGTGATCTGGGGATGGAGGCCATCGACCCCACCGAAGGGCGCGGCGACGAGGTCCGCCGCCCGGTGCAGGCGCGCGAATTGCCCGGCAACCACCCGCT
>CALESR010000002.1 GCA_937907485.1 uncultured Paracoccaceae bacterium | reverse complement strand
GTTGAAGCACAAAGATGGGGGCGGGAGTGGCGCTGTTCGATCATCTGGCAATTGCCGCTGTGGATCTGGATGCGGGGGCGGCGCAGGTCGAGGCGGCTTTGGGCGTGCCCTTGCAGGGGGGCGGCAAGCACGCGGCGATGGGCACGCACAACCGGCTGTTGTCGCTGGGGGAGGGCGAGTATCTGGAGGTGATCGCCGTTGATCCCGCGGCCGAGGGGCCGGGGCGGCCGCGGTGGTTCGCGCTCGATGGTTTTTCCGGTGCGCCGCGGCCCCGCGCGTGGATCTTGCGTTGTGACGATCTGGGGGCGGCGCTGGCGCGGGCGCCCGTTGGGGCCGGGGTGCCGATGGGATTTCGCCGCGATGCGCTGACCTGGCGGATGGCGGTGCCGGACAGCGGGGTTCTGCCGTTTGACGGGGTGTTTCCGGCGCTGATCGAATGGGGGCAGGGGGTGGCGCATCCGGCGGGGCGCTTGCCGGACCGGGGAGTGCGGCTGAGCGGCCTGACGCTGCGGCATCCGCAGGCCGATGCGCTGCGCGCGGCGCTGGCGCCGCTGGTCAGTGATCCGCGTCTGAGGTTCCAAACCGGCGCAGCGGGGATCGAGGCGGTTTTTGACACGCCCTCAGGGCGGCGGGTTCTGACCTGAAATCCGCGCGACGACGGGTGCAATTGGCGCGCGATGGCCTATATCAGGACGGGACGAGGGAGAACCACCGCCAATGAGATCCGCCCTGTTTGCACTGCTCTTGCTTTTTGCCCCGGCGTCTTGGGCGCAGGAGGCCTTGCCCGTCGCCACTGAAGAGCCTGCGGTCGCCCCGCAGGGCCTGCGCATCCTCAATGCCGCCGATGTGGACCCGGCGGAGTTCTTGTGGCAGCGGCGGATTGTCGTGGTGATGGCCAACAGCCCGCAGGATCCCGCCTTTGTGCAGCAGATGCGCGACATCGAGGCGATGCCGGAAGATCTGGACATGCGTGACGTGGTGGTGCTGGTGGACAGCGACCGCAATTCGGACAGCGTGGTGCGGCGTCTGCTGAGGCCGCGGGGCTTCATGCTGGCGATCATCGACAAGGACGGCGAGATCAAGCAGCGCCGCCCCGCCCCCCGCAGCGTGCGCGAGATCGTGGCCATCATTGACCGCCTGCCGCTGCGCCGTCAGGAAGTTCTCGACTCCAACCCTGGCCGCTGAGATCCCATGATCCGCCTTGCCCTTGCCGCTGATGCCGCCGCGATTGCCGGGTTCTGGAACCCGTTCATCCGCGACACCGTGGTCACCTTCAACCCGGTTGAAAAATCAGAGGCCGAGGTCGCCGCGATGATCGCCGGGCGCGAGGTTTTTCTGGTGGCCGAAGAGGCCGGCGTTGTGCTGGGCTTTGCCACCTATGGCCAGTTTCGCGGCGGGCTGGGCTATGCCTTTGCGCAGGAGCATACGATCATTCTGGCGCCGCAGGCCAAGGGGCGCGGGCTGGGGCGCCGTCTGATGCAGTCGCTCGAGGAGGCGGCCCGCGCGCAGGGCCATCACCTCATGGTGGGCGGGGTTTCGGGATCAAACCCGGCCGGGATCGCCTTTCACGCCGCGCTGGGCTATGCCGAGGTCGGCCGGGTGCGCGAGGCCGGCTGGAAATTCGGCCGCTGGCATGATCTGGTCCTGATGCAGAAAATCCTCTGAGCGCCGGATGGGCAAAGCCCGGCGGCGCCGTTAGAATGGGGCCATGTCGCTCTGGTCACGGATCACGGATGCTGTCGAAGCCCTGCGCGCGGGGGAACCGCTGAGCGCGGTGTTCGACCGTTTGCGCGCCCCGCCCGAGCGCAGTGTCGCCTTTACCATCGGGGTGATCGCCCTGGGGGCCAAGCTGGCCAAGGCCGACGGCACGGTGACGCGCGACGAGGTGGCGGTGTTTCGCGCCGTCTTTACCATTCCGCCGGGCGACGAGCCGCACGCGGCGCGGGTCTTCAATCTGGCGCGGCAGGATGTGGCGGGATACCAATCCTATGCACGCAAGCTGGCCGGGCTGTTCCCGCCGCGTGATCCGGTGCTGCGCGACCTGCTGGAGGGGCTGTTCCATGTCGCGATGGCCGATGGCGATCTGCACCCGGCCGAAGAGGTGTTTCTGACCGATGTCGCGGCGGCCTTTGGACTGGGGGCGCCGTGTTTTCGCGCGATGAAGGCGCGGTTCGTGCCGGGGACGGCGGCCGATCCCCTCGACCTGCTGGAACTGCCGCCCGATGCGACGCTGGATCAGGCGCGCGCCGCCTTTCGCCGCATGGTGCGCGAGACGCATCCCGACGCGCTGCGCGCGCGCGGCGTGCCGGATGAGGCGGTGAAACTGGCCGAAGAGCGGCTGAAGGCGCTCAATCAGGCCTGGGAAGAGGTGCGCCAGCGGCACGCGGCCTGAGGGGTCAGGCCTCGGCCTCGTCAGGGTCGCCTTTGGCGCTGGGGCGGCCAACACGCAGGTTTGTCGTCACGCCCAATGTCTTGGCCAGCGATTCAAAGCGCGCTTCGGCCACCTCGCCAAACAACTCGCGCCGCTCGGCCAGCAGCACCAGTTCCAGCACCTTCTTGCGCGGGTAATACTTCAACTCGCCCGCCGCATCCGGCCCACCCAGCGAGAACATCGCGCCAAAGCGCATCGCCCGGCCGATCATGATCGCGTGGCGGATTTCTTCCTCGCTGAGCAGTTTGAGCAGCGGCGTCAGCCGACTGTCGGCGCCCGAGGCCTTGTAACGGTTCATCAGGGCGAGGCCCAGATAGACCCGGCCCTTGTGATCCAGCCCGCCAAGGTTGGCACGGGTTGCCGTGTCAAAGCAGCTTTCGGACCGGTAATCCGGGTGCGCGCGCCAGTTCACATCGTGCAGCAGGCAGGCGGCCTTGACCAGCCGCAGGCGCTCGGTCGGCACGTTGCGATAGAGGGGCATCAGGAATTCATAGAGCCGCTTGCCAAAGCCGGGCAGGCGGGCGTTGGCCTGTTCCAGATGGCGGCAGGCCTCGATCAGCGGGTCGCGGGCGCGCAGGGCGTCGGGCATCTGTTCGAACAGGATGCCCTCGCGGATGCCATAGGACGACAGGAAGATCTGCTTTGGCCGGAACACCGTCAGGATCTGGCGCAGCACCACCGTCGCCAAGGGCACCAGCAGGATGCGTTCGGGCGAGATGCCGGTGCGGTCGCGCAGTTTCTTCAGGTCTTGGGTTTCCAGCCAGTCGATCGTCTTGCGGATCGACTTTGGCGTCATTTCATATTCGTGCAGCACCGTCAGCGGATAGCCGCGGCGCTCCATGTCCAGCCGCCCCAGCGCCCGCCAAGAACCGCCGACCAGATAGAGCGCGTCATGCCCGGCGCCGACCTGATCGCGCAGCGATTTCAGCGTGGTGCCAATGTATTTGCGCAGCCCGGCCTTGCCGCCCTTGACCTCTTGCAACTGAAACGGACCCAGCGCCGAGGTGACACGGCGGCCGACGGTGTTGTCGCCGACTTCGGCCAGTTCCATCGAGGCGCCGCCAAGGTCGCAGACCAGTCCGCGCGCGCCGGGCCAGCCCAGCAGCACGCCCTGCGCCGACAGCCGGGCCTCTTCGTCGCCGGGGATGATGTCCATCGTCAGGCCGGTCTGGGCCTCGACTTCGGCCTTGAATTCGGGCCCGTCGCTGGCCTCGCGCACGGCGGCGGTGGCCACCATGGTCAGGCTGGTCAGCGTCATGTCGCGCGCCAGCAGGGCAAAGCGGCGGATCGCGGCCAGCGCACGGGCGCGGCCATCGGGGTGCAGCCGTCCGGTCTGGACCAGATCGCGGCCCAGCCCGCAGAGGATCTTTTCGTTGAAGAAATACGCGGGCGAACGCGCGGCGCCGTCAAAGACCACCATGCGGATCGAGTTCGAGCCAACGTCGATCACGCCCACGCGGTTCAGGCCGCGCA
Source organism: uncultured Paracoccaceae bacterium (assembly GCA_937907485.1). Taxonomy (GTDB): domain Bacteria; phylum Pseudomonadota; class Alphaproteobacteria; order Rhodobacterales; family Rhodobacteraceae; genus Pararhodobacter. Next base: position 5,260 of record CALESR010000002.1, on the reverse strand, counting down.
CGGCATCCTCATCGGTGGGCGTGTCGCCAAAGACGCCCCGCACCGAGGCCAGCGCAAGCACGGGCGGCAGGGGGGACAGGGGTGTCTGGAGGGTTTCCATGGCCTTCACCTTTCATCAGGGGCGGCGTGGCCCATCTAGGCCACGCTGCGGCGCGGCGTCAACCGTTGTGCGCGCCCTGCGGGCATCTGTCTCAGGCCCGACGGAACGGGTCCGGCGGGTAGGGCGGGCTCAATCCGACGCATGACCCAAGGCCGGCACGTCATCCGCCCCCGCCGAGCCGCGCCCGGAGAGCGAGGGGTTTTCCATGAAGAAGCGGTGGCACGAAAAGGGCGCCGCCGCATCACCGTCCTCGGGCACGTTGCGCCGATAGCGGCCATGGGCGTCCAGCACCCAGCTTTGCGCCTCGTCATAGAGGTTCGCCGCCATGATCTGCCGCACGATCTGCGCCTTGATCGTCGGGTTGTGGATTTCCACCAGCGTTTCCACCCGGCGCAGCAGGTTGCGGTCCATCCAGTCGGCCGAGGACATGAAGACCCGCGCCCCGTCGCTGGGCAGCCCGTGGCCCGAGCCAAAGCAGACGATCCGCGAATGTTCCAGAAAACGGCCGATCACCGATTTGACGCGGATGGTCTCGGACAGGCCCTTGATGCCGGGCCGCAGGCCGCAGATGCCGCGGATCACCAGCGAGATCTTTACCCCGGCCTGCGAGGCCGAATAGAGCGCGTCGATCACGTCACGCTCGATCAACGAGTTCATCTTGGCCCAGATATGCGCCGGACGCCCGGCGCGGGCGTGGTCGGCCTCGGCGGCGATCAGTTCCAGCAGCCGGGCCTTCAGGTTGATCGGCGAAATCGCCAGATTCTCCAGCGTTTCGGGCTGGGCATAACCGGAGAGGTAATTGAACACCCGCACCGCGTCGCGGCCAATGCGCGGGTCGCAGGTGAACAGGCTGAGGTCGGTATAGATCCGCGCGGTGATCGGGTGATAGTTGCCGGTGCCAAGGTGGGTATAGGTCGCCAGCCGGTCGCCCTCGCGCCGCACCACGGCCGACATCTTGGCGTGGGTCTTGTAGTGGATGAAGCCATACACCACATGCGCCCCGGCGCGTTCCAGCCGCCGTGACTGGCGGATGTTGGCGGCCTCGTCAAAGCGGGCCTTCAACTCGACAAAGGCGGTGACGGATTTGCCCGCCTCGGCGGCCTCGCACAGGGCGTCAACGATCGGGCTGTCGCGGCTGGTGCGATAGAGCGTCTGCTTGATCGCCAGCACATCGGGGTCACCCGCCGCCTGCCGCAGGAATTGCACCACCATGTCAAAGGTTTCATAGGGGTGGTGCAGCAGCATGTCCTTTTGCCGGATCGCGGCAAAAAGGTCGCCGTCGTGGTCCTGCACCCGCTCGGGCACGCGCGGCGAGAACGGCGGCCACTGCAGGTCACGGCGGCTGTCAACCACCAGTTCCTTGACATCGGCCATGCCCAGAAGGCCGTCGAGTTCGATCAACTCCTCGGGCAGCACGCCCAACTCGTCCATGATGAGCGATTTCAGCGCCGGGCTGGCATCAGCGGTCAGCGTCAGGCGCACCACCTCGCCCCGGCGACGGCGTTTGAGGGCAACCTCGAATTCGCGGACCAGATCCTCGGCCTCTTCCTCGACCTCCATGTCGGAATCGCGCAGCACGCGGAACGCACAGGACGAGCGGGCGAAATAGCCGGGGAACAGCGCCTGCAACTGGTCGAGCAGCAGTTCCTCCAGCGGCAGGAAGCGGTGCGCGCCCGGTGCAGCCGGCAGGCGGACAAAGCGGGCGATCTGTTGCGGCACCGGCAGCAGCGCGTTGCGGCGGATGCCATCGGCGCGACGTTCGATCTGCAACGCCAGACAGAATCCGGTGTTGGGAATGAAGGGAAACGGATGCGCCGGGTCGATGGCCAGCGGCGACAACATCGGGAAAACATTGGCAAAGAAATACTCGTCCAGAAACACCCGGTCCTCGGCGGTCAGCGCCTGCCGGTCGAGGATGCGCATCTGCTCGGCTTCCAGCGCCGCGCGCACCTCGGCAAAGGTGCGCTGCTGGGTCAGCATCAACTGGCGCGCGTCCTCGTCGATCAGCGCCAGTTGTTCGGGCGGGGTGCGGCCGTCGATCGACGGGCTGGCGTTGCCCGCCCGGTGCAATTCGCGCAGGCCCGCGACGCGCACGGTATAGAACTCGTCGAGGTTGGTGGCCGAGATCGATAGGAACCGCACCCGTTCCAGCAGCGGCACGCGCGGGTTCGAGGCCTCGTCCAGCACCCGCCAGTTAAAGGCGATCCACGACAGCTCGCGGTTGAAGAACCGCGAAGGCGCGGTGGCGGTCAGACCCTCGGGCGGGTCGACCGGCTCGGGAAACGGGCCGTTGAGAAAGTCGGTGGTGTTCATGGCTTGGCCTTAGACGGCGAATGCGACGGTTTCATGATGGCCGGGTCAAACGCCAGAGTCGAGGGTGCCCGGCGTCGCGGTTTCGCCCGCGATGTCGGCGTTCAGCACCTCGCGCGCCAGGTCGCGGCTGATGCGGCACTGGCGCTGCAACGCCAGCGCATCAAGCCGGTTCACCAGCCCGCGCGCCGCCGCCAGCGAGCGCTCCATCCGGCTGACCAGATAGTCGATCAGCGAGGGTTCGACGCGAATCTGGCGGTCGTCGAACAGCTTGACCAGCACGGCGGCCAGCAGGGCCTCGTCGGGCGGCAACAGCGCCAGATGCGCCCCCACCGCCAGCCGCGAGGCCAGATCGGGCAGCCGCACCCCCCAGTCACGCGCCGGGCCGTTGGCGGTCAGCAGCACCTGCCCACGCCCGCGCAGATGGTTCAGCAGATGGAACAGCGCCTCTTCGCCGGGGGTGCCCGCCAGCCGTTGCGCCTCGTCAATGACCAGCGCGCCAGGCGTGGTGCCGGGGGCCAGCAACATCGGCAAATCGGCGGCCAGCGCCGCGACCGGTTGCCAGCGCGCCCCCGTCCGCGCCGCCCAGAGCCGCGCCAGATGGGTCTTGCCCGCACCCGGCGGACCACTGAGCACCGCCAGCCCCGAGGGCAGGCCCGCCGGATCATCCAGCGCCGTCAGCGCCAGCAGGTTCGACGGCGCGGGCAGGAAATCGTCGCGCTCCATGGCCTCGGGCGTCGGCAGGCCAAGGCTGAGCTGCTCAGCCCCGATCATCCCCGGCCCCATGTTCTGCCCGACCGCTGGCCCCGCGATACAGGGTGCTGCCCATGTAAACCCCCGAGCCATGCCGCGCCAGCACGCCGATCGCCGCCGCCACCGGCACCGCCACCAGCATGCCGACAAAGCCGAACAGTGCGCCAAACACGCTGAGCGCGAGGATCAGCCAGACCGGATGCAGCCCGACCGATCGCCCCACCAGATTGGGGGTCAGCACATTGCCCTCGATCATCTGCCCGGCCGCAAAAATCGCCGCCACCAACCCCAAGGACACCCAGTCGCCCCAGAACTGAAACAGCCCCAGCCCCAGCGCCAGCGCCCCGCCCAGCAGCGCGCCGACATAGGGGATGAAGGTGACCAGCCCGGCAAAGGCGCCGACCACCAGCCCGAATTGCAGGCCGACCGCCATCAGGCCCAGCGCATAGAACAGGCCCATCACCAGACAGACAGACCCCATGCCGCGCACAAAGGCGCTGACGGTGCGGTCGATCTCGCCCGCCAGCTTGCGGATCACCGGGGCATGGTCGCGCGGCAACAGCGCGTCGACGCGGGCCACCAGATGGTCCCAGTCCAGCAGCATGTAAAACGCCACCACCGGCACCACGACAATCAGCAAGACCAGATTGGCCACGTTGCGCGCCGAGCCCAGCACCGCCTGCGCCAACTCGCCACTGCGCGCCTGCACCGCGCTGCCGATGCTGGCCAACGAGCGACGCAGCACCGACTCGGCATCGGCCAGCGAGGGGAAATACTCGATCAACCGGGCGGTCGCCGCCTGCGTCAGGCTGGGCAATGCGGCAATCAGGGCGCGGGACTGCTCGACCAGCAGGGGCACCACCAACAGCACGGCCAACACCAGAACCAGCACGGCAACCAGTGAGATCAGCACCGTCGCTGTCGTGCGGGCCAGTCCGGCCCGCTGCAGCCGGTCGGCGACCGGGTCGAGGAAATAGGCCAGCGCCGCGCCCAGCACAAAGGGCAAGAGCACGTCACCCAAGAGCCAGAGCAGCACGATCAGCAGCGCCGCCAGCGCGCCCCAGATGCCGAACTGACGCTTGAGCGAGAGGGCCATCGCTCAGATCTGCCGCTCGGGCAGGCGGACAACCAGCCCGTCCATCGCCGCCGTCACCTTGATCTGGCAGGTCAGGCGCGAGCGCAGGCTGTCGGGCTGCCAGGCAAAATCGAGCATGTCCTCTTCCATCGCATCGCGCGGCGGCAGTTTTTCCACCCAGGCGTCATCGACATAGACATGGCATGTCGAACAGGCACAGGCGCCGCCACAATCGGCCTCGATCCCCTTGATGCCATTGTCGCGCGCACCCTCCATCACGGTCAGGCCGGGGGCGACCTCGACGCTGTGCTCGGTGCCGTTGAACTCGATATAGGTGATCTTGACCATGAAAGCCTCGTGATGGGTCGCACTTGCTTGCCCCGACATAAGCCACGCCTGCGGGTTTGACCAGAGCGCGGCGGGATCGGGCGCCAGACCGCGCCGCCCGCAAAACGGCCCGCGATGGCCCCGTTTGTGCCCGCTTTCCGCCGCCTTGGGCCTGCACAAAGGGGCCAACGCAGGCAAGTGCCCGTCGATTCGGCACTGCAAGAGACCGAGGCCCCCGATGTTGCGCCCCATTGCCCTGATTGCCCTGACCGCGCTGCTGGCCGCCTGCCAGACGTCCAGCGAGCCCGAAGTGCGCCGTGCCGAGCCGGCGCCGGTGGCGATGGCCGCGCCGATGGATCAGGGCGCGGGCTGCTGGGCGATCGACACCATTCCGGCGCAGACCCGCACGGTCTTTGATACCGATGCCAGCGGCACCCGCCGCCCCCGCGACGAGGTGCTGCGCCCCGCCGAGGACCGCCGCTTTGCCGTGCCCTGCGCCGAGGAGATGACGGCTGGAATGATCGCCTCGCTGCAGCGGGCGCTGGCGGCGCGGGGGCATTATGCCGGTCCGGTCACCGGCACGCTCGACGCGGCCACGACCGAGGGCGTGCGGCGGTTTCAGGCCCCGCTGGGGCTGGACAGCGGCATCCTGACGCTGGATGCGGCCCGCATGCTGGGGCTGGTGGCGGTGGGGC
>CALESR010000001.1 GCA_937907485.1 uncultured Paracoccaceae bacterium | reverse complement strand
GCCGCCATCGTCGGCCTCGGCCTGGCCGTCATCACCTCGGTCCGCACCGGCGTCAGCGCGCTGGGCTCCGACATCTCGAACTCGCTGTCGTCGGCCTCGGTCGCCAGCCTCGGCACCCTGGGTGTCAGCCAGTAACCCACCGGAATTCGACTGCCGAACGGCCGCCTCGAAAGGGGTGGCCGTTTTGCTTTGTGCGCCGCGCGCGTGGTTTGCAGGGATCAGCCAGGAACGAATCGCCTCGGACGGTGCCAAGCGAATGTTGCCGATATCGGCGCAATTCTTGCGATTTCTCCCCGTTGTCGCGCGCCCGACACAAAGTCACGAAACTTGTCCGGGTTTGCCTTGATTTTGCCAGAGTCTCCGCACTTTGCCGCCGCGATCCCGGTCGAAAACCAACGTGCCAAGCCGGAAGACGGTCAAACCCCCTTAAACCTCCCGGTTTTCGGTCTGGCAGTGAACCGTAACAGTATCGAACCCCGAAACCTGGAGAAGCATCATGACCTTTCTTAACCAGATCAAGACCTTCGTCGCCAACGAGTCGGGCGCCGTGACCGTTGACTGGGTCGTGCTGACCGCCGCCATCGTCGGCCTCGGCCTGGCCGTCATCACCTCGGTCCGCACCGGCGTCAACTCGCTGGGCACCAACATCTCGAACTCGCTGTCGTCGGCTTCGGTCGCGACGCTGGGCACGCTGGGCGTCAGCCAGTAATCCTGACCGCCCTGATCCCGAGCGGACCGCATCTCCGGATGCGGTCCGTTCCATATTCAGGACCTGCCACAGTGTTTGCCCCTGCGCGCCATGATTGCGCCCAAATCGCCAGGCAAGGTTGAGCATGCTCGGAATCGGCCCGACCCACTGTTGTCGACGCCGCCCAGTAAAGGAGTAAAGCGAATGCGTGTGGCTCAAATCGGAATTCTTGGCGTCGGCTTGGCCCTTGCCGGATTCGGTGTCTACATGGCGCAGACCTATATCGGCCAGACCGAGGCCGCGCTTGCCGCCGCTCAGGCGCGCGGTGCCGTCGTGCAGACCACACAAACCGTCCCGGTGTTGGTCGCCAGCCGCCCGTTGCGCTATGGCGAACTGATCGGCGCGGGCGACGTCCGTATGGTCGATTGGCCCGCCAACTCCGTACCGCCCGGCGCCTTTCATGAGATGAACGCGCTGATCCCCGACGCTTCGCGGCCCCGTGTGGCGCTGCGCGCGATGGAACCGCTGGAGCCGGTTCTGGCCGTCAAGGTCAGTCAGCCGGGTCAGCAGGCCGGAATCGCCGCGATGCTGACTCCGGGCATGCGTGCCTTTACCATCCGTGTTGACCAGAACAGTGGTCTGTCGGGCACACTTCGCCCGTCTGATACCGTCGATATTTATTGGACCGGCCGCGGTGCCGAAGGCGGCGAGATTACCCGCCTGCTCTCCGCCAGCGTTCGCATCATCGCGCTGGACGAAAACGCCGATCAGGACCGCACCTTCAACGGTGTCCCGCGCTCGATCACCGTCGAAGCCGCGACCGAAATGGTCGCTTCGCTCGCACAGGGTCAATCGACTGGTCGCCTCTCGCTGTCGCTGGTCGGGCTGGACGACGTGGCCGAGGTCAATCCGATCCAGGTGGACGGTCGCAGCCTGCTGGGCATGGACACCGCTGCGCAGGCCGTCGCCGAACGCTGCACCGTGCGCACCCGTCGCGGCGCCGAAGTGGTGATGATCGAAATCCCCTGCACCAACTGACGTGGCCTTTCTGCCACAGCACAGGCCCCCACATCTGGGGGCCTGATCTATTTTCGCCGCCACTCCTCGTGGGAATCGGTTGAAGTCACACGAAAGACGCCATCCAAACAATTGAATCTTGCAATAAAAAGCGGATTCAAGCATTCTGGCGGCGAACGACTCCGCAGAGCGTCGGCATCAATCGTGATCAAGAGGCAGGATCACATGACAGTGAAGAGTATTCTAGCGCCAGCCGCAGTGCTGGTGTCGTTGGGTTTCGGAGCGGGATTGATCCCGGCTTCGACAGCGTCGGCGCAGGCCCTCAGGGTGCAATCGGGAACGGTGCGTGAAACACTCGCCGTTGCGATGAACCGTGCAGTGGTGGTCGAATCCGATATTCCCTTTGTCGAATTGTCGATCGCCAACCCGGGCATCGCCGATATCTCGACCCTTTCTGATCGGTCGATCTATGTGCTGGGCAAGGCGCCCGGACGAACGACGCTGACCATCCTCGGCGCGAACGGCGAGTTGATCGCCAACGTCGAGGTTCAGGTCACGCCGGACATCGCCGAATTCCGCGAGCGTCTGCGGCAGATCCTGCCCAGCGAGCCCATCGAGGTGCGGACCGCCAATGACGGAATCGTGCTGTCAGGCGTGGTCTCGTCCATCGGTCGGCTGGATGCGGCGCTGCAACTGGCAGAACGCTATGCCCCGGAGCGGGTGTCAAACCTGATGAGCGTCGGCGGCACCCAGCAGGTCATGCTGCGCGTGCGCTTCTCCGAGGTCTCACGCGGTGCCGCGCAGAATCTGGCCGCCAGCCTTGCCATCGGCAACGGCGGCACCAGCATCGGCACCGGCGGCTGGAACACCCAGGCGCTGGCGAATGCGGCGCTGGGCGGCACGGCGACCCCCACCGGCGGCGATACCGCTGGTGTCATCACGGGCGGCTTTGCCATCGGTTCGGTGCAATTCCAGGTCATGCTGGAAGCGATGGAATCGAACGGCCTGGCCCGGACCCTGTCCGAGCCCAGTCTGACCGCCCTGTCCGGCCAATCGGCCAGCTTCCTTGCGGGCGGTGAATTGCCGGTGCCGGTCGTCGGCGCGAACGGTACGGTTACGGTCGAATATCGCCCCTTTGGGGTGGAACTGGGCTTTACCCCGCGGGTGATCGACGGCGACGTCATCAACCTTGAACTGAACGCCTCGGTCTCCAGCCTCGATGCCGCCAACGGCACTTCGAGCAACGGCGTCAACATCCCGGCCTTCCGTCGTCGCCAGACCTCGACCACCGTCGAATTGCGCGATGGCGAAAGTTTTGCCATCGCCGGGCTGCTGCAGGATGATTTCCAGGGTGCAGTCGCGCAGGTGCCGTGGCTGGGCGACATTCCGATCCTTGGCGCGTTGTTCCGGTCCAGCGAATACCAACGCGACCAGAGTGAGCTGATGATCTTCGTGACCGCACATCTGGTCACGCCGACCCGCGGCGAGGCGCTGATCCTGCCGACCGACCGCGTCCGCCTGCCCAACGAGCGAGATCTGTTCCTCAACGGGCGGCTTGTGGGTGCCAGCGGTGGCGCGGCCGAAGTGGCCCGCCAGGACTTCCGCGGCGGCTATGGCTATGTGATGGAGTAGGGATGATGGCGATTTCAAAGATTTCCCGTCGTGCCCTGCTGTTGGGTGTGTCCTCGGTCACTCTGGCGGCCTGCAGTGGCGGCGGCCGGATCGTCGGCTCGACGACGGATGAAGGCGGCTTTGGCAACCCGACGGCGCACAACATTCTGGTGATGACCGGGCAGATGCCCTTTGCCATCGATCTGGCGCAGAAATTTGCAAGAGAAGTCCCCAATTCGGTAACCTTCGACTTTGACAGCGCCCGGCTCGATGCCGCCGCGCAGGCGGTGCTGCGCCAGCAAGCCCGCTGGATCCGTCAATTCCCCGAGGTGACGTTCCGCGTGTTCGGCCATGCCGATCTGGTTGGCGGTGACCGGTACAATCACGCGCTTGGGATGCGCCGCGCGCGTGCCGTGGTTGCCTTCCTGACCCGCAACGGCGTGAGCCGTTCGCGCCTCGAGGCCGTGGTGTCGAATGGCGAAACTCAGCCGCTGATCCAGACGCAGGACCGCGAGCGTCAGAACCGGCGCGCCGTGACCGAGGTTTCGGGCTTCTTGCAGAACCACCCCACCGTGATGAACGGACAATACGCGCTGATCATCCAACGCGCGTATATCAGCAGCGCGGCGCCCTGACGCCGCCAATCATTCCTCCCCGCCGGGAACCCAAGCCCGGCGTCCCTCGCAGCGCCCTGCCCCCTGACGGACGGCAGGGCGTCTGCATTGTGGGCACTTGCCTGACAATTACGATTTTTTAGCCCCATTCCTGCCAAGATTAGCGCCGAAGGTGGCTGCATGCCCGGGATGGAGTCGTCCAGGGGTCTTTGTATCAGCCATGTGCCAGGCCCGCAGAAGCGGGCGCGGAGGGAAAGAGAAATGTCGAGCGCGACCATCAGCACCAAGAATGCGGCAACCATTCGGGCCTGCACGGTGTCCCGTGATGTGCAGAACTTTGATCTTCTGATCGAGGACATGGAACTGGAGATGGGCGATTGCTGGGGCGACCTGACCTTTACCAGCGCCCTGAAATACTTCGACCAACCCGAGGCAAAATCCCTTGAATTCATCGCTATCGCCCTTGATGACGATGATAGCGCCAGCATGGCAATGGTCGAGGCCGTGATCCAGCGCGCCACTTCGCTGAATGTCCGCGTCCTGCTCATCGCCGAAGAACTGAGCCCGATCTCACTGCATCGGCTGCTGCGTCTGGGCGCAACCGATTTTGTCCCCTATCCGCTGCCCGAGGGTGCGCTGCACGATGCGATCCAACGCCTGCGCCAGCCGGTCGTCGATCTGGTCGGTGCCGCCTCGGCCGCTCGAATGAACTATGCGCCGAATCAGCCGCAGGGCAGTGTCTATGCCGTGCAGCCGCTGGCTGGCGGCGCGGGGGCAACCTCGTTCGCCGTCAACCTTGCGTGGGAGATTGCCAATTCCGGCAAGAACGCCCCCACGGTCTGCCTGATGGACTTTGACCTGCAGACCGGCTCGGTCGCCACCTATCTCGATCTCGCGCGCACCGAAAAGGTTTATGAACTGCTGTCCAACACGGCGATGATGGACCGCGATTTCTTCATGAACACGCTGCAGACCTTCAACGAAAAGTTGCGGGTTCTGACCGCCGCCGCCGACATGTTGCCGCTCGACCTGATCTCGCCCGATGACATCAGCCGGTTGATCGCCTTGGCGCGGTCCAATTTCGACATCGTCATCATCGACATGCCCGGCACCGTCGTTCAGTGGACCGAAACCGTGCTCAACGAGGTCGAGGCCTGCTATGCGATGATGGAACTGGATATGCGCTCGGCCCAGAATGCGCTGCGGCTGATTCGCGCCCTCAAGGCCGAGGGGCTTCCGCTGTCCAAGCTGCATTATGTGCTGAACAGAGCGCCGAAATTCACCGACCTGTCAGGCAAGGCCCGCGCAAAGCGCATGGCTGAAAGCCTCGACATCGATTTCGAAGTGATGCTGCCCGATGGCACCACCCATGTGACGCATGCCAACGACCACGGCCTGCCGTTGTCCGAGGTCTCGCCCAAGAACCCGCTACTCAAGGAAATCCGCAAGCTGGCGCTGACCATCGCCTCGGCCAACCGGGTCGACAACCGCGCCGCTGCCTGAGGAGGCCCACCATGTTCTCGCGTTACCGCAAAGATACTCAAGCTGCCAGCACCGCCGAATCGCGCGCCGTGCCGACCCATGGCCATACGCAGGTGACCCCCGCGGCGCAGCCCGCGTTGACTGCGTCGCCGAATGTCATGCCCAAGCCGGTTTTCAAGGCCAGCCCTGCCGCGGCGCCGATCTCGGCACAACCCGCCGCCAATGACAAGGACCGCCGCCGTCGCCAGCGAATCCTCGAGATCAAGTCGCTCTTGCACAACAAGCTGTTGGACAACCTGAACCTCGCCGCGCTCGACACCGCGTCCGAGGCCGAGTTGCGTTCGGAAATCGCCTCGATCGCCGCCGAAGCACTGAACGAGATGGGCATCAGCCTGACCGCCGAAGAGCGCATGCAACTGAACCAAGACCTCTATTTCGAGGTCCGCGGCCTTGGCCCGCTGGAACCGCTGCTGAAAGATGACACGATCAACGACATTCTGGTGAACGGTCCCAACAAGGTGTTCATCGAACGCGGCGGCAAGCTGGAACTCAGCGATGTCACCTTCAAGGACGAACGCCACCTGCTGCGCATCATCGACAAGATCGTGTCGGCAGTCGGTCGCCGTGTCGATGAATCGAACCCCTATGTCGACGCCCGTCTGGCCGATGGTTCGCGCTTTAACGCGATGGTGCCGCCGGTCGCGGTCGATGGCTCGCTGGTGTCGATCCGCAAATTCAAGAAAGAAAAGCTGGGCATCAACGACCTGGTGAAATTCGGCGCCTTCAATCAGGAAATGGCGATGTATCTGGAGGCCGCGGTCGCCACACGCCTCAACATCATCGTCTCGGGAGGTACGGGTTCGGGCAAGACGACCACGCTGAACGCGCTGTCGTCCTTCATCGACAACTCGGAACGCGTGCTGACCATCGAGGACACGGCAGAACTGCAACTGCAGCAGGTCCATGTCGGCCGGATGGAAAGCCGCCCCGCCAACGTCGAGGGCAAGGGCGCCGTCACCCAGCGCGACTGCCTGCGCAACGCCCTGCGGATGCGCCCGGACCGGATCATCGTCGGCGAAACCCGCGGCGAGGAAGTCATCGACATGCTGCAGGCGATGAACACCGGCCATGACGGCTCAATGACCACGATCCACGCCAACTCGGCCCGCGATGGCATCAGCCGTCTGGAAAACATGGTGGCGATGGCAGGCATCGAAATGCCACTGAAAGCCGTGCGCAACCAGATCGCCAGCGCGGTCAACCTGATCGTGCAGGCCAGCCGCCTGCAGGACGGTTCACGCCGGATGACCTCGATCACCGAAATCACCGGCATGGAGGGCGACATCATCACCATGCAGGAAATCTTCAAGTTCGAGCGCACCGGGATGGAGCCCAACGGCAAGATCCTCGGCCATTTCACCGGCTGCGGGCTGCGCTCGCACTTCTCGGACCGCTTCCGCCGCTGGGGCTATGATCTGCCGCCCAGCATGTATGACATCATCGAAAAGGGCTGACCGATCATGAGCATCTCGCCCACCGTCCTGATTTATCTGGCCATCTTCGGCGGCATCCTGCTGCTGGTCGAGGGCATCTATCTCTTTGCCTTTGGCCGTTCGATTCAGCTGGGCAGCCGCCTGAACCGGCGCCTGGAACTGCTCGACGGCGCCAAGGACCGCAACGCCGTCCTGGACAAACTGCGCAAGGAAGCGACCCAGCATTCGAGTTCGGTCAGTATCCCGTTCTATTCGTTGCTGGCCGAAAAGGCCGAGAAAGGCAAAATCGCCTTCTCGCCCCTGATGCTGATGGGCATGATGGTGCTGGTCGGCGCTGCCGGTTACATGGCGCTGACGCTCTTCACCGACGCGCCGACCGCCGTGCGCGCCGGTGTCGGCGCCGCGATGGGCATCGGCGGCATCTGGTTCTGGGTTGCAGGCAAGGCGAAAAAGCGATTTGCCATGATCGAAGAACAGCTGCCCGATGCCATCGACCTGATCGTGCGGGGCCTGCGCGTTGGGCATCCGTTTGTCCACGCCCTCGCCGCCGCGGCCAAGGAAATCCCTGACCCGCTGGGCACCGAACTGGGCATGATTGCCGACGAGGCGTCTTATGGTCGCGACATGAGCGAAGCACTTCTTGCTTTTGCCGAACGCATGGACATGCAGGACCTGCGCTTTTTGGCGGTCGCCGTAACGATCCAGGCGCAATCGGGTGGCAACCTGGCCGAGATCCTCGATGGCCTTTCCAAGGTGGTGCGCGCCCGTTTCAAGCTGTTCCGCCGCGTGCGGGCCATCACCGCCGAGGCGAAATGGTCAGGCATGTTCCTGTCGGCCTTTCCCATCGTGTCGATGCTGATGATCTCGGTCATCAAGCCCGACTATTACGATGAGGTGAAGGAAACCGCGCTTTTCATCCCCGTTGCGCTGGTCGTCGTGGCCTTTCTGGTCATCAACGTCCTCTACATGCGCAAGATGGTCAACATTCAGGTCTGAGGCGTCATCATGCCCACCAACCTCATCGCTACACTGACCTCGCCGCCCGTGCTGATCGCGCTGATCGTCGCCATCGGGGTCACTCTGGTCCTCTTTACTCTCGCCGGTCGCTCGGACAAGCCCGACCCGCTGGCCAAGTTGCGCGATCAGAACCGTGCTGCCGCGGATAGCCGCGCCAGTCTGTCGCGCTCGCATTCCAGCAAGGACTCCGCGCTTTACAAGCGGCTGGAACGTTACAAGGCGTTTCTGGAACCCGCGACCGAATCCGAGATGGGTGAGGGTCGGCTTTACATGATCCAGGCCGGGTATCACGGCCGCAACGCAGTGCGCGATTTCAACGCCGCCAAGTTCATCGGCGGCTTGGGCGGGTTGATGCTGGGGCTGATCTACATCCTGCTGCTGCCGCCGCCCGAGGGGGCCTCGGTTCTGGCCACTGCAATGCCAGTGCTGGTGCCGACACTGGCGGGCTATTATTTCCCGATCTACTGGGTCAACAAGCGCCGTCAGGAACGTCAGAACCAGATCACTCGCGGCTTTCCCGATGCGCTGGATATGCTGCTGATCTGCACCGAGGCCGGGCAATCGATGGACCAGTCGATCAACCGCGTCGCGCGCGAGTTGAAGGCCGGGTATCCCGCTCTGGCCGAGGAGTTCGAAACCGTCTCGCATGAAACCAAGGCCGGCAAAGAACGGCTGGCGGTGTTGAAAGACATGGGCGTGCGCTGCGGCAATGCCGACATCCGCTCGTTCGTCACGGTTCTGGTCCAATCGGCGACCTACGGCACCTCGGTAGCCGAGGCCCTGCGCGTCTATGCGGGGGAAATGCGTGACAAACGCGTGATGCTGGCTGAAGAAAAAGCGAACGTCTTGCCGACCAAGCTGACCTTGGGCACAATGATGTTCACGGTGCCGCCCCTGCTGATCATCCTGATCGGTCCGTCGGTGCACGGGGTCATCACGATGCTTGCCACGGCGAATTTCAACCCATGATGAAAGCTCTCGGCGTGGCAGCGCTCCTGGCGCTGTCCGCCTGCCAGACGACCACCGCCTTTTCGCCCGACGGCTTGCCCGGCAGGGCGATCAACGCCGACGACGTCGATGGGCTGACCGTCGGCCACCGGCTGATGGAGGGCGGAGAATTCGAATTGGCGCTCAGGGCCTATTACCGTTCGATGGCCGAACAAGGCCCGACGGTCGATGCGCTCTCGGCGATCGGGTCGGCCAATTTGCGGCTGGGCCGCCTGGGTCAGGCCGAGCAGAT